>CALHUA010000093.1 GCA_938039915.1 uncultured Anderseniella sp.
AGGCCGGCACATAAAGCGCGCCCGACAGGCACGGGACAAATTCGATATCGCCAAGTCGCACGGCCATGGCGTCAGACGAGCCGCATGGCTTCGTCAACAAGGTCGTCGGCGGCTTCGGCAAGCAGAGCGTCATGGGCTTCGCCATAAACCGGTTCGCGTCCGATCTCAAGCATCACCGGCACCGCCAGGGGAGATACCTGTTCCAGCGCCTTGTGGATGATGTTTCCCTTGATGCGCGCCAGCATCATTGCCAGCCGTTTTGCATCAATCAGGCCGGATGCCGCGTCATCCCACGCCGCCTTCAGCAGCCAGTGATCGGGCTGATGGGTGCGCAGCACGTCGTAGATCAGGTCGGCGGACACGGTCATCTGCCGGCCTGACTTTTCCTGGCCCGGCCAGCGCCGCTCGATCAGGCCGGCAATGATGGCGCAAGTGCGGAAGGTGCGCTTCATCAGCATTGATTCCGCCAGCCAGGCATCCAGGTCGTCGCCCAGCATGTCCTGGTCGAACAATTGCTCCAGCGACAGTCTGCCGGTCTCGACGGCAAGGGATACATCGCGGACACACCACACGGACAAGGCATAGTCATTGCACACAAAGCCCAATGGCTGCATGCCGGCGCGCTCCAGCCGCCGGGTCAGCAGCATGCCGAGGGTCTGGTGCGCCAGCCTGCCGTCGAACGGGTAGCACACCAGGTAATGCTTGTTGGCCTTCGGAAAGGTCTCAATGAGCATCTGGTGGGGTTGCGGCAACACCGACTTCCACTGTTGCACCTTCAGCCAGTCGCGCACCTGTTCGGGCAGGTATTGCCAGCTTGCAGGGTCAGCCAGCATGGCGCGCACCCGGCCCGCCAGGTAGGTCGACAAGGGAAACTTGCCGCCCTGATAAGACGGGATCATCGGCTCGGTTGCATCGGCCCGGCTGACCAGTGCGTTGAGTTCCTCGACCGCTTCCAGGCGCAGTATCTGTCCGGCAAACAGGAAGGTGTCGCCAATGCGCAACTGCTCGACGAACCATTCTTCCACTTCGCCCAGGACCTTGCCGCCCCATTTGTTCAGAGGCTTGCCGGCGGACGAGCGCCGTTTGCCGGCCAGCTTGACCTTCAGCATCTCGGCTTCGACGATTGTGCCGGCATTCATGCGATAGGATTGCGCGAGCCGGGGATGGGTCAGGCGCATGCGCCCGTCAGGCATCTGTTTCAGCCTGGCAAAGCGTTCGTAGGTTTTCAGCGCGTAACCGCCGGTCGACACGAAATCCACGGCCTGATCGAAGTCTTCGCGGGCCAGGTTCCGGTACGGCCATGCGGACTTTACTTCGGCATAAAGCTCGTCCGGCGCAAAAGGGGCTGCCACGGCGGACCCCATAATATGCTGTGCCAGCACATCGCGTTTCAGCTCCGCGGGGCCTTCACCATCCTGCGCGCCTTCATAGGCTGCAACCCGTGCCGCCTCGCATTCCAGAACCTCAAACCGGTTCGACGGCACCAGCAGGGCGCGCGAGGGCTCTTCATAGCGGTGGTTGGCACGGCCGATACGCTGCAGGATGCGGCTTGAGCCCTTGGGCGCACCGACATTGATGACGAGATCCACATCGCCCCAGTCAATGCCAAGGTCGAGGGTGGACGTGCACACCACGGCGCGAAGCGAGCCTGCCGCCATGGCAGCCTCCACCTTGCGGCGCTGCGAGACATCCAGCGAGCCGTGATGCAGGGCAATCGGCAAGGCGTCCTCGTTCAGGGTCCACAGTTCGTGGAAAATACGTTCCGCCTGCGACCTGGTATTGGTGAACACCAGCGCCATGCCGGCAGACTTGACTGCTTCATAGATGTCGGGAAGCGCGTAGGCGCTGCTGTGGCCCGACCACGGCATCCGCACCTCATCGTCACAGCGCATGATGGCGATATCCGGCTCGGCCCCGCCCGGTGCCCGCACGAAGGCCGCCATATGCTCGACGCCTGCTTCATCCTGCGGCATCAGCCAGGCCCGCAAAGTGTCCGGACTTGCGACCGTGGCAGACAATCCAACGCGCCTCAGGCCGGGCGCAAACCGGTGCAGCCGTGCCAGGGCCAATGCCAAGAGGCAGCCGCGCTTGGTCGGTGCCATGGAATGAAGTTCATCCAGAATGACTACCCTCAGGTTGGCGAAATAGTGTTCAGCACCGTCCTGGGTGATCAGCAGGGATACCTGTTCCGGCGTGGTGATGAGGATATCCGGCGGATTGGTCTTCTGGCGCTGGCGCTTGTGGGCTGGCGTATCACCGGTGCGCGCTTCAATGCGGATGTCGAGGCCCATCTCGCTGATCGGCGCTTCCAGGTTTCGCGTGATGTCGACGGCCAGTGCCTTGAGCGGCGACACATAAAGCGTATGCAACCCGTTGCCGGCGGCACCTTGCGCCAATTCTATCAGCGACGGCAGGAACCCGGCCAGCGTCTTGCCGCCGCCGGTGGGCGCAATAAGCAGCGCGGACCGGCCGGCAGATACGGTATCCAGCATGTCCAGCTGGTGGCTGCGGGGCTGCCAGCCACGCTCGGCAAACCAGTCGGCAAAGACTTTGGGCAACCCGGTTTGCGCAGATGACTTATGTGAGACGCTGATGTCCATGTGTCAGTAGTATACGAGGTTTGATCCGCATTGCAGTTGACAATCACGCGGTCTCAAATGCCAATGCGCCCATGACACCGATCACACATAAATCAGTTGTCACGATGGCGGTGCCGATCATGCTGGCCAACGTATCACAGCCCCTGCTGGGCGTGGTGGATACGGCTGTTATCGGACAATTGCCGGAGCCGTTCTACATCGGTGCAATTGCCATTGGC
>CALHUA010000094.1 GCA_938039915.1 uncultured Anderseniella sp.
TGTGATCGGGACCCTACTAAATAGGCTGAATCTGGCGCAAGAGTCTGGCCGGGGATTTCACCGGTTTTCCCCAGCTTCGGCCCAAAAACATGGTTAACGACAAGTTAATCCCCAGCTTTGTGGCAGGTCGATGCGGCGTTCTGACTCAGGTAGGTCGAATGGAGCGATTTTGAGACCAAATAAGGCAAATTTTCACTCAAGCGTTCGCGTTGCCAATGAGTCAAAAACACAATATACTGACTTTTCGACGATATTCGCGCCGCCGCTTGCCGGTGGCGTTTGCTGTTTTGAAGGCTTGGCGTGTCCTGAAAGGTCTGTTTGAGTATGACACAAGCTGTTCTGCCCACCTATAATCGCACGGCGTTTTCCATCGAAAGCGGCGAAGGGCCATGGGTAAAGTCTTCCGACGGCCGCACCATGCTTGATTTCGGGGCAGGCATTGCAGTCAACTCATTGGGCCATTGCCATCCGCATCTGGTGGACACGCTCAAGAAACAGGCTGAAACGCTGTGGCATACGTCGAATCTGTATCGCATTCCCGAGGGCGAGCGCCTTGCTGAACGCCTCTGCGAGGCAACTTTTGCAGACACCGTGTTCTTCACCAATTCCGGTGGAGAAGCGATGGAATGTTCCATCAAGATGGCGCGCAAGTACCACGCAGCCTGCGGCCACCCCGAGAAATTCCGGCTGATCACGTTTGAAGGCGCCTTTCACGGCCGCACACTGGCGACCATCGCCGCCGGCGGCCAGCAAAAGTATATAGATGGCTTTGGCCCTGCCGTTGACGGCTTTGACCAGGTGCCGTTTGCTGATCATGAAGCAGTTGAAAAAGCCATCGGCCCTGAAACAGCCGGTATTCTGATCGAACCCATCCAGGGCGAAGGCGGTATCAGGCCTGTGCCTGCCAAATGCCTCAAGGGTTTGCGCGAACTGTGTGACAAGCACGGCATCCTGCTGGTGTTTGACGAGATCCAGTGTGGCATGGGGCGGACCGGCAAGTTGTTTGCCCATCAGCATTCGTCCATTGCGCCTGACATCATGGCATCGGCAAAAGGTATCGGTGGTGGCTTTCCGATGGGTGCATGTCTTGCGACGACGGAAGCAGCCAAAGGCATGGTTGCAGGCACACACGGGTCTACTTATGGCGGCAACCCGATGGCCATGGCCATCGGCAATGCCGTGCTCGATGTGATGCTGGAAGACGGCTTTCTGGATCATGTAGGCCAGATGTCGTTGCTGTTGAGCCAGAAGCTTGCAGGCCTGACAGACGAGTTTCCCGATATGCTGTCCGGTGTGCGCGGCAAGGGGCTGATGCTGGGCCTGGAATGCAAGGTTGCAAACACCGAGCTACAGGCCGCCTGCGTTGCCAATGACCTTCTGGTCGTGGCGGCCGGCGACAATGTTGTGCGTCTGCTGCCGCCGCTGATCATTACCGCCGATGAGGTGTCCCAGGCTGTGGCACGCATTGAAGCAGCTTGCCGCCAGCTTCGATCACCGTCCGCCAGCAACTGAAATTCCGTTTCAATTCGAGGCTCGCGTCTCGCACAAAGGGTTCCGGCATTTATCATGTCTGACACAACGAAATCATTTTTGGATATCTCGGGCGTCTCGACCGACGACCTCAATGCTATACTGTCCGGCGCATTGTCTGCGAAGCGCGCCCGCGCCGGTTTGCCAAAAGGGGTGGTGGACGGCCAGCGCCCGCTTGAGGGCCACGTGCTGGCCATGATCTTTGAGAAACCATCGACCCGGACACGTGTGTCTTTCGATGTTGCGATCCGCCAGCTGGGTGGTGAATCGCTTGTGTTGTCGGCGGCCGACCTGCAGCTTGGCCGCGGTGAGACGGTGGGCGACACAGCCCGCGTCCTGTCGCGCATGGTCGACGCCATCATGCTGCGCACCCATGGTGAGGAGAGCCTGCACGAGCTTGCCGCGGAAGCAACAGTGCCGGTGATCAACGGGCTGACCGATACATCGCATCCGTGCCAGATCATGGCGGACCTGCTGACCTTGCAGGAATATAAAGGTTCCGTAGCCAGCAAGTCGGTTGCCTGGGTCGGCGACGGCAACAATGTGCTGACATCCTGGATCCACGCGGCCGGCAAGCTGGACTTCGAACTGCGGGTGGCCACGCCGCCGGAACTGGCTCCCGATGAAGCAGCGCTTGACTGGGCTGAAGCCAATGGCGTCAATCTGAAACTGGGAACCGACCCGCACGACGCTGTGTCGGGAGCCGACTGCGTGGTCACCGACACCTGGGTTTCAATGAACGACAAGGACGCCACCAACCGGCACAACCTGCTGATGCCCTACCAGGTCAATGATGCCCTCATGGCGCGGGCCGGCAAGGATGCGGTCTTCATGCACTGCCTGCCGGCGCACCGGGAAGAGGAAGTGACGGGCTCGGTCATTGATGGGGCGCAGTCTGTCGTCTTTGATGAGGCTGAAAACCGGCTTCATGCGCAAAAGGCCATCCTGCGCTGGTGCCTTGGTAAACTATAGGATAATCGGGACCGTGACTGAACCTTCGATGCTCGACATAACAACCGTGATTTCGGTTGAAGACGCGGTGCTGCCGTTTGATATCAAACCGCTCGGCGTGCGTGGCCGTGTGGTGCGTCTTGGCGGTATTCTGGACGATATCCTGAACCGTCATGACTATCCGATGCCCGCCTCTGCTGTTCTGGCGGAAGCTGTAGCACTGGTGGCCATGTTCGGGGCCATGCTGAAGTTTGACGGCAAGTTCATCCTGCAGACGTCAACCGACGGGCCGGTGTCCATGCTGGTGGCGGACTTCGTATCACCCGACCAGGTCAGGGGCTACGCCCGTGTCGATGTGGATGCACTGGCACGTCTGGAGGCGGCAGGTACTGTTACTGCCCAGTCAGTGATCGGAAACGGGCATCTCGCCATGACGGTCGACCAGGGCGAGGACATGGAGCGTTATCAGGGCATTGTCGGTCTCGACAATGCAACGCTGGTTGATGCAGCGCATGATTATTTCCGCCAGTCCGAACAGATACCGACCCTGTTGCGTCTGGCGTCCGGCCCGCTGGTCGGCCGCGCGGGGCAAGGCGACAAATGGCGCGCCGGCGCCATCATGATCCAGCATCTGCCGGAAGACGGCGGCATCAGCCCCATGCAGGTCTATTCGGGTGATGATCCGTCCGGCAATGGCGAACCGGAGGTGGACGAAGACGACAACTGGCGCAAGGCGAAACTGTTGCTGGAAACCGTCGAGGATCATGAACTGATCGATCCGCTGCTGTCATCCGAACGTGTCTTGTACAGGCTGTTCCACGAAGACGGTGTTACCGTCTATCCGGAACTGAAGCTGAAGCGCTATTGTTCCTGTTCGGCAGACCGGCTGAAAGGCATTCTTGCCAACATGCCTGCCGACGACAAGGCGCATATGGCCGAGGATGGCAAGATCGACGTGAAATGTGAATTCTGCTCGGCCAGTTACCGGTTTGAGGCGGATGAGATACTGAATGCGGAGTAACTCACGGTCGGTAGCAAGATGCCGACCGGAACGGCACCCAAGGAGTAGAAATCAGAACGCAGATAAACATTTCCCAATCAACAGTTTGGAGCATAAATCTGCGTTTTCATCGCGTCAGATATGCCTGATGGCATCATGATGCCAAAGTTAGGAAAATTGGAGTGCTTTATGTAACCAGCCTCCGACAATGAACCGATCTTGCTCGCGACAGCACTATCAAAAACTGCTGGAAACGGAGATTGAGAAAGCTGCCGGATGGTATCCCTGTTGTTTTGATATTGCTTCCCCAGTGCATTGGGTACCAGCTTCAGCC
>CALHUA010000095.1 GCA_938039915.1 uncultured Anderseniella sp.
GTGTCGAACAGCTGTTGCACGTCACAGTAATCCATCCGGCCTGAGAAATCGGTCACCATGTCACCGAACTCGCGAACAGGTTGCAGCAATGCCTCTCCTTCCGCAGCGTCTCCGTTATAGACGCAGGCCAGGGTATAGACACGCTTACCGTGGAACTTCTCCGGAAAGTCTTCACCAGCTGCTGTTGAAAATTCACAGACCGACCCGATGCGGTTGCCATGCCTGGCCAGGAAGTCACGCCACGCACGAATAGGACCGGGCCCATCGTCAACGGCATAAATCGGAGCAGCAAACATGACCTCCGGCCCCATTGGGTGCAGCGTAAACTCAAACCGGACAACAACACCAAAATTGCCTCCCCCGCCCTTCAGCGCCCAGAGCAGATCAGGATTGTTGCCAGCATCCGTGTGCACAAGTGTGCCATCCGCAGTGACCACATCGGCAGCAACCAGATTGTCAATCGACAGTCCATGCTTGGCCCGCAGCCAGCCGATCCCGCCTGACAAGGTCAGCCCGGCGACACCCGTATCCGAAATGAGCCCACCCGGCGTGGCCAGGCCATGGGCCTGGGTGGCAGCGTCCACATCCCGCCACAGGGCACCACCTTCAACCAGTGCGATACGTCGCGCGGTGTCCACGGCCACGGTGCGCATCTGGCTGAGGTCGATCATCATGCCGCCGTCACCAACCGCGTGACCGGCAACATTGTGGCCGCCGGCCCGGATGGAAATTGGCAAGTCATTGGCACGGGCATGATTGACGGCAGCAATTACATCATCAGCGTCCTTGCACCGTGCAATCATGGCGGGTTGCCTGTCGATCATCGCGTTCCAGACAGACCGCGCCTCATCAAATCCAGCCACACCGGGCACAAGAGTTTCACCCGCAAACCCGACAATTGGTTCGTTCAGACCTGTATTCAAATTATCCATGATGCAATTCCTTTCACGATATTGCCGGATACTGCGGCAATATCCGCATACGCATCAGTGGCGATTTGGCCAAATCTACGGCATATTGGACAACTGATAATGGCAAAATGGCCAATTCCGTGCCTTTTCAGACAGGAAAATCTCATGAGCTCAAACAAGAAACCGCTTATCGCGTTGCTGGCTGCGCCGGAAACATCCGCCTCGGTTCTTTACGGGCTTTACGATGTTCTGCTGTCCGCGGGTGCGGTGTATCCGGACATGGTGAACGGAAAACCAGGTGACGAACTGCTGGATGTTCGCATTGTGTCTGCCGACGGAAAACCATTCCATTGTATAGGCAACATTCCAGTCGAGCCGCACCTGGCAATCAGCCAGATCAGGGATGCGGACGCGGTTGTCGTATGTGACATGTATACGTCGATTTATGATGTACCCAAAGGCCGATATCCCCGCGAGGTTGGCTGGCTGAAACTGATGCACAAAGAGGCAGCATTGCTCACATCAGTTTGTTCCGGCTCCCTGCTACTGGCAGAATCCGGGTTGCTGAACGGACATCAGGCAACGGCGCACTGGGCCTATCGCGATATGTTTCAGCGTCATTTTCCCGAGGTGACATTTCGCAATGAATCCATACTCTGTCTCGCGGCCGAGGCCGACCGGATCGTGACGGCGGGAGGCGTTAGCGCCTGGCATGATCTTGCCGTCTATCTGATCGCACGCTACTGCGGCTATCAAACGGCTATCGAAACCGCCAAGGTCTTCCTCATCAGCGGACACTCCGAAGGTCAATCGCCCTACTCGGTGATGACCCGTCCCATGGAATCCAGCGATGGTCCGATTTCCGACTGCCAGATCTGGATCGCAGATCATTATGCGACAACCAGGCCGGTGGAGAAAATGGTGGAACGTTCGGGACTGAACGCCCGCACTTTTTCACGACGGTTCCGCGCGGCCACTGGCTTTGCACCTATAGAATACGTGCAAGCGCTCAGGGTGGAGGAGGCAAAGCAGATGCTGGAGACGGACAGGCTTTCAAATGACGACGTGGGCGCTGCAATTGGTTATGACGATCCCGCTTCATTCCGACGCGTCTTCAAGCGCGGCACCGGGTTGTCTCCGGCAGCTTATCGTAAGAAGTTCCAGCGTATTTCTCAGATAGCCCGTCCACGCTGAGCGAGTTGGCAGGCAGATTGTGAGTCTTTGCTTGCGAGTTCATGCACCACCACTTGCGCTATCACTCGGCAGCAACGCCGTCCAACTTGGCGCGCGCATCGCGCGCTTCCTGCGCCAACTGCCCATGATCAAATGACGGGTCGAGAAAATTGATGCAGCAGCATCTCAGAAGCGACGCAAAATTGCTGACTTCACCATGGATCTCCGAGGCTTCTTCATACAAGGCCGACAGAAACTTGGCCATTGGCATATCCTGGGCATCGGCCAGTTGCTCCAGCACAACCCAGAATTTGGCTTCAAGACGCACACTGGTCGGGTGCCCCATCAGGCGAACCGATCGTGTTTCAAATGAATAGTTGGACGGTGACTGACCCGCAAATACGTGACACATGACAAACATCCTCCCTGTCGTGCGAGTAAATTTGCTCTCATTAAGCAATGAACTGCACTTTTCGGCCTGTTTCAGGCTCTATGAAAGCTAATGATGTCTACTTGTGACGGGATTGGCAACCACTGCGTGCATCAATTCTGCCATATGAAAGCACAGATCAGGCCGGATCGGCGCCATCCAGCATGGACCAGGCGCCACTGCTGTCGTCAAGCACATGCAGTTCGCCAAGGGCGATATCGAACCACGCACCATGCACATCCAACTCGCCACTTTGCTCGCGCTGACGTATCCAGGGAAATGTTCTCAGGTTTGCCAGCGAATGTTCGACATTGGCTCGTTCCACCCGCGTTTCATGGTCATGCTCCGAACTGCCACCGTCGCGTTCCACAAACTGCGCCAGGTCCCGAATCTGGGTCAGCCACTGACCGATAAAGTCACCGCTGCTCAATGGATCGGTTTGATTGACAATTGTAGAAATACCGCCGCAGCGGCCATGGCCCATGATGACGATATGCTCAACATGCAATTGCAGCACCGCGAATTCAAGCGCAGCCGAGGTCGAATGATGATTGCCGTCCGGCGCGTATGGCGGCACAAGGTTCGCCACGTTGCGGACGACAAAAACTTCACCCGGACTGGCATCAAAAACAATCTCCGGGGCAGCCCGGGAATCGCAGCAGGCAATGATCATGATCGACGGCTTCTGACCGTTTGCGGCCAAAGTGTCATAGCGTTGCCGTTCGCGGGCAAATGACTCTGTGCGGAAGCTGCGATAGCCATCGCTCAAACGCTTTGGAAAAGAGCTCTTCAATTGATTGCTCCATATCTTGTATCAGTTTCAGAAATGCTCCGAGCGAAGCACTTTTACATCGCAAACCGACACAATGCCAATATAGCGTTCAACAATATCCTTGGTTGCCAACAGGACATCTTCCTCTTTGGACGGATCTGTAATGCACACCACACTCACAATGCGTGCGGTATCGCCAAAGGCATCATCGCGTTGCCAGTCACCTGACATGCCACGCCCGGCCAGTGCCGGCAGGACTGTATATCCAGTGACGCCAAAGCGGTCCAGCACCTCGATAATCCGGTGCAGCGCTGCTGCCTCGATCATGATTTCGATGCGCTTTTTCTCGTGGGTCTTCAGCGTCATGTCAAAACCTCTGCAAGCCAGATATAGAGTGGAATGCCAATTGCCAGATTAAACGGGAAAGTGATGCCCAGAGACAGGGTCAGATAGATCGACGGCGTGGCTTCAGGCAGCGCCAGCCGGAGAGCTGCCGGTACGGCAATGTAGGACGCCGAGGCTGACAGCGTAATCAACAAGGCAGCACTTCCAGCCGACAGGCCAATCAACATGGCAGCGCCTGCTCCAGCACCCGCACCGACCAGCGGCATGTACAATCCGTACAACAACACCGGCATGGACAACTTGCCAAGTCCTGAGCGAAGCCCGCGCGCAGCGATCAGACCCATGTCCAGCAGGAACAGGCACAACACGCCGCGGAAGGGATCAACAATAAACGGCGCGATGGTTTCCAGTCCGGGCTTACCGGTAATGTAACCAATGAGAAATGCTCCCGTCAGCATGAGCACAGATGAGTTGAAGAAAATTTCGCGGCCGATATGAGTACCCTGTCCGTCTGTCGGGCTTGCCTCATTGGCGCGCTTGGCCAGCAGCAGAGCCATCATGATCGCCGGACTTTCCATCACTGCAGCAACCGCAATCATGTAGCCATCATATTCAAGTCCGGCTGTAGCCAGGGCCTGTGTGGCTGCGACAAAAGTAACGATCGAAATTGAACCATAATGGGCAGCAACAGCCGCTGCATCGACGCGCGACAAACCACTGGTGGCCCGCAACAGGCCGAAACCGATTACCGGCAGCAGGGCTGACAGTACGGCACCTGCAATCAACACGGCGAACAAGGTTGCTGAAAGGCCACTGCCGGAAAGCTCCACGCCGCCCTTGAAACCGATGGCCATCATCAGATACAGCGCCATCGTCTTGGCAATGGCTTCCGGTATCGAGAGATCAGACCTTACAAAGGATGCAAACAGGCCCAGGGCAAAGAACAATACCATGGGCGAAATCAGGTTTTGCTGAGCAATCTCAAGCATTCCGCCCATACCCCATTTGTCTGTGTTGCCAGCCTTTACTAGACCAGTAGAACGCTCCTTGCGCCGGGAAGCAATGCCGCACCGGGCTGTTCTCCCCAGTGATTGTAGGTTTGCACCCCACCTGATCCGCGCACCTGTTCCAACAGGTCAAGGTCCACCTCGGCATAGACCCACTGGGGCCTGTTCAATTCGCCAAGCGCGATCACCCCGCCGGCGGGAAACCCTGTATCAGACGCAGCATACACGCCTGCCGCACCAACGTTCATCTCGACCGGCGGACACCAGGGTGCGGCACCGACAGTTGGTGAGTGTACCGTATAAACCTGGTTTTCCAGTGCGCGCGCCATGCACCCGGTTCGCACCCGCCAGTAGCCGTGTTCTGTTTCAGTGTTGGATGGGGCCAGGATGATTTCCGCACCGGCCTCCGCCAGCGCGCGCGACAACAGGGGAAACTCGATGTCATAGCAGATCAACAGCCCTACCTTCACATGGCCAAGATCAAACACGCACAATCCATCAGCCGGTCCGGCATTGATACGCCATGGCTCGCGTTCCCACGGCGTCATCATCAGCTTGTGATATTCACCCTGTTTGCCGGACGGTGCGAACATCCTGGCTACATTGGTCGCGCTGCCATCCGCATGCCGTTGCGGGCCGGATGCCGCAACGATTGTTACCTTGTGCCTGACAGCCAGGTGCTGGTGGAGTTCCGCCTGCATTGACAATCGCTCAGACACCGCATCAATCGCACCCTGCAGGTCTGCTGCTGCATCCTTGCCGGCAAGTGACGCCAGCTCCATTGCGCCATATTCCGGAAACACCAGCAGTTGCGCACCTGCTGCTGCGGCTTCGTCCACCCAGCATGTGATCTTGTTAGCGTACTCGGCCTGTGATGACAGTTCATCCAGTGGATACTGCGCAGTGGCGATTTTGAGAGAACGGCTCATAACTGTTTCATCCAGAACTGCATCGGCTTTTCGGTTTCTTCGCCGGCACCGACATCTCTCCACGAATAGGCCGTCGTCAGGCCGTCCAGCTTTTCGAATCCGCGCTTGCGCCAGAAGGTGTCCAGTGGGACATAATCAGCCGGCCTCATCGGATGATCGCCGGCACGTACAACACCACAAAATACTGCATGGCTGTAGCTGCCGAAGCTGCGGGCATGATCCTCTCGTGCCTTGAAGAACTCCACGCCGGTGCCCTGCCCTCTATACGACGGCAGCAACAGGCTTTCAGCGAAATAGAAAATCTTCGATACATTAAAGCCGGCACGTTCAAACGGTCCGCGAAACTCCTCTGCCTCGCCTGCCATCGGGGCTGCTGTTGCGGCTCCCACGATTGTGTCACCATCGAAGGCAGCAGCCAGAAACGCCCGGTCTGCATGCCTGAACCGGCTGAGATAGGCTGCCTCATAGGCCAGATCACCGTCATACAGATACGGCCAGGCGCGAAACACCTTGATGCGAAGGTCAGCCAGCGCGGGAATTGCCGCCTCGAAGGCGGGCCCGGCAAGCGGTTTTACGTCCACGCCCATCAGTCAGCCGACCACCTGCCGGGTCCATTCAGGCAGGCTGTAATGGGTGGATACGCGGGTGATCTTGCCGGCCTTGACTTCAAAGAATGCCCCGACCGTCAGCTTGTAGGTCTGACCGGCAGCAGGCGGCAATCCTTCATCGGTTGCAAGATACCTGCCCTTGAGTTTGAACTCGGCCGCAGCCCGTGACCCGTCCGTCGATGTCATCACCGCTATATCTGACAACTGCTCGTGATAACAATTGTGCATATGCGCCAGAAACTCGGCAAAGCGCTTCTTGCCCTTGCGCCGTTCACCCTGACTTACATCATGCACGAACCCTGTTCCGAGACAGTCCAGCATGGTCTCGGTGTCCTGCGCATTGAAGGCAGCATAGTAACGGGAGATGAGTTTGCGGGTTGCGGCTGCGGTCATAAGAGAGGTGCCCTCGGTTTCAAATTTGATGCCTGCTGCGCGTCATAGCAGTGGCGGTCAAACCGGGGCAAGCCGGATTTCGACGGTTCAAGGTGTTGTTCCAGGCAAAAAAACCTGGCGCGCCAACCGAAGGGGAACTTCTGGGTATCGAGATCAGCGCGCCAGCAGTTGTCGCATCCAGGTCAATATGTCAGTGGAGCAACACCTGGCTACGGTTTCAGCACCGGATATGCATAAGAGTAGATAAGGTCTCTGTCGCGCACCGGTTCGTGGCAGGTAAGGCACTCGGCCTTGTAGTCTTTTGTCGTTGTCTGCCTGGTGTCATCCGCCCCGAAGAAGGCCCAGCCCCATCCGTCACCCCACAACGGGCCGGTTTTGTTGCCGGAAGCATCCTTGACCATGACGAAATATCCGGCCAATTCGGCCGCAGATGTCGCGCTGCCAGTTGTCAGATCTTCGGTCTTGCCATTGAACAGCTCCTTTACGAGCACAGCGCCGTCAGGAAATTTTCCGGTTTTCCGATAGGCTTTCACGGTGCCCGGTGACGCATAAACAATGTGCTGACCGATCTTGCCGCCCGTATCTGCATCACCTGAAACCGCCCAGGCACCGAGAAATTCATAATCGGTCCTGAAGTTGGCCGGAAGCCGGATTGTCTGTCCACTTTCGGCATTGGCCTGCTTTGTAACCGGCAAGTGCCCCATCACAAGGCCTGCCGTCATCGCCAGTCCCAATATGCCGACACCGGCCTGGATTTTTGATATTTTCATATCCGTCGTCTCCGCTATTTTGATGAAGCCACTGCCGGGCCTAGTTGTTCAAAGGCCCGTAGAACCTGGTGAAAACCATGTCCTTGGTGGCGTTATCGATATGACACTGGGCGCAGTTTTCGGTTGGTGCGGCTGCTGCCGTTTCAGCATAAGGCGGTGCGTGATGGCCGAAGTTGAAGTAACCCCAGTTGTTGCTTGCCGCGAAGCGCTTGGAGTCTTTCACGGCAATATCGATGCCATTGTATGCGCCTGGAAAATACCCGCGGCCTGAAACTTCCGTCCGCGATCCGTCGGCTTCTTCGCTTTCCATCACAAGTTGCAATTCCTTCAGCATGATGGTGCCTTCGGGAAATGTGCCGCTTTGCTTGTAGATCTTGTAGGCCTGCGGCTGGATGTAGACGTTATGATATTCAGGGAAACCCGCCTTGCCGTCGTTCAGGGCATTGGGTGTAAGCGGTGATCCCAGATAAATCCATTCGCGATACCCGGTGGGCAGTTGCAGTTTGCCGTCACTGGTCCACTTCGGACCCCAGTCGGTCATTTGCGCCGTGGCAGTCTGGTGCACACTGCCGACGGAAAGCATCGCAGCAGCACCTGCCAAAGCCAGAGCCACTATGGTAGATGTCTTCATGGTGAATTCTCCTTGGATGTCTTCAGGCACTAAGGCCGGTTGCCATGCAGTGTCGCGATGATCGCCGCTTGCAGCCAGCGCTCAACGTCCTAGAGTTCTTGCAGATCGTACAAACCGGGAAGATCGACATTGGCAATTGGGGAGGACGGGAGTAGGTCCGTAGTCATGGACACAATCAGCAAAATTCTCGACATGATCCATGCGCGCAGCACGGTGTATTTCTCCAAATCGGTGCTGGCGCCATGGAGCATGGAAGTCGTCGAACAGCCGGGCATTTGCCGCTTTCATCTGGTTGTTGCCGGCTCGACCTGGGTCAGGCTGTCAGATGGCAGCGAAGAGGTTGAGCTACACGCGGGTGACTATGTGATTGTGCCACGCGGGAAATCCCATGTGATTTCAAGCGAGCCTGGCCTCGTTCCGGACTCGACACACAACGTGCCGGGTCCCGAACCACTGCCGGTGCCCATTTTCGAACCGCAAACAGCGCCCGGTTCGTCGACACAATTGTTGTGCGGATACTTCCGCATAACTTCGTTTTCCCCTGACCTGATACCCGCGCAGTTACCGGGACTGCTGGCGGTTCACAGCAGTGAGGCGGAACGGCCCGAGTATGTCGCGAACATCACGTCACTCATACAGTCCGAGCTGGACACCATGCGCGAAGCCTCGTTGATAATCCTGAACCGGTTGACCGAGGTGCTGTTTTTCTACGCGCTTCGCGAATGGATCAGCCAGTCGTTTGTTGAAGGCGGCGCGCTGGCATCACTGACAGATCAGCGGCTGCAGCGGGCGCTCAGCGCATTTCATGACAGCCCGGATCAGAACTGGACAATCGAGGCCCTCGCCCAGATCGCAGGCCAGTCACGCACGGCTTTTGCCTCAGGGTTCCGCCAGGCCATGGCGACGACTCCTATGGGCTATGTTTCCCAATACCGCACGCTGCTGGCGCGCCGCATGCTGACCGAAACCAGCCTTGCCCTTGACGACATCGCCAGCCGCACCGGGTATTCCGACACCAACGCGTTCAGCCGGGCGTTTCGGCGCGCCATCGGCACATCACCAGGCGCTTTTCGGAAATCGTCACGCAACTAGGATCAAATCCCTATACAAACAATCAACGAACTCGTTGACTATCAACATAATTGTTGATAGTTAACCGGTATGACACAAGCTGAACCGGCCAACGTTACCGATATCGCCGAGCATCGTCTGGATGCCGTGTTTTCAGCCTTGTCGGATCCGGTCCGGCGCGCAATTCTGGAGATGATCGCGGATCGCGAACTGCTTGTGTCCGAGATCGCGTCTGCCTTCGACATTTCGCTTCAGGCAGTCTCCAGGCACATCCAGGTTCTGGTGCGGGCCGGCCTGGTGCAACAGCAACGCAGCGGCCGCATCAGTCGCTGCCGCATCGAAACCGGGCCGCTCTACGACGCAGCCGTGTGGCTCAACAGATACACCCAGTACTGGCAGGACCAGTTCGACCTGCTTGCCACATTGCTGGACACAGGCCCGCAGCCCACCCGTGAGGAGAACAGTTCATGACCATACACAAACCCGATATGCAGAAGCTGGGAGATTTGCATCAGCGTATCGTCGAGCTTCGCAAGCAGATGACCGAATTGATGAAGTCAGAGCCCCATGAGGTGACCGACTACACCTTCAAGACAGTTGAAGGCGATGTCTTGCTGTCCGATCTGTTCGGCGGCAAACCGGACCTCCTGATGGTTCACAATATGGGCACCGGGTGTACCAGCTGTACCTTGTGGGCCGACGGCTTCAACGGCATCTACCCTCACCTGGCAGACCGCGCCGCATTCTGCATCTCCAGCCCCGACACACCTGAAACCCAGCAGAAATTCGCTGCATCGCGCGGGTGGCGCTTCCCGATGGTATCCCATCAGGGGTCCAGTTTTGCCGAGGACATGGGATATCGCGGCGAGGACGGCGGCTGGCATCCCGGCCTGTCGTCGTTCCGCATGGACGATGGCAAAATCACCCGCGTTGCCACCACGCCAATGGGACCGTTCGACGATTATTGTGCCATCTGGCACATGTTCAACCTGCTGCAGGACGGGCCGGACGGATGGCAGCCGCAGTATAAATACGGATAAGATCGATGGGTCCGGACCCCAAGGTTTCAACTGACAGTAAATGGCGCAAGTCGCCCGCCGACCTGATTGAGCTGTTTACTTCAGTCCTGCCAGATGAACCGGCGATCGAGAAGCGGCAGATGTTCGGCTATCCGTGCGCTTTCGTGAACGGCAACATGTTCACCGGCCTGCATCAGGAGGCGCTGATTGTGCGGCTGGGTGAAAATGACCGCAGACGGCTGATTGACGAAGCCGGTGCGAAGCAGTTTGAACCCATGCCGGGCCGGCCCATGCGCGAGTATGTTGCGCTGCCCCGGGCGTTGCTGGATGATCGAGAAAAGCTCACCGAGGTCATCACAGCGGCCAAAGAGTTCGCAGCTTCGCTTCCACCGAAAGTGAAGAAACCGCGCAAAAAGAAGAAGCCCGCCTGAACAAGACGGACCAGTCCGCAAACTCGCAGCAAAACGCCGGGCCACGCTCATGCAGGGCCCGGCAGTCAGTCATTTTATTGAACAGGCCTATTTGCACGGATAAGCGGCAGCCTTGCAGTGCCACCACCCGCCAGGCTTTGAGCAGTCATAGTGCTTGAACTTGCCATTGCCCCACTTGCGAAAGCTCCAGCCATAATTCTTGCGCGCAATGGATTCCCATTTGCCGCGGGCGCGCCGTTTTGCCGTAGATTTTTTCTTGGCTTTTGCCGTTCCTGAGTGATGAAAACCCTTGCAGTTCTGTCCGTTGACAAAGCCGGTCGGCAGGCCGGCACTTGCCGATCCGACATTCAGGATAAACAGTCCGGCAGCAATGGTGGAAAGGGTAACTATGCGGGAGTACATGACAGTTTCCTTCTTGTTACTTTTTACGCCCGTCCCGCTGATCCGCACATTGATCAACTTGACCTGAACGGAAAGTGACACCCGCATTCATCGCGAGTTCAGGGCGCAGCAGCGATTGTTGGAAGGTTTGTCCGCACAACGAAAAAGGCCGGGCAAACTGCCCGACCTTTTATGAAAGACCAGAGTCTTGCAGCCGAACCCGGCTGCAATCGCGTCAATTGTCCAGGAAGCTCCGCAATCTGCGGGACCTGCTTGGATGCTTCAGTTTCCTGAGCGCCTTGGCCTCGATCTGGCGAATACGTTCACGGGTTACCGAGAACTGCTGGCCGACCTCTTCAAGCGTGTGGTCTGTGTTCATGCCGATACCGAAGCGCATGCGCAGCACGCGTTCTTCGCGCGGTGTCAGTGAGGCCAGCACGCGGGTCGTCGTCTCGCGCAGGTTTGCCTGAATGGCCGCGTCGATCGGCAGAATAGCGTTCTTGTCTTCGATGAAGTCACCCAGATGCGAGTCTTCTTCATCACCAACCGGAGTTTCAAGAGAGATTGGTTCCTTGGCGATCTTCATCACCTTTCGAACCTTCTCCAGCGGCATCGACAGCTTTTCAGCCAGCTCTTCAGGCGTCGGTTCCCGGCCAATTTCGTGCATCATCTGGCGCGATGTCCGAACGATCTTGTTGATCGTTTCGATCATGTGCACCGGAATACGGATGGTGCGGGCCTGGTCGGCAATAGACCGGGTGATCGCCTGCCTGATCCACCAGGTGGCGTAGGTCGAGAACTTGTAGCCGCGGCGGTACTCAAACTTGTCGACCGCTTTCATCAGGCCAATATTGCCTTCCTGGATAAGATCAAGGAACTGCAGGCCGCGATTGGTGTACTTCTTGGCGATCGAGATCACCAGGCGCAGATTGGCTTCCACCATTTCCTTCTTGGCGATGCGGGCTTCGCGTTCGCCCTTCTGCACCGCGTGCACGATGCGCCGGAATTCAGGTATCTGCAGGCCCGTATCAGATGCGAGCGAATGGATTTCCTCGCGGATATCCTTGATCGTATCCTTCTCCTTGGCCACAAAGTCCTTCCAGCCATGCTTGGACAGCCGGGAAATACGACGCAGCCAGTTGGCATCAAGCTCTTCGCCCTGATATTCCTCAAGGAAGATCTTGCGCGGCACCTTGTGGCTTTCAGCCAGGCGCAACAGCCGGCCTTCCAGCGAGATCAGACGGCGGTTGATATCGTAGAGTTGCTCAACCAGCGCTTCGATACGTGCCGCATTAAGCGACAGGGACTTCACATCCTCGATGATCTCTTCGCGCAGCTTGCGATAGCGGCGTCCCTGCGACGGAGACAGCGCAGTCTTCTCGGACACTTCCTGATCCTGCAACTTGCGCAGGGATTTGTATGTCTTGGCGATGCGGTCGAAGGTTTCAAGAACGTGTGGTTTCAGTTCCGCTTCCATAGCGGCAAGCGATACATTTGCCTCTTCGTCCTCATCATCTTCATCATCGTCTGGCTGTTCAGCGGGCTCAAAATCGTCAGCCGACAAGACGTCATCACCGCCACCACGGCGTGACCGCGACTTGGCACGCATTTCCTCAGCAGCCTTTTCACGCTTGTCCGCTTCCGCCTTGCGGGCTTCTTTCTCCTTGCGCTCGCGCTCTTCCGGCGTTGGCGCTTCCACCTTCTTGGCATCCGGTCCCGCATAGGTGGCTTCAAGATCGATGATGTCGCGCAGCAGGATTTTGCCTTCGTTCAGTTCATCGCGCCAGATGATGATGGCCTGGAACGACAAGGGACTTTCGCACAGTCCCGAGATCATTGCCTCGCGGCCGGCCTCTATGCGTTTGGCAATGGCGATCTCGCCTTCGCGCGACAACAGTTCGACCGTACCCATTTCACGCAGATACATGCGCACAGGGTCATCAGTACGATCAGCCGACGCAGGCGTGTTGGATGCCGTCTTGGCGATACCGGTCTGTGCGGTCGCGGCTACTTCGGTGGTGTCTTCGGTTTCTTCTTCCGTCTCGACCACATTGATGCCCATATCGGTCAACATCGCCATGATGTCTTCGATCTGTTCAGACGATGTGTCGTCGGACGGCAATACCTCGTTGAGCTCGTCATAGGTCACAAACCCGCGTTGCTTGGCGAGTTTGATCATCCGCTTCACAGCAGCATTGCTAAGATCAAGTACCGGTCCGTCGGCGACGGCTTCTGTCGTTTCTGCATCATCTGCCGACTTACCGGCTGCTGCATTCTTAGCGGGTGCTGCTGCGCTGCGTGCCTGTGCTTTCGCCATGCGTGTACGCTCACTTTTCTGTTTCGCGCTGTGCCAGTTCTCGTTACAGAGAGGTGTCACAGCCCCATTGATTCGCTCGTTCGTTTTGCATGTCTTTATGCGGGATACCGCGTTAAACATGCCTTAATCATGTCTGGCCTGCCGCAACGGCCCTTTAACTTGCCTCGTTCGAACCTTCGTTTGAGCTGGTAAAGCGGGTCGAAATGATTGTTCGTCTACCCGGCTGGATTTGCCGTGCGACCTGAAGCCTCTCCATACCCGTCAATTGTCGCCTCTGCTCCCGCCATGGAATTCAACTGATCTCTCACCTCATTGAGATGATTGAGATTTTCTTCCGTAGGGTCTTCGGCAAGGCGCATTTCTGCGCGTTTAAGTTCCTTTTCCAGCGTCACCAGTTTCCGGTTCATCACCACCAACTGCTTTAAGCCGGTTCGAGCATCTGCATCCGCAGCGTCCGTACCGGCAAACCAGCAGTCATGATGCCTTGCCTGGGTATCGAGTGCATCAAGAACTGCGCCCATCCCGGTTTGGATTAAGTGGTCACGCAGGTCGTGCTTTTCAAGGTCTGCCCCAGAGGCGCATGTATCTATGATTCGTCTGCGCAAAGAGTCAAGCTCGCTTGTTGGCACCTCCATTGCGACAACATCATCGATCATCTCTTCTGCCAGCACCGGATGGTTCACCAGCGTCAGCAAAATCAACCCTGTCCGGCGCTGGGTCGCGGCATCATGAACCGGTCTGCCGGCCATGGCCCTCAGCTGCGGTGAGGCCGGGGTTTCAATCTCCCACGGCTCCTTCTGCCAGCGCCCGCGTCCGGAGGACCCGCGGGCACCACCGAACTTGCGGCCGCGTGATTTCTGCCACCTGTTGCCACCAGCACCGTGCAGCAGGGCTGACACCCGCTCACGCATGTCATCGGCATAGTATTTACGCACCGTCGGATCGGCAATCGCGTTGACCGTCTGCATGAGGTCAGCTTCAAACCGGGCCTTGCGTTCAGGCGTTGAGCGGTCATTGCGCGCCAGTGCGCGGCGCCACACCATGTTGGCCATGGATTCGGCCTGCTCTATGACCTGCTGCACCGCATCGCGACCACCAGACGTCAGCAAGTCATCGGGATCCTCGCCTTCC
The DNA here is from genome assembly GCA_938039915.1 of uncultured Anderseniella sp. Classification (GTDB taxonomy): domain Bacteria; phylum Pseudomonadota; class Alphaproteobacteria; order Rhizobiales; family Aestuariivirgaceae; genus Anderseniella. The sequence continues at coordinate 14,320 of CALHUA010000095.1, forward strand.
GGCAGGACTGCAAACTTTAAAGAACTGCCCGGCATCAGCCGTTCCAGCGCCAGGTCCAGCGCCCGGTAAGCCGCCTTCATCCCGGCATCATCGCCGTCAAAACACAACACCGGTTCCGGCGTTACCTTCCACATCATCGCAAGCTGATCTTCGGTGAGTGCTGTGCCCAAGGGCGCAACCGCATGAGGCAGCCCGGCCCGCGTCAGGGCGATAACATCCATATAACCTTCACAGGCGATCAGCGCGCCCAAGTCATGGGCGGGCTTGCGGGCCTTATCCATGTTGTACAACACGGTACCTTTGTGAAACAGCGGTGTGTCCGGTGAATTGAGGTATTTGGCAAGTGCATCCGGGTTCATGGCCCGTCCACCGAAGGCAATCACCCGTCCGCGCGGATCCCGGATCGGAAACATGATGCGATCCCGAAACCGGTCATAGCCGGGTTTGCCGTCATCCGGGCGGATGACCAGTCCGGCCTCCACCATCTGGTCAGTTGTAATGTCCTTGTCCGCCAGCACCTTTGACAGGGCCTGGCGATCATTGGGCGCAAACCCTATGCCGAACTCACGCTGCACGTCGCCGGACAAGCCGCGATCCGACAGGTAGCCACGTGCCTTGGCTCCTGCTGACGCCTGCAATTGCGCCACAAAAAACGCCTGGGCCAGGTCCATTACATCGTACAGATTGGCCCGGCGTTCTTCGCGCGCTTCTGCCTCCGGCGACAGCTGCGGCAGCTGCAGGCCGGCTTCAGATGCCAGTCGCTCCACCGCTTCGGGAAACGGTACGCCTTCTTTCTGGACGAGGTAGGTAAATATGTCGCCGCTTTCCTTGCAGCCAAAGCAGTGATAGCGGCCCTTTCGATCCTCACAGTGGAAGCTCGGCGTCTTTTCTCCGTGAAACGGACAGCATGCCCAGTAATCACCCTTGCCGGCATTGGTTTTGCGCTTGTCCCACTGCACAGACCGGCCGATGACCGAAGATATCGAAATCCTCGCCCTTATCTCGTCCAGGAATGATTGCGGAAAACGCATGTCTTACCTTTTGAAAGCCCCATCCAGTACCCAGAATTAGCATGGCATTGCCCCATACTGTGAGTCGAATTTCGCCGGCAGATCATTCGCCTGTTCCGGGTGAGACGTCAGCAGCCCCTGGTCCTGAATCGGCAGGTCAAAATGATGGTAAATTCATTTACCCATCAAGTAAATCCATCACCATATTCGGCATACGGTATTTCAGTTTGGTAATGCGTTCTTGCAATTGTTTTAACGTCACATCGATGGATATTATTTGCTCAACAACGCAACACAGCCCCTTAGGGGGTTGCGTATCAGTGGGTGCAACTGAAGGGATTGCGGAGTACTTGCTCCCCCCAGTTAAGGCATCGTAGTCAATTTGAAGTTGCACCCACTGACTACTCTCATGAGCGTGATGATCCACCGGAAAATCTGACACCTGCAGGACTTGAGCTGACGTCAGCCAGTACCCGGCGCAAGTCGAAAGTGCCCGGAAATCCTGAACTCGAACAAGCGATCCTCTATCTGCGTACCTGCGCCAATATTATGCACCACCATTGCATGATTGCGCCCCTTTGCCGGGCGATTGGTGACGATAGCTATATGCGGCAGGTTTCCCGGCAGGCGCTGAGTGACCAGGTCTCCGGGCCGATAGTCCGCACCGTTTCTGGTGATCGGCAGGTCGGCACCGCGACGTTTCAGGAAGTGTTCCAGGTTCGGCACTCTTCGGTGATCGATGTTACGGTCCGGTCGCTTCAGCCCCCAGATGGCCGGATACCCGGCAAACGCCGATTTCATGTCCTCGTGGACCAGTTTTTGCAGATCAATGCCGAACGCAGCTCTGTAAGCCCGGATAACAACATCCGTACACACGCCTTGCTGCATCGGCACATCGCCAAGTGGATAGGCAAGCCGCCTGTAGGCCGGGTCGTAGACAATCGTCAACCCCACCTGGCTCTCCGCAGCACCTATCAGTTTGACCGCCCAGTCTTCCGCTTCCAGAAACGGCTGGCTGGCCTGTTGAGCGCTAACTCCGGAATCGATAAGCAATGGAAAAGCCGAACCGCCCAGCAGCCCGGTAACACCCAGGCCGCAAATCAGGTGTCGCCGCAAAATCATGATCATTCCCCGTTTCAATCGCCGCGACTATTGAACACCAATATGGCAACAATCAGTGATCACAGCGAGGCCTTTCGTGAAAGGTGAGGTAATCGCCGTTGCGACGTGTTGGTCGCCCTTTCCCGGCGCTTCTATTTAAGGGTGTAGGGCTCTAACCGAGGAGATTTTTGACAACAGCGCCGGCTTTGGAAAAGTCCATCTGACCGGCATGGCGTTCTTTCAGGACACCCATCACCCGGCCCATGTCTTTCAATCCTGACGCATCGAGCTCTTTTACGACGCCGGACACGGCAGCCTCGATCTCCGCAACCGAGAGCTGGCGCGGCAGAAACTCTTCGATGATTTCTATCTCAGCCTTTTCAGATGCGGCAAGTTCCGGTCTGCCGCCCTTTTCATAGGTTTCAGCAGACTCCCTGCGCTGCTTGATCATTTTGGACAGGATTTCCTGCATGCCGGCTTCCGTGAGGCTGTCATCCTTGCCTGTGCCGCGGTTCTGAATTTCGCGATCCTTGAACGCCGCCGAAATCAACCTCAGGGTTGAAAGCCGCGTCTTGTCCTGCTCGCGCATGGCATCTTTCATGAGGGCGCTGACGCGGTCACGGATAGAATCACTCATCTGTATTGCCTTTCATGGCTGAGCTTCAAAGGGAGGGCAACGACCGCCCACTTGATACCCTCACCGTCTGACCCACGCAAGCCGCAGACACAAAACGTCACAATTCGTGCAAAATCACGGGGACTGCGTGGCTGCCGGTGCTTGACGCGAGCAGTGCTGCTATCTAGTTTCCCGCCAAATTGCCCGAAACCACTTTTCGCGCCGGGCAGCACATTTCAACCAAAAGGCCAGGATTTTCCTGGAAGGCCGATGCCGCCCACAAAGTCATCTTCCCGCCCGGCAAATCCAACCAGCGGCAGTGGCGTTGCAACCACGCCTGCATGGACTGAACAGGCCATGACGGCCCGGCTAATTCTGGCCGATGGAACTGTAATTGAAGGTATCGGGCTTGGCGCAACTGGCCATGCCACAGGAGAACTCTGCTTCAACACCGCCATTACCGGCTACCAGGAAATCCTGACCGATCCGTCCTATGCCGGCCAGATCATCACATTCACCTTCCCGCACATCGGCAATGTCGGCGCCAATGACCAAGACATCGAGACGTTCAATCTTGCTGCAACATCAGGCGTACGCGGCTGTGTGCTGAAAGCCGATGTCACCAATCCTTCCAACTACCGGGCCGCCAGGCATCTTGATGCCTGGTTGAAAGCCCGCAACATCATCGCGATTGTCGGCGTGGACACTCGGGCTCTCACGTCCCTCATCCGCGAAAGCGGCATGCCGAACGCGGTGATTGCGCACAATACAAAGGCAAAATTCGACATCAAGGCACTGACCAAAAAGGCTGCCGAATGGCCGGGCCTCGAAGGCATGGATCTGGCGAAGGAGGTCTCCTGCACCCAGCGCTTTGACTGGGACGAAACCCTGTGGACCTGGAAAACCGGCTTTGGTCAGCAGGAAAACCCCCGCCATCATGTTGTAGCCATGGATTTCGGCGCCAAGCGAAACATCCTGCGCTGCCTGGCGCAGCAGGGCTGCAAGATCACAGTAGTGCCCGGCAACACAACCGGCGAAGACATCCTGGCCCTTGAACCGGACGGTGTGTTTCTTTCAAACGGTCCCGGCGATCCAGCCGCCACCGGCGAATATGCCGTACCCGAAATCCGCAAGCTGGTCGACAGCGGCAAACCGGTGTTTGGTATTTGCCTGGGTCATCAGATGCTGGCGCTGGCCCTTGGTGGCAAGACAGTGAAAATGCATCAGGGTCACCACGGCGCCAATCATCCGGTCAAGGACCACACCACCGGCAAAGTTGAGATCACGTCCATGAACCACGGCTTTGCGGTGGACGGAAAGTCCCTGCCTGACGGGGTGGTCGAAACCCACATATCGCTGTTTGACGGCTCAAACTGCGGCATACAACTGGAAGGAAAACCGGTGTTTTCGGTACAACATCATCCCGAAGCATCTCCAGGCCCGCAGGATTCACACTACCTGTTTGCCCGCTTCGCTGATTATATGGCTAAATCCAAAACCTGAACTCATCTACTGTCCGGCCAGGTTTGATATGAACAAGACAAATATTGCCACCATGTTCGGGGCCACGGATGTGTCCACCTTTTTAGGTGTTCCATCATGTGCGGCACCTGATCAGGTGAACGCCAAAGCAGCCATTCTGGGTGTGCCATGCGCCACACCTTATGCATCTGTAGGCCCGTACTGCGCCGATGGTCCCAAGGCTATCCGGGCAGCGGCGGCACCTTATGCAGCCAACCTTGAACACATGGACTTTGACTTTGCCGCCCCGCTGTTGCCCGGCGGCCCGCAGGATGCCTGTGATCTGGGAGACCTGGACTATGGCGACGACAGCGCAGGCAATCGCGCTGCCATCACGGCTGCAGTTTCCACCATCGTTGAGTGTGGAGCAGTGCCCATTGTCCTGGGTGGTGACGACAGCATTCCGATCCCCATGCTCCAGGCTTTTGAAGGCCGTGGAAAATATACCATTGTCCAGATCGATGCACATATTGACTGGCGGGATGAAGTTGCCGGTGAACGCTGGGGGTTATCGTCAACCATGCGGCGTGCGTCCGAGATGGACCACATCGAGCGCATCATACAGGTTGGCGCCCGCAATATCGGATCCGCCCGGCCACAAGACTATGCAGATGCGCTGGCCTGGGGCGTGAAGTTCTTTACTGCCCGCAACCTCGCCACTAACGGCATGGCACAGGTTGCCGATGCCATTCCAAATGGTTCAAACGTCATCATCTGTTTTGATTGTGACGGGCTTGATCCGGCAATCATGCCTGCTGTCATCGGACGCGCACCCGGCGGCCTTGGGTACTGGCAGACAATTGAGTTGCTCAACGCGATTGCCGGCAAGGCCAGAATTTCTGCGTTCGATCTGGTCGAGTTCATGCCGGACTGCGACGTGGATGGACTTGGTGCCCTGACTGCCTACCGCATGGTGGCTGCAACCATGGGGCTCATCTGCCGCCAATGATCTGATCGGCGGAATTCAGTTCACGAACTTCAGCTTCTTGCCACCGGCATAAAAACCATCCGACTTCTGCTCGAAACTGCGGCAGCCTGCACCTCTGCCCGGAAAATCACCAGACGGATCATACCGATCGCATATGCGGCCGCGTTCAGCCCACCACCTGCCCTGCCCACTGCCGGCTGAGGATGTCCAGTTCAAGGTACCTCCTTCAACAATGGTAATGGTGGCATTCTTGCCATCGATACGCGAGGCGAGCACTTTGCCGATCAATGCTTCCTTGATTTCCGCGGACTCCATTTTGCCGCGATATGGCGCACTGCTACTATCCGAGCCGGTATCGGATGCAGTGAGCCCGGCTTGCACATTCGCCTTTGGCTTGGTTTTCTTGCGCGGTACCGGAGCTTGCTTGCTTTCAGTTTTTGCAGTCTTGGCTCTGGCAGCATCGGCTTTTGCAGCCTTGCTGCCGGGTTTGGGCCGCGGCACGGGAATATCGGACTCGCCGGCATTGTCCGCTCCTGCCTTCTCTGCCGCATCAGCGTTCGACCAGTTACCTGACCGTTTTACCCCGTCATCGTCCGAGAACGCACGATCACCAGCAAGTACATCCGGCAGGTCCGCCACAACGGATATAAGACCAAAAGCGGCCAGCAACACAAAAACACGTCTCATAAGGAACCTCTGTAACAATCCGTCTCCCGGGCATGACCCGGGTTGCAGCTCACAAGTTACCAGCACTGCGGTTCAATCTCAACGCCGAGTAAGAAGTCTTCTGTCGAGAGCGGTCGCCTTGACCATCGCATGCACGGATTTACCGGGTTCCAGTTTCAACTCATGTGCAGATGCCCGGCTGATCCGGGCGCGCACGGCCTGGCCCGCAACCGACAGTCTCACTTCAGCAAATGCAGTGTCTGCTTCCGGTTGTACTTCTTCGACATTGGCCGGCAGCACATTGCGCAGGGATACCCCCTCAGGTTTCGTTACGGCAATTGAAACGTCACGCGCGCGCACACGCAACCGCACGACTTCTCCAACGGGAAAATCCAGAAACGGCACTTCGACTGCAACGCCTTCTGCAATTTCCAGCTCGGTCAGCGCGAACTCGGAATTGTGCTTCTTGACTTCCGCCTCAATGATCGACCCGGCCTCGAACCTGCCGGTAAACGGCGGCAAATCCAGTCGTGACATCAGATCAGCCGATCGGCCGCTTGCCTCGATGCGCCCTCCTGCTATCAGCACCAACTGATTGGCAAGTCGCACAACCTCGTCGATCTGGTGCGTGACATAGATGACCGGCACCTTAAACCGCTCCGGGATCTGCTCGATGAAGTTCAATGCCTGGGCACGGCGCTGCACATCCAGCGCGCTCAAGGGTTCATCCATCAATACGAGCCGGGGCCGGGTCAGCAGCGCGCGCGCCATGGCCACTCTTTGCCGTTCACCACCGGACAAACCGTGCGGCGTACGCTGCAGGAGATGCGCTATATCAAACACTTCAACGACATCGTTACGCGAAACCTCGGGGCCATCACCCTTGGCCCGGCGCTGCGCAAACCCGAGATTACCCGATACATCAAGGTGTGAAAACAACCGCGCATCCTGAAATACATGCGCGACCGGGCGTTGATGCGCCGGCACAAATGTATCGGTATCGGAACGCAACCAGTCCGTGTCGTCAAATCGCACAATGCCTTTGGCACCACTCTCAAGTCCTGCAATAGTGCGCAAGGTCATGGATTTGCCGGACCCGTTCGGTCCGAACAGGACGGTAACACCGTCAAGCGTGAGGGTTTCCGATATCGCAAGATCAAAGCCCCCGCGAACCAGCCGGAAATCCAGATCAAGTCGGCAACTGCTCATTGCCCCACCTTCATCGGGATCGACCGGTTGACCGCAAATACCCCGACCAGCACGGCAAACGACAACAGTAAAAGTCCCGCTGACAACATGTGCGCGGTTGCATAGTCAAGTGTCTCCACGCTTTCATATATGGCAATGGAAACCACTTTTGTGCGGCCCGGAATATTGCCGCCAACCATCAGCACAACCCCGAACTCTCCCAGCACGTGGGCAAACCCCAGCACTGATGCCGTCACGATGCCGCGCTTGGCCTGTGGAAGGCCGACACTGAAAAACCGGTCGAGTGGCCCTGCCCCCAGTGTAGCGGCATCCTCCAGAGGACCCGTTCCCATGTCCTGAAACGCCTGCCGCATGGGCTGCACGACAAATGGCAGCGAGTGGATCATCGAGGCAACCACCAGTCCGGTGAAACTGAAGGTCAGTGTTTCTCCCGTCAGGCTCACCCACCAACTGCCCAGCCAGCCGGCGGGTCCCAGCAGGATCAGCAGATAAAATCCCAACACCGTCGGCGGCAGCACCAGCGGCAATGTCGTGAGCGCTTCAACCGGTATCTTCATCCGAGACCGCGTGAACGCCAGCCACCATGCAATCGGCGTTGCCAGTATCAGCAGCAGCACCACAGAGATCGTCGCCAATTGTGCCGTGAGCCAAATCGCATCAAAAACCTCCGCTGTCATGGACGTGACACTCCATATCCGAACCGCTTGGCAATGCCGGCTACCTTGTCCGACTTCATGAAGCTCATGAACGAGCGTGCCACATCACTGTCTTTCGCCCGCATGATCAGCACACCATCCTGTAATATCGGCTCGTGCAATGTCCCAGGTACGTCAATCCAATGCCCTTTCTGATCATCCGGCAGGCTTGCAAGTTGTGATTTTGCAATCAACCCCGCTGTTACGTTACCTGATGCAGCCATTGCAAATGTCTGGCCAATGTTCTCGCCGTAAACAAATCGTCCTGAAAGCGGTTTCAGAAGACCCAGCCGCTCAAGCGCCTGCTCTGCAGCAAGGCCATATGGCGCCAATTTGGGATTGGCCATCGCAATCCGCGAAACACGCATTGTGTCGAGTGAGGTAAGCTCCGTTCCCGTAAGCGGCAATTGATCGCGTGACCACAGCACCAGACTGCCGATTGCATAGGTAAACCGGGTTCCCGCTACGGCCGCATTTTTCTCCACCAGCAATTCAGGTCGCGTCCGATCCGCAGCCAGGAAGATATCGAACGGCGCTCCGGCCAGTATTTGCGTTGCCAGTTTACCTGTCGCTCCTGCCACCAGCACAACTGAATGACCTGTGTCTTCTTCAAATTCAGCCGCAATCGCACGCGCGGGCAGCAGGAAATTCGTCGCCACGGCCACAACTACTTCCTCAGCCTTCGCCAGGGGCGGAGGCAGCGCCATCACGAATATGCCGGCGAAGAGCCAGATGAACGCGGTTTTTTTCATGAACAGTGCATACACCAGAAACCGGGGGAGTGTTCAAGAATTCCCCTTCGCATTGCAAAAAACCCCTAAAATCAGCCGTTTTTTCATATGTCTGATTCCTGAACGGCAGATGAACAGCCCGTTCAGCCAACATTCGGTCCTGCCGGACTAGTGTGATCTTCATCAGACGACCTCCGGCACCCTCAACAGCCGAAACAAAAGGGAGGAAGATATGACAAAGAAACTCACAGCGGCAGGTTTGGCAGGCGCGCTTTTCGTTTTCGCAGCCTTCTCATCCCTGGCAGCACCCGTACTGGAGACCAACGAAACCAACGTCACGGTGATCTACAAGACCAACCCCAACTGGCCGGTCCGCGGCATGATGAGTGTTGACCCTTGTGAGCTTCGCCAGTGTCAGGAGATTTGACGCAAGAGGACAACAAGCTTTGAAGAACCACTGTCCGGGGCAGCCCCTGGACGGTGTCAGGGAACCGGGTCGCGACGAGCTCCGCATGACCCATCCGCCCCTCTCGCCATGCATGTTTGGCGTGTGCCCGGTCCCTGACTTGGATTCGTCTCTGACACTCACCATATTGATGAGTATGAGACTGGCAGCCTGCCCCAATCCTCTCGACCCCTAGAGGATCTCCCCTGCAAACCGGGACCGACTGCCAAAACTCGAAGGGCCCCGCACACAAGCTGTGACGGGGCCCTTTTTCAGTCGAACAAGATTTGAAGGTTATTCTACAATCACCTTGGCGCCGACCTTCACCATATCATACAGCGAGATCACGTCTTCATTGCGCAGGCGAATACAGCCTGACGATACAGATTCGCCAATCGTCCAGGGCTGATGCGTGCCGTGAATTCGATACAGCGTATTACCCAGATACAAGGCGCGCGCGCCGAGCGGGTTGTCTTCTCCACCCTCCATACGCTCTGGCAGGTGCGGTTCACGTTCACGCATTTCCGCCGGCGGATGCCAGGCCGGCCATTCAGCCTTGCGCGACACTTTTTCCTCTCCGCTCCAGCGAAAACCGCGCCGGCCAACACCGATGCCGAACCGCTTGGCTTTGCCGCCTTCCTGCACCACGTAAAGATATTTCTTGCGAGTGTTGACGATCACCGTACCGGGCTTTTCATCACTCTTGTATGAAATTTCGGCAGGCAAAAACTTGGAATCCATTTTCCAGGTGTTGGATCCGAAATTGTATTTCACATTATTATAAACCGAGCCGGTCTGGCTTTCCGCAATCGCCGCGCCTGCACCAAATGAAACTGTTGCCGCAGCGATGGCCACTGCTGAAAGAATTGTTTTCATCTGCATCGTCCACTCCTCTGTCGCTGTGTGACTAATCGCACATCTCCGACGTCACAATCGCTCTACATTCAACCCAACGTCAAGACTTGATGCAGCATTAACGTCACCTGAACACATCATTCAGGCGAGATTTTGCCAGACTGTGACACAAAAGACACACAGCAGCTCCGTCGCACGCGTTGCGTCAGGTGTTCAACAAAGAATCAGGAGTGGAACCGATCATGATCAGTAATTTCAGGGCAAATATCCCACGGCCGGCAAGCGGCGCCATCGCCATGGCTGCCATAACAGCGATACTTGTAGTGGATGCACTTGCTCCCGCGAACGCGGCAACTTCCGCCAGAATGTTCTCCTCACCCGACTATCTCGGACAGCCGGTCGCATTTTGCCTGGATGGAGACCGGGGCTGCGGCAAGCCTGCAGCAACTGTGTGGTGCCAGAGAAACGGATACCAGACAGCGCTGAGTTATGCCCGGCGCTCGCCGGCAGCCGGAACAGAACTGCGCTTTGCCGACACCGGCAACATCTGCACGTCCGGCAACTGCATTTCATTCAGTCAAATCCGTTGCTTGAAACAGGCAAACTGAAGGCCGTGAGCCGCCTGAAGCAACTTTGAAAAAGATGAGGTTTGTGTTTTCTGATTGATCTGGTCAAAGAGCACATTGACCCAGATAGATCGACCAATGAGTGCCTGCGCTTCTTCTAACGATACGTAGGATTTACGCTTTGTTTACGATTGTGGCCGCAATGTTTCAGATCAGCAGATCAACATGGCATTTCAGGACCCTCTACACTCCATGCGCGCCGGCACACCTGACACCTCATTGCTCTCAAAACTCCTGCGTGACCGCCTATCGGCAAGCCGGAAGTCACCGGCGGCAGGCCCGGACACGACCAATGAAGCATTGCCCGAAAACATAGAGCAACGCTCTTCTGCGGTTATCGGCGCTTTGATGCGCGACACGCGTGATGCATTTGCTCGCCAACAGCCCACTCGGGCCGCAGTTCAGGCCGCTGCACCCGAGCCGGCGCCCGACGCTCCTGCACAAACCACCCTCGATGAACCCGATCCAGGGGATCTGTCAGCTTTCGTACTGGACACCCTCCACAGTTATGAATGGCCGGAGTGGGTATCAGCGCGTTGCGACTTTCCCGACAAGGGACCTTTCGTGGGGCCGGAATGCGAAGACGCTTTGACTGCGATTGCAGCGCTGACCCGGCAGGTGTTTGCAGACGCAGGTGAAGACGGCGACGACCTGACTGTCGAGATTTTTACAGGATCCGCATCGGGATCAGTCCGCGTCACTGTTTCCGGCCCGTTCGGACTGTCCATGAAAACACTGAAGCTGATCATGCAGTCACGCAGAGACATTGAAGCCATCGGCGGTGCGTTGATCACCGTACGCGACGCGAACACCGCCGGCTTTGAAGCACTGATTCCCGGGCAATAAACCCTGAACTTCCGGTATGGTGAGCAAATTTGCTCAAATTTCGTGCATTTCATCCTCAAATAGCAGTCAAACTGTGGATCGTCCGCCATAAATCGCCTTACGCGACAGCTTGGCCTTTGCACCCGGCGGGTTGATAGTGTAACCCACACGGAATTTGCGCCCGCCCATCCGCCGGCTTGGGCCGCATCTTAAAAAAAGAGCGCTCATGCCCAAACGTGAAGATATCGACACGGTCCTGATTATTGGCGCGGGGCCGATAGTCATCGGCCAGGCCTGCGAGTTCGACTATTCAGGCACCCAGGCCTGCAAGGCATTGAAAGCCGAAGGCTATCGCATCGTCCTGGTAAACTCCAATCCGGCTACAATCATGACGGATCCGGACCTGGCACACGCCACCTATATCGAACCCATCACCCCGGAAGTCGTAGAAAAAATTATCGAAAAGGAGCGCACAGAGCGCCCCGACGACACATTGGTATTGCTGCCTACCATGGGCGGCCAGACGGCGCTGAACACAGCCCTTTCACTGAACAAGCAGGGCGTGTTGGAAAAATGGGACGTCGAGATGATCGGTGCGCGCGCGGAAGCCATCGACAAGGCTGAAGATCGCGACCTGTTCCGCACCGCCATGAAGAAGATCGGGCTTGAAACGCCGCGGTCAGCGTTCGTCAACACATCAGACTTAAAGCAGCGCTTTGCCAAAGCTTACGAGGATGGTCTGAAGCAGGCATCCGGCGCGGACGGGATTGCCGCGTTCAAGACCGAATGGGCCAAAACAGAATTTGAGCGCCGCGAAGAACAACGCCTCAGCGCTCAGCAGCAGGCATTTCAGGCCTACAAGCTGACCGGCCTTCCCGCCATTATCCGCCCCTCATTTACACTCGGCGGCACCGGTGGTGGCATCGCCTACACGCTGGAAGAACTGTACGACATCGTGCTCACCGGTGTCGAAGCCTCGCCCACCTCCGAAGTGTTGATCGAAGAATCGGTACTGGGCTGGAAAGAATATGAGATGGAGGTTGTGCGCGACCGCGACGACAACTGCATCATCATCTGCTCCATCGAAAACCTTGATCCGATGGGTGTCCACACCGGCGATTCCATTACTGTTGCGCCGGCCCTGACGCTGACCGACAAGGAATACCAGATGATGCGCAATGCCTCCATTGCGGTGCTGCGCGAGATCGGTGTGGAAACCGGCGGGTCCAATGTGCAGTTCGCAGTCAATCCGGCTGACGGCCGCCTCATCGTCATTGAAATGAACCCGCGGGTGTCACGCTCCTCAGCACTGGCGTCCAAGGCGACCGGTTTTCCGATTGCCAAGGTCGCAGCCCGCCTGGCCGTGGGCTACACCCTCGACGAACTGGACAACGACATTACCGCCGGGGCCACACCTGCCTCGTTTGAACCCTCGATCGACTATGTGGTGACCAAAATCCCGCGCTTTGCATTCGAGAAGTTCCCAGGTTCCAGGCCCAATCTGACCACCGCCATGAAATCGGTCGGCGAGGTCATGGCCATCGGCCGCACGTTCGCGGAATCCCTGCAAAAGGCATTGCGGGGTCTGGAGACGGGATTGACCGGCCTCAACGAGATTGAACTGGACGGGTATGGCAAGGATGAGGACAAGAATGTTTTCCGCCGCGCCATGTCACTGCCGACACCGGACCGGCTGTTGAAGGTCGCTGAATGCATGCGCCGCGGCGCCAGCAATGAACTGGTGTTTGCGTCAGCGAAATACGATCCCTGGTTCATTGAACAGTTGTCGGCCATCATCCAGACCGAGGAGCGCGTGCGCGAACACGGCCTGCCGGCAGATGCCGGCAATTTCCGCATGCTCAAGGCCATGGGTTTTTCTGACGCGCGCCTGGCCGAACTTACCGGAAGCAGTGAAGCGAAGGTCCGCAAAGCCCGTCACAAGCTGAAGATCAGACCCGTCTACAAGCGCATTGATACCTGCGCTGCCGAATTTGCCTCGCCCACGGCCTATATGTACTCAACCTATGAGGTAGGCCTTGCCGGCAATGACGGTAACGAAGCTGATGTTTCCGACGCCAGGAAGATCGCCATTCTGGGCGGCGGCCCAAACCGGATCGGCCAGGGCATCGAGTTTGATTATTGCTGCTGTCATGCGGCGTTTGCGCTGTCTGATGCAGGCTTTGAGACCATCATGATCAACTGCAATCCCGAGACAGTGTCTACCGACTATGACACTTCGGACCGGTTGTATTTCGAATCGCTGACCGAAGAAGACGTGCTGGAAATTCTGCTGGCGGAGCAGAAAAAAGGCGAATTGCACGGCGTTATCGTCCAGTTCGGCGGCCAGACACCACTCAAGCTCGCTGACGCCGTCGAAAAGGCCGGTATCCCCATTCTGGGCACGTCACCAGACGCCATTGATCTGGCCGAAGACAGGGACCGGTTTGCGAAACTGCTCAAGAAGGTCAAGGTACGCCAACCGAACAATGGTATCGCCAAGTCAGGCCCGGAGGCAGTCAAGATTGCGGAAAAAATCGGCTACCCGGTCGTTATCCGTCCATCTTACGTATTGGGTGGCCGCGCCATGGAAATCGTGCGCGATACCGAAGATCTCATGCGCTACATCAATGAGGCGGTTGTTGTGTCCGGTTCGTCTCCTGTCCTTATCGACAGTTATCTGTCCAATGCCATCGAGGTTGACGTGGACGCGTTGTGTGATGGCACGGATGTGTTCGTGGCTGGGGTGATGCAACATATCGAGGAGGCCGGTGTCCACTCAGGTGACAGTGCATGCTCGCTGCCGCCGTACTCGCTCAACAAGTCCATGATCGATGAACTGGAGCGCCAGTCGACTGTGCTGGCGCGCGCACTTGGAGTGGTTGGCCTGATGAACGTGCAGTTCGCCATCAAGGACGGCGACATCTACGTGCTTGAGGTAAATCCGCGTGCCTCGCGCACGGTGCCGTTTGTGGCCAAGGTGGTCGGCAGTTCAATCGCCAAGATCGCTTCACGTATCATGGCCGGGGAAACACTTGCATCGTTCAAGCTGAAGAACCGCAAGCTCAAACATATCGGGGTCAAGGAAGCTGTGTTCCCGTTCGCACGCTTTCCCGGCGTCGATACGGTACTGGGACCGGAAATGCGATCTACCGGCGAGGTCATGGGCCTTGATACCGATTTTGCCATGGCGTTTGCAAAGAGCCAGCTTGGCGGCGGCACGAAGGTGCCGGTTGACGGCACGGCCTTCATTTCCGTGCGCGACCATGACAAGGCCCGTATCCTGCCTGCTGCTCGGCAACTGGCCGAGTTGGGCTTCAAAATCATCGCCACTGGCGGTACTCAGCGCTATCTGGCGGAAAAGGGAGTTCCAGCCGTTCGCATCAACAAGGTGCTGGAAGGTCGCCCGCACATCGTCGATGCGATGGCGAACGGCGAGGTGCAACTGGTGTTCAATACCACGGAAGGTCAAAGCGCCCTGTCTGACTCGAAATCAATCCGGCGGGCGGCGCTCATGGCGAAAATTCCCTATTATACCACCCTGCCCGCAGCCATGGCGGCTTCCGAGGCAATTGCCGCCGTCAAACACGGCGATCTCTCAGTAAAACCGCTGCAGGATTATTTCAAATAGACCGATCAGAAATTTCCCTGATGATAATCAACTTTAAACAGGTCTTGCAGGACGCAATTGTTTTGCGCATATTTACATAAGACCGAAACATTCCCGCACACAGTCAACAGACGAACGCGTTGGTAGCTTAACGGCTGCCATGGAGTTCTGAGGCTTGGGCGGCTAACAGGATTCTGGAATTCGTATCGATGGTTGAAAAAGTACCCATGACCGCAGAAGGACATACCGCCATGTCCGAAGAAGTGAAGCACCGCAAGTCTGTTGAGCGCCCACGCATCATCAAGGCCATCGAAGAAGCACGTGCCCACGGCGATCTTTCGGAAAACGCAGAATATCATGCAGCCAAGGAAGCTCAGGGCTGGAATGAAGCCCGGGTATCCGAACTGGAAGACATGATCAGTCGTGCGGAAATCATCGATGTGTCCAAACTGGGCGGGGATACCGTCAAGTTCGGCGCGACAGTAACGGTTGTGGATGAAGACACCGACAAGGAAGCCGTCTATCGGATTGTCGGCGATTTTGAAGCTGACGTGAAATCCGGCAAGCTTTCCATCTCCTCGCCGATTGCGCGCGCGCTGATTGGCAAGTCCGCCGGCGACAGCGTTGAAGTGATGACGCCGGGTGGTGGCAAGAGCTACGAGATACTGAAAATAGCCTTCAAATAAGATATTTTGGGCGTTTTCGATCTGGTGCAGGACGTCTTCGCACCAGATCAGGGTGACAAGAAAACTGTTAGCTGTTAGTGAACTGACAGACTGAAAGCTATGCAGTCACGTCATGGCTGTGGCAGATTGTTACCGGGTGCGGGGCACAAGACACCCCATTTGGGAACCTGATGATCGTTGGGCATTGCCTGTTCGCAGCGAAGTTGCTCAACCCTGTTTGATTGAATTATTGCCGGAGGCTGAGATCATGAGCGTACAACATTCACGGGTACTCATTCTGGGATCAGGTCCTGCCGGTTATACAGCAGCCATCTATGCCGCGCGCGCCATGCTGGACCCCACGCTGATCCACGGTATTCAGCCCGGCGGTCAGCTCACCATAACCACCGACGTCGAAAACTATCCCGGATTTGCAGATCCGATCCAGGGCCCCTGGCTGATGGAGCAGATGCAGGGCCAGGCCGAGCATGTCGGCACAAATCTGGTCAGTGACCACATTGTCGAAGTCAATGTCGACCAGCGGCCGTTTCGCCTAAAGGGTGATTCAGGCAGCGAATATACATGTGACAGCCTGATCATCTGCACCGGTGCGCAGGCCAGATGGCTCGGCCTGCCCACAGAAGAGAAATTCAAGGGGTTTGGCGTATCCGCCTGTGCCACCTGCGACGGATTTTTCTACCGCGGCAAGCGTGTCGTGGTTGTCGGAGGCGGCAACACAGCGGTTGAGGAAGCTTTGTTCCTGACGAAATTTGCATCCGAAGTGGTAGTTGTTCATCGCCGTGATGAATTTCGCGCCGAGCGAATCCTGCAAAACCGCCTGTTCGAAAATCCAAAGGTCAAGGTCATGTGGGATACCACGCTGGAAGAAGTCATCGGTGATGAAAACCCGCTTGGGGTCACTGCAGCACGCCTGCGCAATGTGAAGACGCAGGCAGTTGAAGATTTGCCCTGCGACGGCATTTTCATCGCCATTGGCCACAAACCGGCAACCGAATTGTTTGAAGGCAAGCTGAAAATGAAGAATGGCGGCTATCTGCTGACCGAGCCGGACTCGACGGCAACCGCCATTGCGGGCATCTACGCCGCGGGAGATGTCACCGACGACATCTACCGGCAGGCTGTCACGGCTGCCGGAATGGGCTGCATGGCCGCACTTGAGGCTGAAAAATTTCTGGCTGAAGCAGGCAATGAAGCCTCGCAGGCAGCCGAGTAGGATAAGGCCTCGATTCCATGCCACTTTCAAAGCGGGACAGCAACTTTGACTGGGACAAGCTGCGCATCTTCCACTCGGTAGCGGAAGCCGGCAGTTTTACCCATGCCGGTCACGACCTGAATCTGTCGCAGTCCGCCGTTAGCAGGCAGATTTCAGCACTCGAGTCGGAGTTGAATGTTACACTTTTTCACCGCCACGCACGCGGCCTGATCCTTACCGAACAGGGAGAGATGCTGTATCGCACGGCACATGATGTGTTCACCAAGCTTGCAACGGCGCGAACACGCCTCACCGACAGCCGTGACAAACCAACCGGTGATCTGCGCATTTCAACAACCGTGGGCCTTGGCACCATCTGGCTGACCCCGCGCCTGCAGGAATTCATCGAGTTGTATCCGCAAATCAGGGTCGAGTTGATCCTGACCGATGAAGAACTCGATCTGGGCATGCGTGAGGCTGATGTGGCCATTCGCCTGCGCCGGCCAACCCAGCCTGACCTGATTCAGCGCAAGTTGTTCACTGTGCACAATCACGCCTATGCATCTCCAGACTATGTACAGTCTCACGGCATTCCGAAAACAGCGGCAGAACTCGACAATCACAAGATTCTGGCGTTCGGACCGGCACCAACATTCCTCAGCGACCTGGGCTGGCTGCTGCGTGCCGGGCGTGCAGAAGGCGAACCGCCGCGTGAATCAAGCTTTCTGATCAATTCCATCTACGGACTGCGCCGCGCTGTCGAATCCGGTCTGGGCATTGGCGTCCTGCCAGATTACATCGTCGGCGAAAATTCGTCTCTTATTCGGGCGTCTCTTGGCGAGGAAGCACCGGGAATTGACACCTATTTTGTCTATCCGGAAGAGATGCGAAATTCCAAGAGGATAGCTGTATTCAGGGATTTCGTGGTGTCAAAAGCGCGTCAGTGGAAGTTCTGACACCACCTTAAGTATGCGCAATATAAGTGCTTTTGCGTGATATGCAGTCACCGCATGACATACATGCCCAATACCGGATTGCACTGGATGGTTCATCCGTGTGAGCCTTACATTGTCAGCGGCTAGTTTACTCCCTCATAAAACACACGGCCGCATACTTGACAGGTCCACCGGGGCGCGAGGCAACAACAAGTGCTCCGGCATGAACCGTCAGGTTCCTGACAACAAAGGGGCCAGACACACTCTCCACCCGGGTGTCTGGCCCCTGAATATTTTGAACGGTCAAAGCTGCCCGGATCACGCCAAAGACAGCGGTTACTTGAACAGGGCCGTTCCCAGTTCATCCTTCATGCCGTCATAAAGCGATGCGACCTGCTCTGCATAACCATTGTAGATGATTGTTGGAATTTTTTCACCGGTCTCCAGGTCACGCTCCGCGGCCTGGCTCCAGCGTGGATGAGCGACTTCCGGGTTCACATTGGCCCAGAAACCATACTCCCTAGGACCGAGCACCTCCCAGAAACTCTTGGGTCGCTCCGACGTAAACGTGATCTTGTTGATCGACTTGGCCGATTTGAAACCGTATTTCCAGGGCAGGTGCAGACGGATGGGAGCGCCCATGGATTTCGCGACCGGCTTGCCGTAGGCACCGGTCACCATGAACGCCAGATCGTTATTGGCTTCCTCCATGGTCACAGATTCCGAATATGGCCACGGATAGCTGCCGCCAAACAGGCTTGGTTTCTGGCCCGGCGCAATTTCAGGATCGTTGAAGGTTTCAAATTTCACGTACTTTGCATTTGCATTGGGTTTGGCAAGGGCAACCAGCTGCTTGAGGGTAAACCCGCTCCACGGGACCGTCATCGACCACGCTTCCACACAGCGATGCCGGTAAACCCGCTGTTCAATCTGCACCTTCTTGATCAGGTCATCGAACTGCATCTTGAACGGGGTTTCAATCTCGCCTTCGAACGCAATTTCCCATGGCCGGATCACCAGCGCTTCGGCCGCCTTTGAAATCCGCTTGGACGTGCCGAACTCATAAAAATTGTTATAGGTAATATTGAGCGCCTCAGGCGTGACCTTGCGCCCGGCATCCGCGTAGGCAGGGTTCAGTTTGCCGGGATACAGACCTGCCGTGGGATCTTCGGCGGCCAGACCGGGGCGAATACCTGATGCAAGACCGATACCCGCAAACCCGGCAGCGGCAATAAATTTCCGCCGGTTCAGAAACACGTGCTCTGACGTCGCCCTGGACTCTGGAATTTCCCAGTTGTGAATTGTCTTGATCAGCATGCGCATGCACTCCTGAAATTAGCAAACAAGCCGCCCGCATAAGGGCATCCTCGTTTGCCAACCTAGGCATCTCCAGCCGACTTGCCAAATCACTCCTTTGTCAGGCGAATGCGATCAGCCGTTATCGCTGACCGCCATGGCTTGTACCGGGGATACGGATCAGTCGGCAGGCTCAAGGGTCATATTGGACACACCAAGTGCCGCATTGAGGCCGGTCTGCACCTGGACGCTCAATGGTTGCAAAGTGATATTGGCGCCGCCCACAAGTGCATTTGCACCAGCACCGATTCCAGCAGTGGCTTCTGCGGAAGCCCCTACATAGCGGCCGGACAGCGCGCCATACTCGACAATACCAGGCGCGAACACACCCCATATCATGCGAGCCTCGCCGGTCACTCCGATATCGAGGCCGAACTTCGTCAGCTTTCCGACATAAACATCTTCGCGGCCCGAGGTGGATTTGTAGACACAATCCATGGACTTTGACGAAGTTACGATCAGGCCAATGCCGCCTTCGACAATACACTCCAGGGTGCCGATATTGATACCCACTCCGTCAGCAGACGCTGGTCCGGAAGAACCAGCAACAATAGCAAGGGTGACTGCGGCTGCAGATGCAATACGTTTCATAGGAATGTGCCTTTCTGGCAAAATGTGGGGGCCGGGCTGCGTGACTATTTGTGCGCCACGCAGCCGGGCTCCCGAATCGCCGTCCCGAGCGATTGACCGATACTTAGCCATTGCCGGTAACAAATCCAATTACAATTTCGACATAATTGTAACAAAGTTTTTAATCGTTGGAACGGTCTATTTCAGACTATTGCAGAACCGTTGAATACGCTCACACGCATCTTCCAGTGCTGCATTGGAGGTTGCGTATGAAACCCGGAAAAACGGCTCCAGCCCAAACGCTGCGCCATGCACGGCTGCAACTCCCTCGTCTGCCAGCAGTGCGGTTACGAAGTCTTCGTCATTCCTGATCTGCTGGCCTGACGGCGTGGTCTTGCCAATCAATTCTTCACATGAAGGATATACATAGAACGCACCTTCCGGTGTCGGGCATGACAGGCCATTTGCCTGGTTCATCATCGACACAACCAGATCCCGGCGTTCCTTGAATTTCTCATTGTTGCTGGCAATGAAATCCTGCGGGCCGTTCAGGGCTTCAACTGCCGCCCATTGTGAAATCGACGACGGATTGGAAGTGGACTGCGACTGCAGTTTTCGCATCGCATTGATCAACATTTCAGGCCCGGCTGCAAAGCCAATGCGCCATCCGGTCATGGCGTAGGCCTTGGATACGCCATTCATGGTCAAGGTGCGCTCCAGCAGTTGAGGTTCAACCTGGGCCGGGGTCACGAACTTGAAGTCGTCATAGACAAGATGCTCGTACATATCATCGGTCAGCACCCAGACCTGCGGATGCCGCATCAACACATCGGTCAGTGCCTTCAATTCAGCGTGGCTGTAGGCAGCGCCAGACGGATTTGACGGTGAATTGAACACCAGCCACTTGGTCTTCGGCGTGATCGCAGCTTCCAGCGCGGCCGCCTGCAGCTTGAAGCCGTTATCCAGAGTCGTTTCGACGAATACCGGCTTGCCGCCACCCAGCAACACAATGTCGGGATAACTCACCCAGTAAGGTGCCGGCACAATCACTTCATCACCCGGATTGAGCGTGGCCAGCAACGCATTAAACAGAACCTGCTTGCCACCGGTCCCGACCGACACCTGAGATGGTTGATACTTGAGCCCGTTATCGCGTTCGAACTTGGCGCAAATTGCCTGTTTCAGCTCAGGCACGCCGTCGACCGGCGTATACTTGGTGCGCCCGTCCCGGATCGCCTTGATGGCGGCTTCCTTGATGTTGTCGGGTGTATCAAAGTCTGGCTCACCGGCAGACAGTCCGATTATATCGCGCCCGGCTGCTTTGAGTTCCATGGCTTTCGTTGAAATCGCGATCGTAGCTGACGGCTGAATGCGAGTAAGCGAGTCTGCGATGAAACCCATTGGAATAGCTCCTTGATGTCATTCATGATATCGGTCCTTGAGAACCGGTGCGGACCCTAGTCCCGCCGTTTTTGTACCGCAAGCGCAAAGTCGTTGTTTTTGGCAGTTGGGGATCCGAGAATTGCATATTTCAATCGCGGGGGCTGGTATTGCAGGCTTGGCAAGCGCCATCGCAGTTTCGCAGAACGGCCATTCAGTAACAGTTTTTGAACAGGCCGCCCGCCTCGAGACAGTTGGCGCGGGGTTGCAACTTGGGCCGAATGCGATCCGGGTGCTTGAAGGTCTGGGGGTATGGAACACTCTCGAAGCCGAGTGCTGTTCGCCGGCGCGCATTCGCATCTGCGATGCAATCAGCGGACGGCAGTTGTCTGAACTGGAACTTGGCGACAGTTTCACCAGAAGGTTCGGCAGCCCCTACCGGGTTGCGCACCGCGCCGATCTGATCGAGGCACTGGCGCAAACCGCATCCCGTAACACCGACATCACGATCGTTAACGACCGCCGCATTACCGGGCTGCAACCGGGCGAGCCCACAGGCTTGAAAACCCTGTCCGGCGAAATCCACCTATCAGATTTGGTCATCGCGGCAGACGGTATCCGTTCTGAGCTGCGCACTCACATTGCACCTGACAGCAAACCGCGTCTAAGCGGCGAAACACTGTATCGGGGCCTTGCCCCGGCCGGCGATCTTCCCGGCGCGCTGGATCGCGATGCGGTATACCTGTGGCTGGCGCCTGGCGCCCACGTCGTGCACTACCTGGTGTCAGGTGGCCGGCAACTCAACATCGTAGCCAGCATTGAACAGCCGGCAAACCAGACCGGATGGAACAATATCGCCGGTCGCGACGACGTGCTTGGCGCGCTGCCGGGCGTGACGTCAGCATTGCGCGATCTGTTGTCCACACCGGCAAGCTGGCTGGCCTGGGCAGGCGCTGATCTTGAACCGTTTACCGAATGGAGTCGGGATAACTGCGTTCTGGTGGGTGATGCTGCTCATGCATCCCTGCCCTATCTCGCCCAGGGCGCTGCCATGGCTTTGGAAGACGCTGCCTGCCTGGCCGCTTGCCTCGGCGACGGAAGCGGCAAGCTGACACCTGCCTTGGCGCGTTATGAAAAACTCCGCCAGTCCCGCACCGCCCGCATTGTCGAAGAGTCCCGACGCAATGCCGGTATCTACCATATGCGCGGCCCGAAGGCCCAGGCCCGGAATATGGCACTCCGGTTGTTGCCCGGCTCACTGCAACTGCAACGTCTTGCCTGGATCTATTCGCCACCTGAAGATCAATGACTGGCAATTCAGCATCAGTCCCGAACCGTATCCGGCCGTCTGAAAAACAGCGTGGAGGCCCTCGTCCTGATTGACTTGATTATCACGTTGCGAACACTGTGACGGATCGTTTCAGATCGTTTGTACGGGGTTTACCGGATGCAGCAACTTCCAGCCATTCTCGCCAGCAGAATTGCCGATAAGGGTCCGGTCCGCGTCGGTGTCATCGGAGCGGGAAAATTCGGCTCGATGTTCCTTAACCAGGTGCCGTTTTCACCACATTTGTCAGTTGTTGCAATTGCCGACCTTGATCCAGAACGCGCCCGTGCCGCATGCCGCACCGTGGGCTGGCAGGACGATCTGATCTCCCGGACACGCTTCACCGATGACGGCATGGACCTGATTGCCGACCCTGATGTTGAAGTTGTCATGGAAATCACCGGCTCGCCGGCGGCCGGCTGCGCCCACGCACTTGCAGCAGCTCAACACGGCAAACATATCGTCATGGTCAATGTCGAGGCAGATGTGCTGGCCGGTCCGGTTCTGGCTGCCGCGCATCAAAGTGCAGGCACGGTTTACTCAATGGCATCCGGCGACCAGCCTGCCCTGGTTTGTGAGATCGTTGACTGGGCCAGAACCTGTGGCCTGGACATCGTGTGTGCCGGAAAGGGCACCCGGTTCCAGCCTGAGTTTCATGATGTGACGCCCGATGATGTTTGGACCCATTATGGCCTCAGCCCCGAGCAGGCAGCAGCCGCCGGCATGAACTCCCAGATGTTCAACTCGTTCCTTGACGGCACCAAATCTGCCATAGAGATGGCAGCCATCGCCAACGCTACCGGATTAAGTGCCCCGAGCGACGGTCTGAAATTTCCGGCTGTCGACTTTGACAACCTGCAGAATGTACTCATTCCGGCCGACGCCGGGGGTCTGCTTGACGGTGAAGGATTTGTCGAAGTCATTGCTTCAGAACACCGTGGCGAAACAACTGAAATGCACAATCACCTGCGCTGGGGCGTCTATGCCGTGTTCAAGGCGCCCAACCAGTATGCGCGCGATTGTTTTCTGCAATATGGGCTCAAGACCGACCAGTCAGGTTATTATGCGGCCATGTACCGGCCATACCACCTGATCGGGCTGGAACTTGGCGTTTCCGCGGTCAATGCCGCCATACGCGGCGAGGCGACGGGAAGCACAACGGCGTGGCGCGGTGATGTTGTGGCGGTTGCCAAGAAGGATCTCAGCGCCGGTGACACACTGGATGGCGAAGGCGGATATACCGCATGGGGCAAGTTGATGCCTGCCGATGCATCACATCGCTCACGTGCCCTGCCCATCGGTCTGGCTCATGGTGTCGGCCTGATCCGCCCGGTAAAACACGGCACGACCATCACTTATGACGACATTGATCCGTTGCCGGACAATGCAGCCGCCCAATGTCGCCGGAAACTGGAGAATTCTGCCGATTTTTCGACATAACGCCTTGATATCGTTAACCTTTTGTTAACCCTATGCCCCCGGTTTGCCATACAATGACCCGTGCAACGGCATTGTTTGCGTGATTTTACGCCATCCTTTTATGGTCATGTAAGAGGCTGGAAAGGGTTCGCGAATGAACCGGGATGCGCAACATATGTTGATCA
Source organism: uncultured Anderseniella sp. (assembly GCA_938039915.1). GTDB lineage: Bacteria > Pseudomonadota > Alphaproteobacteria > Rhizobiales > Aestuariivirgaceae > Anderseniella. The sequence goes on from CALHUA010000095.1 coordinate 38,205, forward strand.
AAACAGAAGAGACTGACGGCCTCTACGGCTTCGGTGCCGTGGCAGGCGATGGCAATACCGCACAGGAACGCAGAAACACTCATGTTCTGTGGTTTGTCGCCGTTGCGTTGTCTACCGCCGTCCTGGCTGTGATGATTGCCGTGTTGCCTGTTGGTCATGCGACCGCCGGCCCATTGCCCGATCAGGTAGTTAATGCGCCGCATACTCTTGGAGTTGCCGCAATAGCCGCTTTTGGACTTGCCGCGTTTGCATGTGCAGTCATGCTGTTGGTGCCTGCGCTCCTGTCGCGCGCATCACACCGCCGGAACCGCCGCTAACCTCATCTCGCTCTCGTCCTTTCAGGCAAACAAATACCGGCACCGCAGTAAAGCGATGCCGGCTTTGATGGTCGTGTCAGACAACCGAAAGATCAGTTACGGCCGGCACTTCCGCCGCCACCGCCATTGCCGCCGCCTTCGCCGCCGACTTTGCCGATATTATTGGAAAAATCGCGGCCGCCGAAGTTCTGGCGTTTGCTCGGGCGGTCATTGGCACCGCGAGGAAATGTTGGATACTTGTACTTGCGCTCAACCAGATCGCCCGTGCAGCCATATTGACCCCGGCCCGTCTCGAAAATACGGCCATGGATGCCGTTGCACATTTGCTTGGCTTCACGGAACGATGTCTCGTAGCCAAAGTACACGGTCTTCGCATTGGCCGTCGTCGTAACGTTGCCTGCGAACAGGACACCGGCAACAGCACCGGCAGCAAGGATCATGGTGGATTTCGCTGTCTTGGTAATCTGGGACATTTTACTTTCCTCGTTCTTGTTTCTGTGTCCGGCCTGGGTGGCCGTCACGTGTTTACTTGAGGACAAGTTTGCCCGCGCACAGATGACTGAAACCTGAGTGGTTCGTTCATCTGGCGTTCATAAAGCGATTGGAAGTTAAAAACTGGAACGGTCGGCTTACTGCCAGTACGCAGAGGCCAGATCAATATAAGTCTGGGTATTGCGCCTCATGCGACTGGTATCTACATCGCGATAAGCCGCATGTACCATGGCATTCATGTCTTCTGCCCGACCGATGCCTTCCGGATAACCGTCAAAAACGTCAAAAATACTCTTTTTCTGGGCATCGACGGTGATCAGGGCTGCGAAACTGCGCGGCGCTTCGTGTGGGTCGTAACCCGCGGAGACGAAATACCGGAAGCCAAGCATATCGGCTTGTTCTTCCTGGGCACGGGTGTAGCTGCTCAGACTGGTATCAGCCAGCGCCTTCACACCGCTGCTCAACCAGGGGACACCAAGTCCGTCGTCAAAAATTCGTTTTCCGAACGCTGTCACGCGCTTGTTCAACGACTGACCGTCATGTCCCTTTACCACATGACTTGCCCGGTTGTGCGCCATTTCATGCGCCAGCACCATTGCCATCTGGCCTTCTGTACGCAGCTTGGTCACAATCCCGGTGGTCACAAAAATATGGCCGCCACCAGGTGTAAACGCGTTGGCATGCGGGCTGTCCACAAGGTACACCTTGTAGAACAAGCTCGAGGCGCCATGCTCCGGTGTCGTTTTCAGCCGCGTCACGATCGTGTTCAGATAGTCTTCAAGTTCGGTGTCACTGGACCGCTTCATCACGCCGAGCGCGCGTTGGGCAAGGTCGTTGCCGATAATCTGCTGACGTTTGAAATTCGACGTTCCTGCCGGAGACACCGACACATCAGGCAGTTTTCTTGCACCATTGACCGACGTACCCGATACACCGGCATCCAGTTGCGCGAGCAAACGGTTTTCGGCGCACCCGTGCACACCCAGAGCCATTACCAGCAAAAGTGCGGTTTGTAATGTTGAACGTCTTGTCACGTTGTCAGCCGTTGAGCCCGATAAGGTAGTGGATGCCGTCCACGAAGCAGCATCATAGCGCTCATTGCAGAAAGCCTCAAGCTAACTTGTTAACCAAATTCAATCTGCGGATAATTCTTTAAAAAAGTCAATTATTGGCCTTTCGCCACACGCACCGCCAACACAAAATTGTTACATTTTTGCTGCCTCTTGTTGAACCAGCACTGCTCGTACTTGCGTACGCAGGCTGCTATAGTTCACGGCAGCATTTATCGCCTAAGCCCCGATTGATACATCCAATAAGGAAAACTGACCATGAAGTTGACACCCCTTGCCCTGGCAGCCACCCTGGCCGTCGGTACCTCGTTTACCGCAGCCCACGCTGCCGGCTCAGACACCTCGACATCTACCAAGACCTGCAAAAAGGGCCAAGTCTACTCGAGCAGCAAAAAGAAGTGCGTGAAGCAGACGTCCGAAGTTGTCCCTGACAAGTCGTTGAAAGCCCAGGGCTGGGCACTGGCGCGCGCCGGCCAGTATGAAAACGCTATCGACCTGTTCCGTATGGTTGCCGACAAGCGTGACCCCGAAGCGCTCAACGGGCTTGGCTATACCCACCGCAAGATGGGCAAGGTCGAGCAGGGCATTGCTTTCTATCACAAGGCTCTCGATACCGACCCGGACTACATCCTGGCCCGCGAATACCTGGGCGAAGGGTACGTAAAACTGGGCAAGATGGACCTTGCACGCGAACAGTTGACGGAAATCGGCACGCGCTGCGGCACGGCATGCGAAGAATACCTGCTGCTGTCCCAGGCCATCGATACCGGCAAGCCGATCTACTGATCGCAAGGACAAGCGAACAAGCAAGCCACGGCCTGTCACTAGGGCCGTGGTTTTTTGTTTGCCACTCCCGTTCAACGAACCGTTAGAGCTTGCCATAAATCAGGCGTAAAACTACCCATCTCCTGCTGCAAACTCGCGTTAAGCATAAATCAAACCTTAACCAAGAAGCAGTACGCTTCCTGATATGGATTTTGGACGTTTGGGAGCCGGTATCAGCCGATGAGTGACCGAGACATATCACGCCGCAACATGATGTTTGGCGCCGGAGCAACGGTGTTGGTCACATCCTTTGCCAGTGCTGCAAAGGCTGACCCGTTCAACATCGACACCATCTCAAACTGGCTCAGGACCCGTGGCGGATTTGACGAGGAACCGCGCCGTGGCGAGATCACGGGCTCGGTGTCACCAACCAACGCGCCGCCGGCGCCTCAGCCTCCTTACCAACCACCTTCGGACGGCCTCGAACCACAGCCGGTTCCAGGCCAGCGGCCGCCGATCGAATCACCGATCGACTATCCGATCGAGAAGGTCAACCCGGCGAGCATCAAACCTGAGTTCCGCCGTCAGCTTGTCCGGTATCCCGGGCGAGAATGGCCCGGCACAATTGTGGTGGATACCAGGAAGCGGCATCTGTTTCATGTGCGCGAAGGCGGCATGGCCATGCGCTACGGCATCGGGGTTGGCCGTTCAGGCTTCACCTGGGCGGGCGAGGCCTATATTGCGCGCAAGGCACGCTGGCCGCGCTGGACGCCACCGGCTGAAATGGTCGCCCGTGACCCAAAGGCCGCAAAGTGGCCACTCGGCATGCCGGGCGGGCCCAAGAATCCACTCGGCGCCCGCGCGCTCTATCTGTTCGACCTGACCGGTCGCGATACCCTGTACCGGATACACGGCACCAACGACCCATCGTCTATTGGCAAGAACCTGTCATCGGGCTGCATCCGCATGCTGAACCAGGACATTGCCGAGCTGCACCTGCGGGTCACGCTGAAATCCCGCGTTGTGGTGCTCGATCACAAGGCGGGTTGAGCAGCGCCGGTTTTCTTCTTGCGGTTGACCAGCACGATGCCGGCGCACACCAGTGCCAGGGCACCGATAAACTCCAGCGTAATCGTCTCGCCCAGTATCAGCCAGCCGAACATCACACCGAACAGCGGTGTGAGAAAGCCGAATGACGCCATGTCGGATGCCGGGTAAACCGCCAGCACGCGAAACCACATCAGAAACCCGAAACTCACCACAACCAGAACCTGGAAGGCGAACAGACCACCGATCACCGGGGTGAAATCGCGCACGAGTTCGCCAAACACCGGCGCCAACGGCAGCATGATCGCAGCGGAGATGGCAAGCTGATAGACAAGCTGCATTTCAGGCGACGATTTCGACAGCGCCGTGGTGCGCGCAAGCAGCGCGATACCGGCCCAGCAAAATGCCGCAACAAGGCACATCAGGTCTCCCAGCAGCGCATATTCGGTCGCCGGATGATCATTGCGCAGCAATGCCCAGGCAACACCGGCAACAGCCATGGCCAGCCCCAGCACCCGAACGGGTGTCAATCGCTCGCCCGGTATCATGAAATGTGCAGCGCACGCCAGCCAGAACGGCATGGTGTAAAACAGCATCGTGGCGCGTGCGACGGATGTGTAATCGAACGCCGAGAAGGTCAGCATGAATTCGGCAGCAAACAAGGCGCCGCAACACAGGCCCGGCACCAGGGAACCGTCGCTGATCGACAGCTTGCGCCTTGTATAGAGCGCATAGGTCAACACCAGCACCAACGCGCATGCCGAGCGCAGGCCGGCCTGAAATACCGGTGCCAGCCCGGCGTTCACCAGCTTCACAAACACCTGGTTGATGCCCATCAGCAGCGCAAAGGTGACCAGCCAACCTGCCCCGGCCAGATCAATTCTGTCCTTGCGTTCAACGCTCACCGCTTGAATATCCCCACCATTTCCACATGGGCGGCATATCTGAACTGATCCACCGGCACAACGCGCCCAAGTGTAAACCCGCCCTTGACCAGGACGCTTGCATCGCGCGCAAATGTTGCGGCATCACAAGACACAGCCACAACTGTCCGGATCGCCCCGGCGGCCGCCAGTTCGGCTGCCTGTGCAGCAGCGCCTGCCCGCGGCGGGTCGAACACGGCGCCGGTAATACCTTTCAGCTCAGGCGCGGTCAGCGGGTCACGCATCAGGTCGTGCGCCCGGGCAATCAGGGGTTTCAGGCCGGTCGCACTGCGGGTGGCTGCGTCCAGTGCTGCAATCGCCGGCCTGTCTGAATCCACCGCCAGCACTCTTGACGCCCTGGCCAGCCGCAATCCGAATGCCCCCCACCCGCAAAACAGGTCAGCCACGACGGAATGGCCGGCCAGTGCGGGTATCACGATTGCCGCCAACGCGTCTTCACCTGCCGCAGTTGCCTGTGCAAACCCGCCAGGTGGCGGCGTCACCAGTGTGCCGTCCACGCTCAATACCGGCCGGGTGCGTTCAATCAGCATCTCTCCCGACGCGGTCACCCGGGCCAGGCCAAACTCCTCGGCGACATCTGCAATCCGCACACGTGCATCCAGGTCCGGGTCATCAACGCCCGCCAGCTCACAATCAAGCCCGCTGTCACTTGCCAGCAGGTGAACCCGCTGCGGCTTTCTCAATCCAAGCGCCTGCACAAGCCCAACCGCAATCTTTGGAGCCAGGGCCAGTTGCGGCACCAGCACCGGACAGGTGGTGATCGGCACATGGTCATGTGACCGGTGGGCTGAAAACCCGGCCTTCCCGCCAACCACGGTCAAGGTGACCCGTCGGCGTCCGGCCCCATGAGCGTCAACCAATGGCGCAACTTCAACGTCCATCTGCCCTCTGCGCGACAACGCATCGACAACCAGGTCCCGTTTCCATTGCGCATAGGAGGGCTGCGACCAGTGTTGCAGCAGGCATCCGCCGCACTCGCCGAAATGCGGGCACTGAGGCATCACCCTGTCAGGCGCAGCTTCAAGCACCTCTGCCAGCCGGCCGCGCTCACCTTTCACATCTGCCCGAATCCGTTCGCCCGGCAGTGCGTAGGGCACATAAACAGACCCTTTGTCGCTGCGCGCAATGCCTTCGCCGCGCGCGCCCATTGCCTCAATGATCAGGTTGGTCAAAACTCAAGCCTTGAATGACGCGAGTGCAGCCCGTGCTACATCTGCGCCCCACTCCTGCACGAAATGACCTGCGTCTTCCAGCACCATCGGTTCAGGGCATCCGCGTATGATCTGCTGCAGCTGGCTCATCACCGGTACGCCAAGCACCGGATCCTTGGCGCCGATGGCCATGAAACTTTCGCCGAGCCAGTCCTCCTGCCAGAAGTCGCGGGTCCGCTTCATGGTCTCGATACCTTCCATACCGGGTTCAATCATCACCAGTTGCGGAAACCGGCGGACACCCGCCTTGTAGGTCGCATCGGGAAACGGCGCTTCGTACGCCGCTGCTTCTGCTTCGTTCAAATGCGGCACAGCCCGCTTCATCAGGGCTGCGCAATCCATGTCCGGCTTGCCCGCCACATAGTCCTTCCAGCCCTGAAACCCGTCCCCCAGGCTGTCGCCGACCGGCATCGCCGTGTTCATGACAATCAGGCGGTCGAAGCGCTCGGGCATCTCAACCGGCAGGGTCAGGCCCAGAATACCGCCCCAGTCCTGCACCACCAGGGTGATATTGAACAGGTCCAGCCGACTGATCAGCGCCAGCATCATGTCGCGGTGAAAATGAAATGTGTAGAGCGCATCGCTGGCCGGCTTGTCGGACCGGCCAAAACCCAACCAGTCCGGCACGATGACCCGCGCGCCGGCTCCGGCAAACACCGGGATCATGTGACGATAAAGATAGGCCCAGGTGGGTTCGCCCGGCAGGCACAGGAAGGTCTGCAGCGCTTCAGCCGGGCCTTCATCCAGGTAATGCACCCGCAAACCCTCATAGCCGGGCAGATCATCAACATAATGGGGAGCAAAATCATAGCCCGGCAAATCATTGAAACGCTCATCCGGTGTTCTCAGGGCTTCCATGAACCAAACTCCATCTCGTCTTTACACCTGTACCTGTTTTCGAGCCGCCGCGCGGCTTTCACGCAGGGCAATGAAGCCGCCGGCGCCGGCCACGATCGCCGCCCCCAGCCATGTCCAGCCCGACGGTACTTCAGACCATACAATCCAGCCGATAATAGCACCCCAAACAAGCGCCATATACTCCTGCGGGGCAATAACCGCCGCAGGTGCATTGCGATACGCCACAATAACCAGATAGTGGGCCATGCCGCCAATCAGGCCCAGCACCGCAAATCCGGCAAGATGATCGGCCTGCGGCAGCTTCCAGGTCCACCAGGCCAGCGGTGCGAACACCGCAATGGCCACAACCGTGGTCCACAGAAACATGGTGGTGACGGTCTCGGTTCGCGCCAGACGCCGCGTATAGGTGATGCCAAGGGCAAATACCGCGGTTCCCGCGACCAGGATCAGCATTTCAGGTTTGAAGGTTTCAGCACCCGGCCGCACGATAACCAGCATGCCGGCGAAGCCGACAACGACAGCCAGCCATCTGGCCATGCCCACCCGCTCCCCCAGGACCGGCACCGACAAGGCGGTGATGAACAAGGGGGCCGTAAACGCCACGGCAATGGCTTCCGCCAGCGGCACATATTTCAATCCCCAGAAAAACAGGGCCAGAGCAACCGACATCAGCACACCCCGGAAAACATGGGCTACCGGCCTGTTTGTGCGCACCTGATGCAGTCCGGCCGCATACAGCGCAATGGCAACCGGGATCAGCCCGAAAAAGTACCGGAAGAACACGATCTGGACCGCCGCAAAGCCCTCCTGGCCATGCCATTTGGCAATCGCATCGGCAATCGAGAACGAGGCGACAGCCACCCACATGGCGACCAGTCCCTGGGTCACGCTGCCCGCGTCACGGCTGTTGATCGAATTTGCGTCCATGGAGCTCACACTATCGCCTTACACCGCGGTCAGACATGCCGCAAACACATAGCGCGTGCGCGTGCGTGGTGTGTCAAACAGGCTTCAATTGGTGTCTTATAGCAAGCCATGAACTCTTCGACAGCGTCAGCAGAACCGGTCGCGAAACAACGCGCACCCTACGGACTTCTCATCGCCATGGCGGCTATAGGTCCATTGGCGATGAACATGTTCGTACCGTCAATGCCCGGCCTGCAAACCACCTTCCAGGCTTCGTCAGGTGTGGTGCAGATGACACTGACGATCTACCTGGCGGGGCTCGCCATCTGCCAGCTGATCTACGGCCCGCTGTCCGACCGCTATGGCCGCCGGCCCATGCTTTTGGCCGGACTGGCATTGTTTGTCGGCGCCAGCATCATGTGCGCCCTGTCCACTTCTATTGAAATGCTGATTGTTGCACGTGGGCTGCAGGCGGTCGGCGGCGCAGCCGGCATGATCCTGTCACGGGCCATCGTGCGTGATCTGTTCTCGCGTGAGCAGTCCGCCTCCGTCCTGGGATACATCACCATGGCCTGGGTGCTGGCCCCCATGGTTGCACCTGTCATTGGCGGCACGCTCGATCAATGGTTTTCATTCCGGGCCGGTTTCTGGGTTCTGGCATGCATCGGCTCGCTTGTGTTCCTGACGGCGCTGGCGCGCCTGCGCGAAACCAATCTGTCACTGCAGCCCGGTGCCAGTCTCATTCGAACCAGCCTGTACATGACCTTGCTGAAGAACCGATCCTTCCTTGGCTACACCGCAACCATATCATTCGGCAGCGCCGTCTTCTTCTGCTACCTGGCGGTTGCACCCTTCATCATGGTGACCGTGCGCGGCTACTCGGCGATCGACTACGGCATCTGGTTCATGTGTTCGGCACTGGGTTACATGGCCGGCAACTTTGTCTCCGGGCGCTACTCGATGCGCCTCGGCAATGATCGCATGATCCGCATCGGCAACCTGCTCACTTTGGCCGGTGCAGCACTGCTGCTCGTCTTCGGCGTTACAGGTTTCACCCATCCCTCAACCCTGTTCCTGCCCATGGCGCTGTGTGCCTTCGGCAACGGGTTGACCATTCCAAACGGCATCACCGCAGCCATATCCGTTGACCCGAAAAACATCGGGTCGGGTGCGGGCCTGGCAGGCTTTGTCCAGATCGGGCTTGGCGCACTTGCCTCGCAGGGCGTCGGTTACCTGCAAGGCACCTGGACCAATATCGGCTTCTGGGTCATGGCCATCATGGCGCTCGCCGCAGCGCTTGCACATCGGCCCAATGCACGGCAATAGTGATTTCTCATGAGCAATGATTCTTCAAACTCGGCGCCCAGGGGCGATCTGACGATGCGGATGCCGGCCATGCCGGCAGATGCCAATGCTGCCGGCGATGTGTTCGGCGGGTGGGTCATGGCACAGATGGATCTGGCCGCCGGCATCAGGTCGGGCGAGCGCGCCAAGGGCCGTGTGGTGACCGCTGCCATCAATGCCCTGTCATTCAAGCTGCCGGTGAAGATCGGCGACACGCTGGAGCTCTACACCAACGTGTCAAAGGTGGGCCGCTCGTCCATGACCATCGAGGTGGAAGCCTGGGCGCAGCGCTATCTCACCCATGAAAAGGTCAAGGTCACAGATGCCGATTTTGTCATGGTTGCCGTGGACAAGAGCGGCAGTCCACGCACCGTGCCTGACGAGTAGACGCTTGATTCAACGTTTTCGGCGGCGCCTGCAACCTGTTGAAATGAATCGCTGTTTCACAAGCCGTTAAACCAGCGCTGCGACCAAGTATCGTTTCGGAATCGAAACAAAACCTGTCCGAACCGCGCCAATTGCTTGATGTAACAGGTTAAGCGGATCCGGGTCTCCGGGCCTTGATCGACTGCGCTGAGACCAGCCGGTTTCTAGTAATATCCTTCCGCCGGTCCCTTGTACTCCATCAGGGTGTTGCCACCGTCCGCGACGATCAGCTGGCCGGTCACGAAGCTTGCTTCTTCGCTGGCCAGGAACAGGGCCACCTGGCCGATTTCATCTGCCGTGCCGGGCCTGCCGATGGGCGCCTGCTGACCGGCGAAGACTTCTTCCGGTGACGACGACGGCGTTTCGATCCAGCCCGGGCCGATGCCATTGACGGTGATGTTGTACTCGGCCAGTTCAATCGCCTGCGCCCGGGTCATGCCCATGATGGCGGCCTTGGCGGCGGCGTAGATCGTGCTCTTCGGATTGGCGACCAGCGGTCCGGTCACCGAGCTCATATTGACGATGCGGCCGTATCTGCGCTCGATCATCGACGGCACCACCCGGCGGGTCACGTTGAACACCGTGGTCAGGTTGATGTCCATGCCGCGGCGCCATTGCTCGTCGGGAATATCCTGGATCAGCCTTGATGGTTCATCGTGCCCGATCTGCACCATGCCGGCATTGTTGACGACAATGTCGATCGGACCAAGCGCAGCTTCCGTTCCTGCCACCAGCCCGTCCACCTGGGCAACGTCAGTCAGGTCGCAAGGATGAGCAAACTCTTCCGGTCCCAGTTCCTGCGCCCGCTCATGAATGCGGTCGGTGGTCGAGGTGATGGCGATTTTCGCGCCCGCCGCCTTGAGCAGTTTCGCGCACGCAAAACCGATCCCGCCTGCGCTGCCGCATCCGGTCACCAACGCCACCTTGTCCTTTACCCCTGCCATCAATTTTCTCCTGCACACTTGAATAGCCACAATTGTCAGCGCATCTTTGCAGGACGAAATCAGCAGTGCAATTGAAAGAACCCTGTCATGAAGAACCGCTTCATCCTCGCTTTTGCAGCCCTCGCATTCCTCGCCTCACCTGCACTTGCCGGCACGCTCAGTTTCGACGTGGCAAAGACCGCGTCGTGCGGCTGCTGCAAGGCCTGGGTCGATCACATTCGCGCCGCCGGCCACAAGGTCGAAACCTCCGACATGGATATGGGCTCGCTTGCCCAGCACAAGATAAAGCTCGGCATCCAACCGCAGCATGCCTCGTGCCATACCGCCACCGTGGACGGTTACGTCATCGAAGGCCATGTACCGGTCGCAGACATCGAGCGGTTGCTGAAGCAACGCCCGCAGGCCATCGGCCTGTCGGCACCGGGCATGCCTGCCGGTTCTCCCGGCATGGAAATGGGCACCTATCGCGAAGCCCACGATATCTTGCTGGTGAAACTGGACGGCACCAGCGAAGTCTGGTCTCATTACGAGGAAAAACAGTAGCGGGTGGCCAGGATACCGATATCGCCTCACCGCATCGCGGCGCAGACAGACGGCTGAGACCAGCGAGAAACGGATCAATCGCCAACTGGTCGAGCAGCAGGTCCACATCGGATCAGGTATCCTTACGTTAACGCTGTTTGCTAGCCAGCCGTTAACACGGCGATAGTAGCCTCGTCATCATGACAGGAAATGCATCATCATCGGCCGGGTTGCCCCTCGAGGGGCAATTTGCCGGATCGGAGAGGCGCCATGTCGCGCGCGGGCGGGTGCATTACTTTTACCTGCAGCCGCTCTACGGTTCGCTCGCCTTGATCTCGGCATCCGTTGCAATACTGATTCTCGTCGGCCTGGCCTTCGGTCTGCATCTCGATGCACCGGCACAGGATGTCAGCGGAAATACCATCCATTACATCCTGGTCGCAGCTGCCTCCCTGTTTGCCTGGTACCTGCTGCCCATATCAATTCCTTTGGTAGCGGAAGTCATTGCTTCAGGACTGGCGTGGTTCATCTTCTGCACCGACAAACACCCGGACTTTGTGATCTCACCCCGCTCGGTATTCGGATTGAGCTGGACCGGCTATCAGCGGTTCTGCTGGAGTCAGATCGCCTGGATCGAAGTCACGCTGTTCAAGACACGGGGGCTGTTTTCATCCGGCAAGCCCGTTGCCTGGCACCTGAAACTCCACAGCAATGTGCCCAAGCCCAACCCGATCATCGGCGGCCTGATGGGCAACACCCATGAGATATCGCTGGGTGCCGGTTTCTCAGAGGAAGATAAATATGCCGTCCTCGCCCTGATCCAGGAATATGCGCCCGACAAGCATATCCAGGAGCACACACGGTATATAGGCCGCGGCCTGTGAGGCAATGCCGTGAACCGGTCGCAGAGCACGGGTCCCATATCCCCGTAAACGAGCCAACATGATTGAAAATGCGCCGTTTTTGACCGGCCTATTCTCCAACCAGCCAGTCAACGGTCCATGACGCCTCGCCCTGACGCAGGCGTTCTGACAAGGCGGGCATCAGGTCGGGCAGCTCTTCGGCCAGCGGCCATTGCGGGTTGACCATGATCAGGCCGGATCCGGCCAACCCGCCGTTAATGGTCGCCGGACGCACCATCAGTTCCACCTGCAACATGCGCTTCAGGCCCGATTGCCGGGCGGCCTCGACCAGCCGCCGCGACAGCCCGTCCCCGGTCACCGGATACCACAACATGAAGCAACCGGTGGCAAAGCGCTTGTAGCCGTGCTGCAGCATGGCGAGCGCGCGCGCATCATCATCACGTTTTTCAAACGGCGGATCGATGAGCACAATACCACGGCGTTCGCGCGGCGGCAGGTTGGCTTTCACCGCAATGGTGGCTTCGGTCTGCGTCACCCGCACCCGCTTTTCGCGCTCGTACAGCCCGGCCAGTGTCACATGGTCTTGCGGATGCAGTTCGTTGAACACCAGCCGGTCGTCGGGCCGGGTCAACAGCACGGAAAGTTCCGGAGAGCCGGGATACCATGAAAGCCCCTGCCCGCGTGAGTTCACCGCCTCCACCATTTCGCGCCACGGCAACAGCAGGGTTTCGGCTGCCTCATCTGCCAGCGCCAGCCGGCCGCCTGCTTCATCATACAGGCGTCCCAGTCCGTCGCGCCATTCCAGCGTCTTGCCCGCCTCGTCGCTTTCAAGGCTGTAAAGGCCGATGCCGGCATGTGCGTCGATCACCCGAAACGGCTTGTTCTTGCGCGCCAGGTGCCCGATGGCGCGCGCCAGCACCACGTGCTTGAGCACATCAGCATGGTTTCCGGCGTGATAGGCATGGCGATAATTCATCGACTTGTGAGGCTGATCAGTTGGAGATGAAACACGATGGTAGGGTCTTGTTCACCAGTTTGGGCGGAACTGCAACGAAACACATTAAATGAATTTAACCTGCCCTCACACATTCGCCGCAGTTACGCCGAACCGGTGCCATCTGGTTTGTGTCTAAACCGCTCCAACTGTTCAATAAGGAGGAACAAGACATGCAGATCAAACGCATCCTCTCCGGTGTCGCAATATTGGGCGTCATGGCGGCCTTCGCGGTTGCCGGTTCACCAGTATTCGCGGCAGGCAAGTCGCCCGCCGAAGTGACCGTCTACGGCAACTACAACAACTCCGTGGCGGCAGAAGACAAGTTCATTCCCGGCCCCGATCCGGTTGAAGGCGTTGCTGAAGGCTTCTACTTCGCAGGCAAGGGTCTTGCTGACGGCGCTGTTGAAGTCGGCGACGGCATTGGTGAAAGCGGCGGCAAGGTAACCGATGACGCGGTCGCCTATGGTCCTCCCGGGCTCGTATCAGGAACGTTCAAGGGCGTCGGCCGCATCGGCGAGGGCGTAGTGCGCGGCGTCGGGGCTGTCGGCCACGGCGCAGTCAAGGGCACTGGTTGCATCTTCACATTCGGTGCTGGCTGCTGAGGCTCGTTCCCGTTTCAATCAGATAAAAAACGATACGCCCGTCGATAACAAATATCGGCGGGCGAACTCTTTGTGCTCTGCAAAAAAGACACCTGCTCCGGCACTCGGGGCAGGTGTCCGCCGTTCACGACATGTAAAGCGCTACTGGTAGCTGACCAGATTGTAATCTCCACTGTTGAGACTGACCGCCCCGTCGTTGGCAATGTGTTTGAAGCGCGCCACCATCTGGTGACCCAGCATGATCAATTCGATCTTGGTGGTTATATTATTGTCCACAAATGTCGCGTGCAGCCTGTTTGACTGGCCCTTGTACATGGCAATCCAGCCGGTGTCTCCAATGGCACCGCTCATGCGCACGGCCATGCTTGAACCACACGCGCGGCCCTTGATGGTGGTCGGAAGGCTGGTGCCGCCGATCTTGCTCCAGACGGAATTCTGGCACGCTGCCTGCGCAGGGCTTGCAAGCGCCGACATGGCAACCACCATGGAAATGGCGGCAAGTGAAGTCTTGATTGAAGCAAACTTGTTCATTTGGGTGTTTCCTCTTTCTTGTACGTGCGTCTTTTCAGGTGCACTTTTTTTGTTTGTTGACCCAAAGGTAGTCTTTTCAGCTTGTATCAAGTCTGAACATCGCGTTCATTTCCGGTTCATTTACGCAAAGTCAGCTCGACTCAGATCTCCTGGCCCTTCTTGATCAGCTTGTCGATCAGATCGCGCTGGATGATGCCGCGGCTGTCACCGCCGCCGAAGCTCAGCAGGCCCGATGAATAGGTGGTGCCGTAGGATTTCGCGGCATTTACCGTCTGGCCGATCCCGGCGATGAACTGCTTGTCGTGCAGTTCGCTCAGCGGGTGAATGAATGTTGCCCACAACAGCCCCTTGGCGATGGCATAACGGGCATCGAGCGCGGTGTCGAAATTGGCCTGTGACAGGCGCAGCAGCTCCTCTGCCGACATGGCATCAGCCTTTTTCAGCGCAATCATGATGCGCATCCGGTTGTTACCTGCATCGGTGACCACGACCACCGGTACTTCCTCAATGTGAAATTGCCAGGCGCTGGCATTGGCGGCAGCTTTCGCCTTGGGATCCAGCCGCTTGATGATCTCGCCCATGCGTTTGGTCGTCATGATGCCTTCAACCGCAGCTTTCGGCGTGGGAGCGGCAGGCGGCGGTGTCTGTGATTGCGCCAGCGCGCCTGCGGCCATTGCCGTCATCAAAACCGCCACACCCGCCGTACGAAAAGTCTTCATCACCACTCTCCTCATATAACTGTCAGCAGTGCCACTATGCTGCCTTTAACCGGCGCGACCAATGCACTATGTTCTCACAATAGCGAGAACATCGGTTCGAGATCATAACGATAATAGTTCGAGGCATCGAGATCGGCTCACCGAAACGAAGCGCAGGTGGACAAGCTGATCGAGCAGAAACATGGGTCATAACAAGCAGAGCGGCGGGTTTAGGGAAGCCCCGGTTGAACCACTGGAAGGCTATGAAGCCATCCCGACGGTGGACGACCTCCCGACGAAGTCCGGCGACAGCCGGTCTGGCGCGAGCGCAAAGAACAAAGACAATGTT
>CALHUA010000096.1 GCA_938039915.1 uncultured Anderseniella sp.
TATATATTATGGAATATTATGATGTGGCGAAATTGCACCGTTCAGCCATTTCTCACACTATCTGTGTACATTAGTCCTATTCTGCTGCAACAGATGTTGGGTCTGGTGTCGGCAGCTTGCGTGGCAGTGCCGCGACCGCACACAGGATCAGCAGCGCAGCTGCAGCCAGAATGCGGAACAGCATGTCGAAGCCCCAATTGTCATAGACAAACGCAATCAGCGGCAGTGATACGGCCAGTACGGAAAACGCCACGACATATCTGATCCCGTAGATGCGTGCCCGGTATGGACCGCTGGCCATCTTGCCGATCATGTAATCGTTAATCGGTATCTGGCCGAATGCACCCAGCATGAAACCCAATGCCACGGCCAGTGCCATGGCGTCTGTCAGACCCGGCATCAGTGAGAAGAATACCAGTTGCATGACCGCGACGGTGATGAACACGCGTCGCGGACCGTAGCGATCCAGCATGGTGCCGACGACGAGTTGGGCTATGGAGGCAGCTGCAAAGACGATGAATGCCAGTGAGCCGATCATGGTCGCAACGTCGTCCTGGCCGGTGTCTGCAAGCGTCTTGGTCCATGCTGCAAGCTGGCTGGCGAGGCCTTGCAGGCGTTCATCGAAAATTTTCGGCAGCGCAAAGGTCGTCGACTGGAAGATGATGGATGATACCGCCGTTGTCAGGAACACGATCGCAGAGACCCGCATTAATAGCGACCGGTTTGCCGGTGACGGTGCAGCAGTTGAAAACTGGCCAACCGGTTTTGCGGTCGCACGATCAGTGCGGATCGCATCGTGCCGCAGGGCAAAGTATGCCACTCCCGTTGCAATGGAGAATAAACCAGGCAGGACGAACGCCATGCGCCAGCCCCCATTGTCGATCAGATAGCCGGTGATCAGAGCGGCACTAGCGACACCCAGATTACCCCAGACACCGTTTGCGGCAATCCGCATGCCGGTATTGCGCCATGTCATGGTGACTATGGCCAGGCCCACCGGATGATAGATGGCGGCGAACATGCCTATGACGAAGAGGCCAAATCCAATTTGAACCGGTGTCTGGGCGAAACTGGCGGCAATCGCCGACAGTCCGATGCCAACGAAGAAAACCACCATCATGCCGTCCCTGCTCCACTTGTCTGCAAGCCAGCCGGCAGGAAGTGAGAAAAGACCGAACGCAAAGAAGCCGGGTGTTGCGTATACAAGCAGGTCGGCATAACCAACGCCCCACTCCCGGTGTAACGCCAACGCTGCAACCGTTGCAAATATCAGTGTGAACAGGTGATCGAGGAAGTGTCCGATGTTCAACAGCAGAAAGTAGCAGCGATCTCTGGTCACGGGCGATGAAACCTTCATTGGAGCCGGCAGTTTTGCCGATTGTGGCATCATTATAGATTTGTCTGTTTTTCGATGTCATGCCAGACTTCGTCGAAAACATGCCAATCTTAACCCGGAGTGGAAAGGAAGGTTTCTGTGAGTTTGTCCAGCCCGCGCAGTACCAATCCAGCCGACTATCAGGAATTGGCGCAACCCATCGCCGTGTTGGCAAAGAGCTTTGCAGATGGGTATTTCATTGCGCCGCATGAGCATCAACGTGATCAGTTTCTATATGCAACAAACGGCGTCATGAGACTGAGAACACAGCATAATGCCTGGATCGTGCCCCCTGCCGGTGCCGCCTATATACCCGCTGGGCTCCCGCATTCGGTCAGCATCCATGGCAACGTGGACATGCGCACATTGTATATCGATCCCGGCGCCGTCCGGAAACGCCCGCAAGGGTTGAACGTCGTGGCTGTGTCAGGCCTGCTGAAGGAACTTATCCTGGCCTTGGGCGAAGAACCCGTTGCCTATGCCCCCGGCAGTCGCGGCAGTCTCATTGCTCAGCTGATCGAGCAGGAAATCGGACAGGCGAATGCGTTTTCGCTGCATGTACCCCTGCCGCGGGATACCAGGTTGCAAAAACTGTGCGCGGTGCTTCTTGCCGATCCGTCGGATCGCAGAACACTGGATGGCTGGTCTGAAATCGCAGGCGCGTCTGCGCGGACACTCGCAAGGCTTTTTGAACGTGATCTGGGGATGAGTTTTATACAGTGGCGACAACGTGTGCGGTTTCAAAGTGCGCTGGAAGCGTTATCGCAAGGGGTGCCGGTTTCTGGAGTTGCCAAAATGCACGGTTACCGAAGCCCGAGCGCCTTTTCGGCGGCCTTCGCCAAAGCCATGGGGCACGCGCCCTCGAAAGTGATGGCGGGTAATGAAGGGTGATGGGAGCCAGATTATTCGCGTGTCGGTTTCATGCATCCACGCCGACAACACGATAGGTGCTGTCTCTGATGTCGCCCTGCCAGAACCACAAAGCAATCAAGGGTTCTTGCAGTGTTGTCGTGGCATGCGGCTGGTTTGATCCATGCACAATATGTGTACCCGGTTCCTGAGCGACAAAGTCCTGACTGTCGATCTGCCAAAGCGCGGTCCCACTAACCACCAGATAGTCTTCTTGTGCTGCATGCCAGTGGCTTGGATAGATCGTGTCGCATTGCTGCAGATACAGACCAAAACTGATGTCGTCACTTGCTGTCATGCCGCACGGACCGACCAGTTCCACATAAGTGAACCTGCCCTTAAAGCTGTCCGGCATCTTCATGGTGCCCTGCATCCACGCTAACCGGTCTCCAATCCGAAACATTTCCCGTTGTAAATCAGGGAACCGGGACAGGGATGTTATTGCGCGAAGATAATCCTGCCTGAGTGCGGCCGGTACCGTGTTTTCCGGGGCTGTCTGCTGTTCCGGCGCCTCTACTGCATTTGCGAGTGCGGCAAGGTTGTGTGCACCTGCTGCCGACCAGGCATTGGCATATGCTCGCATCAGAGCATTCATCAGTCGATCTCCACGATCATCCCATCATAAGCCGGTACGATATTTGCAGGCAATTCTGCACACAAGGTCTGATAATCCATATCAATGTGCATATTGGTCAGGATGGCGCGTTTCGGTTTGATGCGCTCAATCCATGCAAGCGCGTCTTCAAGACTGAAGTGGCTTGGATGCGGCGTGCGCCTGAGTGCATCAACGATCCAGACGTCCAGATTTTCCAGGTACTGCAGCGACTGGTCCGGCACCTTGATGAGATCCGGCGTGTAAGCCACATTGGCGATGCGAAATCCCAGTGCGTCGATGTCACCATGGTTCACTTCAAACGGCGTAGCGATTATCTCACCAGCCTCTCCGATTGTTGAAACCGGTGTTTCAGGCTCGATACCATTCATTTCCAGTATCGGCGGATAGGAGGATCCCGGCGGTGTCACGAAACAATAGCTGAACCGGGACATCAGCATGTCTGCCGTGGATCGCTCGGCCCACACGCTGACCCTTGAGCGCATGTTGATGGCAACCTGGCGCAGATCATCGATACCGTGGGTGTGATCTGCGTGTTCGTGGGTGAACCAGACCCCGTCAAGAGACCCGGCGTTTGCGCTGTTGAGTTGCGAGACAAGGTCAGGTGTGGTGTCCACCAGCACCCGGGTGGACGCATCCCCTTCCCGCCTGTCCAGCAAGACGGAACATCTCTTGCGGCGGTTTTTCGGCTCTTCCGGATCGCACTGACCCCAATTGTTGCCGACGCGCGGTACGCCACCTGACGATCCACAACCCAGAATTGTCAATGTCAGGCTCATGCAGGCACCCCGTAGGCGGCAGGCCGCGGGGCCTTGTCAAACAGGCGAAAGAAATTGTCCGACGTTATCTTGGCCATTTGCTCAACACTTACCCCTTTGACATCTGCCAGATGAGCCAGTGTATGGGCCGTGTAGGCCGGTTCGTTGCTCTGGCCGCGATGAGGCACTGGTGCGAGATAGGGCGCATCGGTTTCCACCAGCATCTTGTCCAGCGGGCATAATCTGGCAGCGTCCCGAATGGCTTCGGCCGACTTGAAGGTCAAAATACCTGAAAAGGAAAGGTAGGCACCGATTGCCAGACCGCGTTCGGCCAGTTCGATACTGGAGGAAAAGCAATGCAGAAGGGGTTTGAAAGCCCCCTTCCCCATTTCATCTTCCAGTATAGCCGCGGTATCTGCTTCAGCTGACCGGGAATGAATGACGAGAG
>CALHUA010000097.1 GCA_938039915.1 uncultured Anderseniella sp.
CGACAGGAATGATGTGATATGGCGATGACACGAAAACAGCAGCGCGGCGCACTGATCGGTGCGGGGCTTGGGGCACTTGGCCTTGCAGCGGGGCTGGTGCTCTATGCTTTGTCTGACACGATTACGTTTTTCTACACCCCGAGCGATGTCGTCGAAAAGGGCGTTCAGCCCGGAACCCGGTTCCGGCTGGGTGGCCTGGTGGAGGACGGGTCGATTATTCGTGGTCAGGGCAAAACCGTATCTTTCAAGGTAACGGACACCGCAGGCACATTGCCGGTAACTTATGTCGGCATCCTGCCTGACCTGTTCCGGGAAGGTCAGGGCGTCATTGCCGAAGGCATGCTGGACGCCGGCGGCAGTTTCAAGGCCGATACGGTTCTGGCCAAGCATGATGAAAACTACATGCCGCGCGAAGTAGCCGACGCGCTCAAGGAAAAAGGCATGTGGAAAAATGGTGACGGCGCAGCAAAAGAAGGTACCCAATGATCCCCGAGATTGGCCAGTTCGCGCTTATCCTTGCATTTGTCACGGCGATTTATCAGTTCAGCGTACCCATGTACGGCGCCTGGCGCGGTGACAGCCGCCTGATGGCGGTCGCCCCTCCCGCAGCGCTGTTGCAGTTCGGGCTTATCGCACTGTCGTTTACCTGCCTGACCATGTCCTATATCGCGTCGGATTTTTCGGTCCAGAATGTGTTCCAGAACTCGCATTCCGACAAACCTCTGATCTACAAGATCTCGGGCGTGTGGGGAAACCATGAAGGCTCCATGCTGTTGTGGGTCATGGTGCTGGCCCTGTTCGGCTCCGCTGTTGCAGCATTTGGCGGCAATCTGCCGCCCAGCCTGAAAGCCCGTGTGATTGCAGTCCAGGGTTCAATCTCGGTTGCGTTCCTGTCGTTCATCCTTTTGACGTCCAATCCGTTTAACCGGCTCGACCCGGCGCCGATAGAAGGTCAGGGGTTGAATCCGATCCTCCAGGACCCGGCCCTGGCCATTCATCCGCCGCTTCTGTATTGCGGATATGTCGGTCTTTCGATTGCGTTTTCATTCGCTGTTGCAGCCCTCATAGAAGGCAAGGTCGATGCTGCCTGGGCCCGCTGGGTCAGGCCGTGGACACTGGCTGCATGGATGTGCCTGACAGCCGGCATCATGCTCGGCTCCTGGTGGGCGTATTACGAGCTTGGCTGGGGTGGATGGTGGTTCTGGGACCCGGTTGAAAATGCTTCCTTCATGCCGTGGCTGATTGCGACGGCGCTGCTGCACTCGGCCATTGTCGTGGAAAAGCGAAACGCCCTGAAGGTGTGGACGATCCTGCTCGCCATCCTGGCATTCTCGCTGTCTCTGGTCGGCACTTTCCTGGTGCGTTCGGGCGTGCTGACATCGGTTCACGCGTTCGCTGTCGACCCGGCCCGCGGCGTCTATGTGCTTGGCATTCTGTGTGTCTTCATTGGTGGCGCACTGGCGCTTTATGCCTGGCGCGCACCGACCATCAAGACCGGTGGCCTGTTCGCGCCGATCAGCCGTGAAGGTGCGCTGGTTGTGAACAATCTGCTGCTGACGGCAGCCTGTGCCGCGGTCTTTATCGGGACGCTTTATCCGCTGGTGCTGGAATCCATCACCGGCGACAAGATCTCCGTCGGCCCGCCATATTTCAACCTGACATTCGGACCCCTGATCCTGCCGCTGTTGCTGCTGGTTCCCCTGGGGCCGTTGTTGTCGTGGAAACGTGCTGACATGTGGGCGGCCTCACAGCGGCTGTGGGCTGCAGCCCTTGTTGCGGTGGTTGTCGGTGTTGCCGCCATGGCATGGCAGTGGCGCGGACCCTGGCTGGCGCCGTTCGGCGCGGCTCTCGGGGCCTGGATGATTGCGGCGAGCATTCAGGAAATGGTTGCCCGCACCAAGTTCAGGTCAGTTCCGTTAAATGTGGCCTGGGCGCGCCTCAAGGGTCTGCCCGGCGCTGCCTGGGGCATGATGATCGCCCATGCCGGCGTCGGTGTCATGGTGATCGGCGTCGTTGGCATTACAGCCTGGAAACAGGAGATCGTCACGGTCATGAAGCCGGGAGATGTCATGCAGGTAGGCAGCAGAAGTGTGACTTTCCTGGGTGAGAGTCCTATTTCCGGGCCCAATTACTCGGCTGACCGGGGGCGTTTCTCGATATCGTCCGGTGGTAACAAGGTGTCTGAAATCTGGTCGGAAAAACGTGTCTTCAAACCGTCCAACCAGCCAACAACCGAGGTCGGTATCGAGCCGTTCATTGACGGTGATCTGTACGTCGTGCTGGGGGACCGTGCACCCGATAACGCGCGCACCATCAGGTTTTATTTTCACCCGCTGGTGTGGATGATCTGGCTTGGAACTGCATTGATGTTCCTGGGCGGATGCTGCTCTTTGTTCGACCGGCGCTACCGGGTCGGCGCTCCGAAGAAGGCCAAAGCCCCAATCATCCAGCCTGCGGAGTAACACTGATATGCTGCGTCGCCTTGCTCTTGCTGTTGTATTCGTGCTGACCACATTGCCGGCCGCGCTCGCAGTGCAACCGGACGAGATTTTGAGTGATCCGGAACTGGAGGCGCGCGCACGTGTGCTGTCGGCGCAGATGCGTTGCCTCGTGTGTCAGAACCAGTCCATCGATGACAGCGATGCACCTTTGGCCAAGGATTTGCGGGTGCTGATCCGTGAGCGCCTTGTGAAGGGAGAAAGCAACGCCCAGGTGGTTGACTATCTGGTGTCCAGGTATGGTGAGTTTGTGCTGCTGAAGCCGCGCTTCAACGCGCGTACGCTGTTGTTGTGGGGTGGGCCGTTTGCCATTCTGCTGATCGGGTCGCTGGTAATTTTCCTGCGCAGGCGCAAAGGTTCCGGCCTGGCAGTCCCTGAACAGGCCCTGTCTGCCGACGAGCAGGCGCGTCTCGACGACATTCTCAAATCGAAGGAGTAATGGGATGGCAATCAAGTCCACGCGGATCGAATTTGAAGGTTCGCAGGGCGATATGCTTGCGGCCCGGCTGGATGCGCCAAACGGGCCTGTGCGGGGATATGCGCTGTTTGCCCATTGTTTTACCTGTTCCAAGGATGTGTTTGCCGCCAGCCGGATAGCCTCAGCCCTGGCTGCCCATGGCATCGCCACATTGCGGTTCGACTTTACCGGCCTTGGGGCCAGTGAGGGTGAGTTCGCCAACACCAATTTTTCATCGAATGTGGCAGACCTGATTGCCGCGGCAAACTGGCTGCGTGAAAATCACGGTGCACCTGAATTGCTGATTGGCCACTCTTTGGGGGGCGCTGCGGTTCTGGCCGGCGCCGGAGACATTGCAGAACTGAAAGCGGTTGCAACCATTGGCGCGCCGGCCGATGCGGATCATGTGGTGCATAATTTTCAGGCCAGTCTCGACACCATTGAAAGCGACGGCGAGGCCACGGTTTCCCTGGCTGGCCGTGAATTCACCATCAAGAAGCAGTTCCTGGAAGATGTGCGTGGCACCAGCCTGAAAGACCGGATCTCGGCATTGAAGCCGGCATTGATCGTGTTCCATGCCCCGCTTGACCAGACCGTCGGCATCGAGAATGCATCGGCGATCTTTTCCGCCGCCAGGCATCCCAAGAGCTTTATCTCGCTGGATGGTGCCGACCATTTGCTGTCGCGCAGGCAGGATGCGGTGTTTGTGGCCGACGTGCTGGCAGGGTGGGCAAACCGCTTCCTGCCACAGGCACAGCGGCCACAGGCTGCTCCGGCCGGCGTGGTCAGGGTGCGCGAGACGCACCAGGGCAAGTTCCAGCAGGATGTGCTGGTCGATGACCATCACCTGTTGTCAGACGAGCCGTCCTCGGTCGGCGGTGACGGCACCGGACCGTCGCCTTATGACTATCTGTCGATTGCACTGGGCACCTGCACATCCATGACGCTGCGTATGTATGCGGATTTCAAGAAGCTGCAGCTGGGCCGTGTGACGGTTGATGTAACCCACGGCAAGGTTCACGCCGATGATTGCAAGGACTGTGGTGAAGGCAAGACCGGCAAGATTGACCGGTTCGAGCGCACCATCTCGGTTGAAGGTGAGATTTCACCGGAATTGCGCGGTAAACTGGAAGAAATTGCCGGTAAATGCCCGGTTCACCGCACGCTGGAAGCCGAAGCTGCGGTGGTGACCAGGGTTACCGATTAACATTCAGCTACATTAACGTGTTTTAACCCGGCGGACATCGTCGTGTAATGTGACAGTCACTAAACATCCATGCATCAGACCTATCGGATTCTATGCACTGGAGATGTTACAGACATGACTATTCAAACGAAATCTGGCTCGAAGGGCCGCAAGACAATTTATGCGGTAATGATTGCCGGACTGCTTGGCGCAACCGCTCTGACCGGTACCATCAGCCACGCCGGCACCGAGGCGACCAAAACCCAGATATCGCTCAACACCGCACCGGCTTCGGGCTTTGCCGACCTGGTCGAAACCGTGATGCCGTCGGTTGTGTCGGTGCAGAGCAAGTATACGCCGGTCGCGACACGTGACGACAGCGGCATGCGCGAGCAGCGCCGTCAATTTCAGTTCGGTTTCCCGCATGGCTCCCCGTTCGAGCAGTTTTTCCGTAACCAGCCTGGCCAGAACGGCGGCGCAATGCCGCGGCCGAACCGTCGCAATGGCACGTCGCAAGGCTCAGGTTTCATAATCTCCGAAGATGGCTTCCTGGTCACCAACAACCATGTCATCAAGGGTGCCAGCGAGGTTTCGGTCAAGTTTTCCGATGGTCGCGAGCTTGATGCAAAGGTCATCGGAACCGATCCGAAAACCGATCTTGCCCTGTTGAAAATCGACAGCAACGAGAAATTTACCCCGATCAAGTTTGCCGCCGACAAGCCCCGGGTCGGCGACTGGGTGGTCGCCGTCGGCAACCCGTTCGGGCTCGGCGGTACGGTGACGACCGGTATCATTTCGGCATCCGGCCGGGACATCGGAGCTGGTCCTTATGATGATTTTCTGCAGATCGACGCGCCGATCAACCGCGGCAACTCCGGTGGTCCGGCCTTCAACCTCAAGGGCGAGGTTATCGGCGTCAATACGGCTATCTTCTCGCCTTCCGGTGGCAGCGTCGGCATCGGTTTTGCAATTCCCGCGTCAACTGCTGAAGCAATCATTGCCGATCTCAAGGATGACGGTAATGTAACGCGCGGCTGGCTTGGCGTTCAGATCCAGAACGTGTCCGAGGATATTGCGTCAAGCATTGGCCTCGACAAGCCGACCGGCACGCTGGTCGCCGCTGTTACCGATGGCTCACCGGCAGAAAAGTCGGGTTTGCGCACCGGCGACACGATCTTGAAAGTCAACGGCGCCGACATCAAGGGACCCAAGGAACTGTCACGCGCAGTTGCCAGGATCAAGCCGGGCACAAGCGTGGACATGACAGTGTTCCGTGATGGCAAACAGCGTGACATCAAGGTGTCGATTGGAGAAATGCCGAGCGAAAAGCAGGCGTCCCTCAACACTGAACGCGACAACGGACCCGCGGCAGACCAGAAGCTTGGTCTGGCACTGGCACCGGCTGAAGATGGCGAAGGGGTCGTGGTCGCAGACGTTACGCCCGGTTCACCGGCAGCCGAACAGGGCATTCGCCAGGGCGATGTGATCCTTGAAGTCGATGGTGCATTTGTCGATCAACCGGACGCTGCAGTTGCGGCAATTCGCCAATCATCTGCCAAGCCCGGCAAGTCTCCGGTGCTGCTGCTGGTGAAAAATGATAGAGGACAACGTTTTGTTGCACTTAAAATCGCAAAAGGTTGATACTATATAGAAAGAACGGCGGCGTGACCTCTGCCCCCTCTGTACCAACGCCGCCATCGTGCCTCCGTGTGCCTCACAATGCTGTTTCGGGTAGACCTCCCGCCCCCCCTGCCAACGGTCTTCTGGAACACGAGGTGTACGGGGGCACACTTGCCTTTTCTCTCTGAAATGGGCACGAACAACGGTGACTTTGACTAGTGGATCTGGAATGCATGAAAATTCTTGTCGTAGAAGATGATCGCGAAGCGGCCAGCTGGCTTGAGAAAGGTCTGGTTGAAGAAGGTCATGTCGTTGATCTGGCCGCGAACGGAATAGACGGCCTCGAGCTGGCCCGCGAGCAGACCCATGATGTTATCATTATGGACCGCATGATGCCGGGCATGGATGGTCTGGACGTCGTCAAGACATTGCGCGGGGAAGATATCACCACACCGGTTCTCATCCTGTCGGCACTCGGCGAAGTGGACGACAAGGTACTTGGTTTGCGCGCAGGCGGTGATGACTATCTTGCAAAGCCTTACGCGTTTACCGAACTTCTGGCCCGGGTTGAAACCCTGCGCCGCCGTCAGGATGCCACCCCGCACGCAACCAAGCTCAAGGTTGCGGATCTGGAAATTGACCTCCTGGCCCGCACGGCAACCCGCGCCGGCGAAGACATTCTGCTGCAGCCGCGGGAATTCAAGCTGCTGGAGTACCTGATGCGCAATGCCGGCAGTGTGGTGACCCGTACCATGTTGCTCGAAAATGTCTGGAACTACCATTTTGACCCGCAGACCAATGTGATTGACGTCCATATCTCCAGATTGCGCGCCAAGGTGGACAAGGAATTCGGCGAACCGCTTCTGCACACCGTTCGTGGCGCCGGGTACAGTATTCGTGCGGGCCGCTCTTAAACTCCTGCAAACGTCGACCTTCCGGCTGGCGGCTCTCTACCTGACCGTATTTGCTATCTCGGTGGGGGCCATTCTTGCCTATATCTACTGGAATACCGCCATTTTGCTGGAGCGCCAGACTGAGGACACGGTCGAGGCGGAAGTCCAGGGTCTTGCCGAACAGTACAGAATTCGCGGGCCTCGGGGGCTGCTTGAGATCATCAAGGCGCGCAGTGCCGAAGCAGACGGCGCGGTCTACATCCTCACCAACGCCGTGGGACGCAGGCTTGCCGGCAATCTGCAATCCTTGCCCGTTGAAGCGGTTGGTGAGCGCGGCACCATTGATTTCAAATTCCCCTATGAAACCGGCAGAGGTCTTGTTGATCATACGGCCCGGGCGTTTTTCATTCGCCTGGAAGGCGGATTTCAGCTTGTTGTCGGCCGCGATGTGGAGGAGCGCCGGCAGTTCAACCGGATCATCAGGACATCCCTGTTCTGGGCGCTCGGGCTGACACTTGTGCTTGGCGTCGGGGGTGGCCTGCTGATGAGCCGGAACTTCCTGCGCCGGGTGGACGAGATCAATGGCGCAAGCCGCGCCATCATGGCCGGCGACCTGGGTGAAAGAATGCCGGTGTCCGGCACCGGTGACGAGATCGACCGCCTGTCGGAGAGCCTCAATGACATGCTGGACCAGATCAACCGGCTGATGACCGGCATGAAGGAAGTGTCTTCAAATGTCGCCCATGACCTGCGCACGCCGCTGACGCGTCTGCGTGCACGTGCCGAAGATGCGTTGCGCTCAGGCTCTGCGGAAGAACACAAGGCCGCGCTTGAAGCCAACATAACCGAGGCAGACGGCCTGCTCACCACATTCAATGCCCTGCTGTCCATTGCGCGCGCCGAGGCAGGCCAGATGCGCGAAGGGTTTCAGGATACTGATCTGGTGGCTCTGCTGGACGACCTGGTCGAGTTGTATGGTCCCATTGCGGAAGAAGCCGGCGGGACGCTTGTTCTGGATGCGCCGGAAACGGCTGTCGTGCGCGCCGACAGGCAACTGGTGGCCCAGGCAATGACAAACCTGCTCGACAACGCGATCAAGTATGGCCGCGATGCAAAAACCGGGGTGCCTGCAATAAAACTGCAGGTTATCCGCTCAAAAGCGGATGGCTGGATGGTCCAGGTCAGTGATACTGGGCCTGGCATCGATGCAACCGACAGGGAACGCGTCAAGGGCCGCTTCGTCCGACTGGACAAGAGCCGCAGTGCGCCCGGCAGCGGTCTGGGCCTGGCCCTGGTCGACAGTGTCATGAAGCTGCATGCAGGCGGCTTCGAAATCGAAGACGCAAATCCCGGGCTTACTGCAAAGCTGCATTTCCCGGTCACGGCTTAAAAGACAACGAAAATCCCGGATACACTTTTGCTAATCCCGTTCCAGAGGTTAGGGTCTCAATCTCAGTCCGGGGATTTGCAGTTGGTATCCATGAACAAGGCTTTGTCCGCCGCACAAGTGTCGTTGCCAGTGCAACCTGATGAGCAGGATCTGCTTGCCGGGATCGTGGAGCATGCGGCGGTCCTTGAACCCTTGTGTCAGAGGTCTGCTGCCGTGCGCAGCCTTCTGGCTCATATTGGCGCCGGGTCTCCGTTTCTGTCCGGGCTGGTGCGGCGCTATCCCGAGTTTGCTGTCGAAGCGCTGAGTACGCCGCCTGATCAGGTGTTTGGCGATGTGTGCGCACGTCTTGAGACGGAGGCGGCATCTGCCTCCTCACAGGCAGACCTGATGCGTCATCTGCGTGTGGCGCGAAATCATGTCGCCCTGCTGATAGCGCTGGCCGACATTGCAGGCTGCTGGTCCTGCGAGCAGGTAACGCACGCGCTGACCCGGTTTGCCGACGTGGCGGTCTCAGGCGCGGTAAACTGGTTGCTGGAAGAGGCTGTAGACACCGGCAAGCTAACCCCGGACAAGGGCCAGCCCGCATCAGACGGCTATACGGTTCTGGCCATGGGAAAGCACGGTGCTGGCGAACTGAATTATTCGTCCGACATTGATCTCATTGTGCTCTATGATCCTGAAAAAACTCCGCTGGAACAAAAAGATAATGCCTCCCAGGTCTATGTTCGCATAACCCGGACACTGGCCAGCGTTCTGCAGGACCGGACCGAAGACGGTTATGTGTTCCGCATTGATTTGCGCTTGCGGCCGGACCCGCGTGCAACCCAGATTGCCATCGCTATCGGTGCGGCAGAGAACTATTACGCGTCTATGGGACAAAACTGGGAACGCGCTGCCATGATCAAGGCCCGGGCAGTGGCAGGCGATCTGGACCTCGGGCGGGAATTTCTAAAAGGCCTTACCCCGTTTGTGTGGCGCAAATACCTGGATTTTGCAGCGATCGCGGATGTCCAGTCCCTGAAACGGCAGATGCACGCCCACAAGGGCCATGATTCCATTGTGGTGCTGGGCCACAACATCAAGCTGGGACGCGGCGGCATTCGCGAGATCGAGTTTTTTGTGCAGACCCAGCAACTGATCGCAGGTGGCAAGAATCCGGAGTTGAGGGGCAACCGCACACAGGCCATGCTGGATAAACTGGTGCAGGCCGGATGGCTTGAACAGGCAGCCAGCGATGAATTGAACGACGCCTATGTGTTTTTGCGCACCATCGAACACCGGTTGCAGATGGTGGCCGATGAGCAGACCCAGACATTACCGGCAACGCAGGAGGCTTTTGCCGGGTTTGCCCGGTTTTGCGGCTATGACGATCCCGATGAACTGGCTGGCAGGCTCACCGCCACATTGAGGAAAGTGCAGGGGCACTATGCCGGTCTGTTCGAAGAAGCGCCCGAACTGGGCAGCGAACTGGGTAGTCTGGTGTTTACCGGTGGCGACGATGACCCGGAAACCTTGAACACGTTGACCGGTATGGGGTTCGCGCAGGCCTCTGAAGTTTCAGCCACCATTCGCGGCTGGCATTTCGGGCGTTATCCGGCAATGCGCTCATCTGCCGCCCGTGAACTGCTGACTGAACTGATGCC
This sequence comes from uncultured Anderseniella sp., assembly GCA_938039915.1. Lineage (GTDB taxonomy): Bacteria > Pseudomonadota > Alphaproteobacteria > Rhizobiales > Aestuariivirgaceae > Anderseniella. The sequence continues at coordinate 9,688 of CALHUA010000097.1, forward strand.
GGCCCTGCTGACGGCGCTGTCGCGCTCCGGCCAGCCGGATCAGGCACTGATTGCCTTTGACCGGTTTGTTGCCGGATTGCCAGCCGGCGTTCAGCTGTTTTCCATGTTCAAGGCAAATCCGTTTCTGCTCGAACTGATGACGACCGTGCTGGGCTCCGCGCCGCGCCTGGCGCAGAGCCTGTCACGCCGGCCGCGTCAGCTTGAAGCGGTGCTGGATCCGGATTTCTTCGGTGCAATGCCGGATGAGGCCGAACTGGCAGACTGTTTTGCAGCCTTGCGCGGTGGCGATGCCACGTACGAGGAGATTTTGAGTGCGACCCGCATTACCGCCCATGAATTGTCGCTTCGCATCGGCATGCGCATCTTGTCGGAAACGGTCAGCGCCGAGCAGGCTGGCCTTGCGTATTCAAAACTCGCAGATGCGGTGACTGCTCACATGCTCCAGGTCACCACGGCAGATGTGAGCGAGCGGCATGGCCATGTTAAAGGCGGTGCCATGATCGTCATGGCGCTGGGCAAGCTGGGTGGCTGCGAGATGACGGCGGCGTCTGATCTGGATCTGATCATGCTGTATGATTTTGCCGATGATATCGACGCGTCCGACGGCGACAGGCCATTGCCGGCATCACAGTACTTCTCCCGGCTGACACGGCGCCTGACGACGTCGCTGACATCTCAGACCGATGAAGGCGACCTGTACGAAGTCGACATGCGGTTGCGCCCATCCGGCAACAAGGGGCCGGTTGCCAGCCATATTGAATCGTTTGACAGCTATCAGGCAACCCAGGCCTGGACCTGGGAGAAGATGGCGCTGACCCGGGCCCGTGTCGTCGCCGGTGATGAAGCTCTGCGGCAACGTGTCGAGCAAACCATACACACGGTGCTTTGTGCCCGCCGCGACCGGGAGCAGACGCTGGTTGATGTGAGGGACATGCGGCTGCGCATGCTTCAGGGCACCGACAAGGCCACCGGCAGTCATTGGGATATCAAGCATGTCCGCGGCGGCCTGGTGGAGGTCGAGTTCATTGCCCAGGCGCTGCAACTGGTCCATGCCCATGAAACACCGGGTGTGCTGCAGCGCAACACTATTGCGGCCCTTGATGCCTTGCGTGAAGCCAGTCATCTGGCTGCCGCAGATCATGACATGCTGGTTGCTGCGGCCACCCTGTACCAGAGCCTGACCCACATGCTGCGGCTTTGTTCGTCCGGCCGGTTTGAGGTGGAAAGTGCGCCGTCCGGCCTGATAAATTTGCTGTTGCGGGCCAGTGCTGCGCCGGATGTTGCGACCATGGAAGCCATGTTGCTCGATTCAAATCGGCAGGTTTCTGAGGTTTTTGACCGCCTGATCGGCATTCCGGCAGAGCACTGAAAGTTTTTTCGGATCGTGCGACGGATTATCGCCGGTGTTCTCGTCTTGTTCATGTGCGTTGGCCAACACACTCCGTGGGATCGAAAGGTTGCTTGAACCTGAGGTTCCGGCAACACATACAAGCTAAGGAGACTGATCCGTTATGAGCATTCATTTTTCAGCCGCTTTGTCTGCCGCGTTGGTCATCGCAGGCATGTCTGCAAACACAGCGCTTGCACGCGAACCGGGCATGCCGCGTGGCGAGCGGACGTTTGAACGTCTTGACAAAAACAAGGATGGCGCACTTGCAAGGGAAGAACTGGAGGCCAAATCGGTTCGCCGGTTCATGCGGCTTGATGCCGACAAGGATGACAAGGTGACCAGGGCCGAGCTTGAAAACTGGCTCAACCGGATCGCCAGGCGCCGCATCGACCGGATTCTGACCCGCATGGACGCAGACAAGGATGCTGCCGTTACACGCAACGAACTTCGCGGCTACATTGCCGGCCTGTTTGACCTGGCCGACAGTGACAAGTCCGGCGGGGTTACTTTACAGGAGGCGCGGGCCTATCATGTGACCGCACGCAAGAAACGGACCGAGGCTCGCAAGGCAAGGTCTCAGGCCCGGCAATAGGAGGGCTGATGAACTGGCAAACAGTGCGTCCGGCTTGGGGAATGGCAGGATACAGTGAAAATACAGCGGCTACGTCGACTGCCGGAGATGCGTCTCCGGCAGTCGATGCGGTATTGCTGGAAGGGGTGGTCGCCGGTGACGAAACCGCCTTTGCCACATTGGTTGACCGCCATTACTCCCTGGTTTTCAGGCTCTCGGCGCGGGTCCTGGGCAATGCTGCGGATGCCGAGGACGTAACCCAGGAAGCGTTCGTCAAACTGTGGCGCAATCCGCCGGTTTTGCGCAACCAGGCGGCCTTGAAAGGCTGGCTGGTTCGCGTTGGCCGTAATCTTGCCATTGACCGCCTGAGACGGGCGCGCAACACGTCCGACAGTGACCTGGAATTGCTTGTTGATACGTCTACCGCGCCTGACGGACACCTGCGCCACGGTCAGGCGGCCGACGAAGTAACCGCCGCGCTGGCTCAACTGCCCGAGCGCCAGCGCACCGCTATGCAGTTGACCTATTTCGAAGCATTGGGCAATCAGGAGACTGCATCGATCATGGAGATCAGCGTCGAAGCGGTGGAATCGCTGCTGTCGCGGGCGCGACGGTCGCTGCGAACGCTGCTCAAACCTGTGTGGGCAGACCTGATTGATGAACTGGAGCAATTGAAATGACGGCACGCAACAACAAGGGCAGGGGGCAGGGCAGTGCCGGTGATGCGCGCCTGGCTGAAGTGCTGGCGGCCTATGGCCGCAATCCGTTGCGCTGGCCCGAGGCTGACCGGGTGCGGTTTGCCAACCTGTTGCGTGAACCTGAATTACTGCCTCGGGACCTGAGTACCGAAGCCGACCAGCTGGATAAATTGCTCGATGCAGCGACTGGCGCGGGCGTTTCCGAACCCGAAGGTGCCCGTGATCGCCTGTTGGCACGCATCACGGCCGGAACGGATGCCGCCCGGTCTGCCGCGATGCATGGCAGCGGGCCTGGTTGGCAGTTCGGTCTCCTGCCGCATCAGCTCCTGGCGGCAGGCACTCTTGCGGCGAGCATCATGCTGGGCGTGTTCGTCGGCATTGGAACCGATGCCGGCACATTGCTGGCCGACAGCCTGCAGTTGTACGGCGCGACAGATGATGTGCTTGACGTTGTGCTGATTGACGACAGTTACGATGGGAGTTTGCTATGAGCGACGCGCAAACCCCGAAAACCCGGCGCTGGTCGTGGGTGTGGATTGCGCTGATTGCCTCTCTGGCCATCAACCTGGCGGTTGTTGCCGCTATTGTCGCCCATCAGGCCGCCGGTCCCCACCGCCACCGCTCCATCACCGGACCCGGTTTTACCCAGATACTGCCCCGGGCGTTTTTCCGCGAGCTCGATCGCGACCGGCGTGATGAACTGGTTGGCGACCTGCGTGAACACCGCAAGGGGTTCCGCGACCTGCGCAAGACCTTGCGGGAAAAGGCACGAGATGTTGCATCCGCCCTGCGGGCAGAGCCTTATGACGAAGCTGCCGTTGCAAAAGCGCTGGAAGTCTATGAGACCGAAGCACAAACCATGGTCGGCCGCGGTCGTGAAATCGCCGGTAATTTCTTCATGCGCCTGACACCCGAAGAACGCAGGCTGATGGCTGACCAGATTGACCGCAAGACCATGTCGAGACGGCGCTGGAAGCGCTGGAAGGAAGAGCGTGGAGGCTAGCTGGAGATGACGGGTGTTTATCTCGCTGACGAGTTTGATTTCGCTCACGCAAGCTTAATTTCGCTCACGCAAGCAGCCTGCCGGCTGCGCTCCGCGAGGGCGCACTTCGTGCGACGGCCGGTCGGCCTTGCCTCAGCACTTTCGAGCATCGGAAGGGAGTTCATCACTACCGTCATCCCCGTGAAAACGGGGATCCAATGTCAGTCAGGGAGACGTATGCAGCCGAGAGTGGATTCCCGCTTTCGCGGGAATGACGGATAAAGGTGATGTTAGGATCGGAGAACGGTCCGCCGAAAGCGGATAAGCTGTTTGACCAGAAAAATGAAGAACGGCCTGAGCAAAGCGAAGAACGCTGTTCGAGCAGAATGATGCCCAACAGCTCACACCAGCTTCAATGACG
>CALHUA010000098.1 GCA_938039915.1 uncultured Anderseniella sp.
CGTCGATGCGCTTTTTGGATCCGGCGCGCTCAACAGAGCGATCCAGCCGCTTGGTGAAGGGCGTGACCTCAAAAACTCTGTCGCGGGACCCGCACTGACGGCCAATTGCGGTCCGGCAGACATTCTGGCGACGCTTGCTGCATTGAAGTTCATCCGGAAAGGCGATGTGGTCGTCTCCGCGTTTGCCGCCCATCAAGGCTGCGCCGCGGCCGGCGACCGGGTGACCGGAATGATGAAAAACTGCGGCGCGGCGGGATTCGTTACAGATGGCCCTGTGCGCGACTATGCCGGCATTGTTGAAGTCGGCTTGCCGGTCTGGTGCACAGGCCTTACGCCTGCTTCTCCCTATTCGAGCGGACCCGGCTCGGTGGGTTTTGCCATACAGATCGGAGGTCAGGAAGTGGAGACAGGGGATATGATCATCGCAGACCGCGACGGCGTTGTTGTCGTCCCGTTCGAAAGAATTGATGAAACACTGGCCAGTCTTGAAAATGTCAGGGAAGCAGAACGCGAACTCGATGCCAGAGTGGCAGATGGTCTGAAAATACCAGATTATGTGGCTGAACTGCTGGACAGTGATAAAACCAAATTCTACAGCTAAAGCTGCGTGCCGGTTGACCTATCCCGGGTCACGCCCCTGGACATCAGGGTGGCTCGGCCTGCCGGCCACGTAGACACCCGCAATGGCCCGGTCGTCGGCCATGGTCTGCAACACGAATAATTCTTCGGCAAGCGTACTGACGGTTTCCATGCGCAGGGCCATGGCTGCTGTGGCATGGGAATTCAGAACAATCAGGTCGGCTTCGCTTGCTTTTTCGAGCGTCCCGATCTGGTGCTCCAGTTGCAGCGCGCGGGCATTGCCCAGCGTCATCATGCAGAACGACTTCAGCGGGTTGAGCACCTGGTCCCGCAATTGCAGGACCTTGTAGGCCTCGTCCAGGGTTTTCAGCATGGAATAGCTGGTGCCGCCGCCGATATCGGTTGCAACTGCCGTGCGCACCCCGTTGGCGCGCAACCCGTCTTCATCGAACAGTCCGCTGCCGAGAAACAGATTTGAGGTCGGGCAGAAAACCGCAACCGAACCGGTCTCGGCCATGGCGGCCCGTTCGCGACCGTTCAGATGCAGACAATGACCAAACAGGCTCTTGTCACCCAGAAGATCGTACATCTCATAGACATCGAGATAGTCCCGCGCCGACTGGTACAAGTTCAGAGTCAGGTCAATTTCAGCCTGGTTTTCCGACAGATGCGTCTGCAGGTAACACTCAGGATGCTCTGCGCTCAGCGCCTGGGCCATTTCCAGCTGGGTCGGAGTGGAGGTGATGGCAAAGCGCGGAGAAATGGCATAAAGCGCCCTGCCCTTTCCGTGCCAGCGCGCAATCAGGTCCTTGCTGTCATCATAAGCCGATTGAGGCGTATCACACAGCGCATCAGGCGCGTTACGGTCCATCATCACCTTGCCACCGACCATGCGCAGGTTCCGGCGTTCAGCTTCTGCAAAAAACGCTTCCGCCGATGTCTTGTGAACGGAGCAATAGGCCACTGCCGTGGTGGTGCCGTTGCGCAACAGATTGTCGAAAAAGTGCGTCGCCATGCGCTTGCAATGCGCAGGATCGGCAAATTTCTGCTCTTCCACAAACGTGTAGGTATTCAGCCAGTCGAGCAACTTGGTGCCGAAAGACCCGATGACCTGGCCTTGCGGAAAATGCAGGTGCGTATCGATAAAACCCGGCAGGATCAGATGGGGCCGGTGATCGACGACCTCGGCCTCTGGAAACTGCGCCCTGACCTGCTCGTAGCTGCCGTTGGCAGCAATCAGGCCGTCCTCGACAGCAACCGCGCCATCTTCTTCATACAGGTAACTGGCGTCATCATCATGTGACTGCGGTATGTCGCGAAACGACAGGGTACGTCCGCGCAAAAGGAGCACGCTCACGATTTTTGTTCCTTGCCGGCCATGGCATCCCTGTACCAGTCAATTATTGCCTGGCGTTCACTGTCTTCCATGAACGACACATTGCCGGGTGGCATTGCATTTGTATGGCCGGCCTGGAGATAGATCTCACGGGCATGGGCTGCAATCTGTTGCGGCGTTTCCAGCACCACGCCCTTTGGCGCATGGACAATACCATCCCATGCCGGCTCTTGCGCGTGACACATGGAACACCGTCCCAGCACGGTCTCGCTGACCTGCTCGAAGCCCGGCGCAGCCGCAAAGCGCTGCTGGGTCTGGGTCAGCACGGCTTGTTCGCCTTCGTCGGTACCGCCTGCAGGAAATGACGACAACCACATGACGCCGGCAAACAGGGCGGCCGTCGCTGCCCATGTCCACCACAGCTTGCCGCCGCCCTGGTGCATGGTATTGAAAAAGTGCCGGATGGTGACGCCCATGAGGAACACCAGCGCGGCAATCAGCCAGTTGTACGGCGTGGCGAACGCAAGCGGATAATGGTTCGACAGCATCAGGAAGATGACCGGTAGTGTCAGGTAGTTGTTGTGGGTCGAGCGCTGCTTGGCGATCACGCCGTATTTCGGGTCCGGCGTACCCCCGGCTTTCAGGACTTCCACCACCTTCTTCTGGTTCGGGATGATGATCGCAAACACGTTGGCGGTCATGATGGTGGCGGTAAACGCGCCCAGGTGCAGCATGGCGGCACGGCCTGAGAAAACCTGCGTATAGCCCCAGGACATGGCCACAAGAATGCCGAACAGCACAATCATCAGACCCGTACTGCTGCGGCCCAGCGGCGACCGGCACAATCCGTCATAGACAAGCCAGCCGAGCACGATGGACGCCAGCGAAATGCCGATTGCCAGACCACTGCTCAGTTCGAGCACGCTCTGGTCAATCAGGTACAGGTCGGCGCCGACATAGTAGACGATGCACATCAGCGCGAATCCGGACAGCCAGGTGGCGTAGCTTTCCCACTTGAACCAGGTCAGGTGCTCCGGCAACCGTTCAGGCGCCACCAGGTATTTCTGGATATGATAGAAACCACCACCATGGACCTGCCATTCCTCGCCATGCGCGCCTGCCGGCATGCCCGGTGCCTTGCGCAGCCCTAGGTCCAGCGCGATGAAGTAGAACGACGATCCGATCCACGCGATTGCCGTGATCACATGCAGCCAGCGCGCGGCAAAGGACAGCCACTCCCACAGTATCGGATACTCGAACATGAACGGATTCCCTTCCGGTATATGCGGAGCAGAATGGCAGACAACATTCCCAATGAAAACAGGTGCTATCACCAAACACTTTCAATATTTCATTGATAATAGTAGCCTTGCTGAATGTCGTACCTGGAGAATATCAAGGTCTTCGTCCGCGTCTTTGAGTTGGGCAGTCTGTCGGCTGCCGGCCGCGACCAGCGGGTGTCGCCCGCTGTTGCCAGCAACCGCATTCGTGAACTGGAGAAGTATCTTGGTGTGCGGCTGTTCAACCGCACCACCCGCAAGCTGACACCGACCGAGCACGGTCGGGTGTTCTATGACGGCACCGTAAAGGTGCTTGAGGCTGTCAGGGAGGCAGAAGACGCCGTTGCCGATATTTCCGGCAACCCGAAAGGCGTCATTCATGTCACCGCGCCATTGGGCATCGGCAAGCGCCTGATTGCGCCATTGATCCCGGAATTCCAGAACGCTTACCCGGATGTGCAGGTCAGGTTGCGGCTGTCCGACCGCCATGTCGACATCACCACCGAGGCCATGGATGTGGCGTTCAGGCTCGGCATCATAGAGGATTCCAACCTGCGTATGCGAGGCCTGATGGAATGCAAGCGCATTATTTGCGCCGCGCCGGATTACATTGAAAGCCGCGGCGCTCCATCGCAAGCCGAGGACCTGCTCAGCGGTGATCACAACTGCCTGCTTCTGAGATTCCCCGGCTCAAAGGAGTTCTACTGGACCCTGCAGATGCCTGAGGGCCCGACCCGCTTTGAAGTAAAGGGGCAGTTTGATTCCGACGACGGAGATGTGTTGATCGAGTGGGCCCTGCAGGGCCACGGCATCATCAACCGGCCGGAATTCGAGATAGCCGATCACCTGCAGGCGGGCAGGTTGGTGCCGTTACTGCAAGACACCCCGCCGGTCGATGCACAACTGGCCTGCCTGTATCCGCACAAGCGTTTCCAGGACCCGAAAGTTCGCCTGTTCATAGAATTCACCGCCCAGCGCTGCCAGGACCAGATCCGCAAATTGCTGGGGTCGGGACTCAAAGATCCGACAACAGGCTAATGGCTGCAATGCGGACGAATTTGCAGCTAGATTGTAACCCACGAAACATGGATTTTGACGCATAGCCGACATCAAATGAACAGAAACAGGGGTATCAAATTCACTTCTAGCAGAAAAACCGATGGTTAGCCGGACGGCAGCTTGTTTCACTGCCGCTGCACCTGTCTGGACTGCGGAGGGAGTAAGCGCAAATTCGTTACCTGGCCAGCCGCTGTCGTGCTTCGTTTCGATTCCCGGTCGCGGGAACCAGCTTGGAGATACGACCTAGTCCGTACTCTGGCATGCCGCTATAAATGGCCTCGTATTGTCCAGCCTTGACAAGATAGGTTTCGTGCCAAATTCCTACATCTCCTCGAGCATTCTTCATTCGCTTGTTGAAAGTCATCCAAGCTGGAAAATGCTCATTCTGCTGAGACCGTGCATACGCTTCCAGATGCTCAAAACTGCGCCAATATTGAACTATCGCGCCCAATCCAATTCCGTTGTGGCCAAGAAATCCGGTGTCTGCGGCTGGGAGTTTTTCGAGTTCCTTTATCATCTTGGGCATGCCGAGGAACACTGGTAGCCATTTGGAAATCTTCCATGGTTTGTTAATCCGCATCCCAATCAAAAAAACGACAAAGTCGCCTTCGATGCTTGCTGCCATTCGCTCAGCTATTATTTTCCCCATCAACACCCTCTCCTGTGGCAATTATTTCGCGCTCGCAAATGTTATCCGACTTTTCTTGAAATCAAAAATGCCCGACGGCAGGTATTTTTCAACAGTGTTGTCGTTTTAAAACGAATTTTGATCGTTGCTTTTCCCCTACTGCGGTTCACCTTTTCTAATTGAATGTCTGTAATGGGCTCGAATCCGCCGTTGTGAACAGGAAGAAGCAGAGAGTCCTGACCGACACACTGAAAAACCGGACCAGTTGCCTGATCCGGTTTGCTCTTGTTTCTACCAAAGGTTGTAAGTGCGTCAGCTCTGTACGCCTTCCACGTACCAGTCCATCTTGTGCAAGTCGCCGTCACCCAGCGCGCCTGACGCCAGTCGTTCCTTGCCGGTGTTGTCCTTGATCGGGCCGGTAAACGGATTGACGCTGCCGTCGATGATACCGGTGCGGGTGGCTTCAGCCGCCGCCTGAACATCGGCTGGAATAGCCTCATTGTAGGGTGACATCTCCAGCACGCCTTCCTTGAGACCCCACCATGTGTCGCCAGACTCCCACTTGGCGTCGAGCAATTGCTGGATACGGGCCTCATAATACGGGCCCCAGCGGTTGACGATTGCCGTCAGGTGCGCCTTGGGGGCGAAATTCGACATGTCCCAGGCCTGCCCGAACGCCATCGGGCCACGCTGTTCGCAGGTCTGCAGGGCTGCCGGTGAATCCGTATGCTGGGCGATAACGTCTGAGCCCTGGTCGATCAGCGCCTTGGCGGCATCGGCTTCCTTGGCCGGATCATACCAGCTTGAAACCCACAAGACCTTGGTCTTGAAATCTGGGTTCACCTTGCGCGCTGCCAGGGTGAAGGCGTTGATACCCATGACCACTTCTGGGATCGGGAACGAGGCAATGTACCCGGCAACGCCGGTTTTCGACATGTGCCCGGCAATGGTGCCGCACACCGCACGGCCTTCATAAAACCGCGCATTGTAGGTCGACATGTTCGGCGCGCGCTGATAGCCGGTCGCATGTTCGAACTTCACGTCCTTGAACCGCTTGGCGACTTTCAGCGTCGGGTTCATGTAGCCGAACGAGGTCGTGAAGATAAGCTGATTGCCGTCTTCAGCAAGACGGCGGATGACGCGTTCCGAGTCAGGTCCTTCAGCTACGTTTTCAACGATCGTGGTCGCGACCTTGTCACCGAACTTCTTGATCACATCCTGCCGGCCCTGTTCGTGGGCATAGGTCCAGCCGTGGTCTCCGATGGGACCGAGGTAGACAAAGGCGACCTTCAGCGGATCAGCCGCAAGCGCCGATGATCCGATAATCGGCAGTGCGCCGGCAGCGGCGGTGGTTTTCAACATTGTACGTCTGGTAAACGTCTTCATGGTTTTCCTCCCGGGGTTATACCTCTTGGTATTGGTTTCATGAACTTGGCTTGAACGGTTTGCCAAGGCAGGCAGGCGCGAGAGATTTTCCGGTCTTTCGCGCAGATATGATCGCCAGCACCGCGATGGTGGCGAGATAAGGCATTGCGGCTAGGAATTCAGGCGCAACAAGTGAGAATCCGGCAGCCTTTGCGTGCAGTTCCAGCGTCATCACAGCACCGAACAGATAGGCACCGAGCAATAGCCGCATGGGCCGCCATCCGGCGAACACCACCAGCGCCAGCGCAATCCAGCCGCGCCCGGCGGTAAGCTGTTCAGCCCACATGGGCGTCAGTACCAGCGAATAGAAGCAACCGGCAATGCCAGCCATGGCGCCACCGAACAGTACCGCCATATAGCGCACGCCGATGACCGAGTAGCCGATGGAATGCGCCGACAGGTCGGACTCCCCGACCGCCCGCAATATCAGCCCGGCCCTGCTCTTGCGCAGGAACCAGCTGACAGCGGCAACCAGCAGCAGCGAGACATAGACCAGCGGGCTGTAGCCGAAGATCACCCGCAGGACTGGATGCTCAGCCAATGCAGCAGGGAATACCGACCCGAACACATCAACGGTCTGGCCGACATAGTTCTCCCCCGCCAGGGCCGACAGCCCGATACCGAATATGGTCAGCGCCAGGCCGGTCGCAACCTGATTGGCGGTCAGCGTGAGGGTCAGAAAACCAAACAGCCCGGCAGACGCCGCAGCCGCAATCATGGCCGCAACAACACCAAGCGGCGCGTAGCCTGTCGTCGCAGTCACGGCAAAGCCGGTAACGGCACCGATCAGCATCATGCCTTCAAGTCCGAGGTTCAGAACACCGCTCTTTTCAACAACCAGTTCCCCAAGGGCTGCCAGCAAAATCGGCGTCGCGGCACCCACAATGGTCATGATGATCGGGATAAGAAGTGATTCAGTCATGCCGCGTCTCCTGCTTTGGCCGCTGAGGCAAATCTGATGCGGTACTTCACCAGCACATCTGTCGCCAGCAGGAAGAACAACATCATGGCCTGGAACACACCGGTCGCGGCAGCCGGCAGTCCGATCGAGGACTGTGCCAGTTCACCACCGACATAGGTCACCGCCAGAATGATGCCTGCCAGGACAATGCCGATGGGATGAAGCCTGCCGAGGAAGGCGACGATGATGGCGGTAAACCCGTAACCGGTCGGAAACTGCGGCACCATCTGGCCGAATGGCCCGGCGGCCTCGAGGATGCCGGCAAAACCTGCCAGCCCGCCACCGGCCAGCAACGCCGCCCAGATCGTCTTGTTGGTGTTGAACCCGCCGTAGCGCGCCGCTGCCGGCGCCGCACCGACCACACGGATCTGAAACCCGAATACCGATCGCGACAACACGAACCAGGCGGCAATGGCAACAACGAACGCCAGCGGCACACCAAGATGAACCACGGTACTCGGGATGACGGTCGGCAGGATCTGATCATCCGTGAACAGGCGCGTCTGCGGAAAGTTGAACCCGTCAGGATCCTTCCAGGGCCCCCGCATCAGGTAGTAAAGCACCTGTATCGCCACATAGGTCAGCATCAGGCTCGACAGGATCTCGTTCACATTGAGCCTGGTTTTCAGAAACGCCGGAATACCTGCATAAGCCGCCCCACCGACAATGCCGGCAATGCACATCAGGGGCAGGATCCACCATCCGGTCATGCCCCACGTGGCCAGCGCCACACCGGTGCCGGCGAGGCCGCCCATGATGTACTGGCCTTCAGCGCCGATATTCCAGACATTGGCCCTGAAGCCGATGGCCAGCCCGACGCCGATCAGGATCAGCGGTGCTGCCTTAACGCCAAGGTCCTGCCACTTGTAGGTATCCAGAAGCGGCGCCAGGAAAATCTTGCGCACGGCTCCGAAACCGTCATGGCCGATGAGGGAGAAGATGATGGCACCGGCCAGCATGGTCGCAACGACCGCGATAACCGGCGTCAGATACAGCATCGCCTTGCTGGGCTCTTTACGTTTTTCCAGTTCAATGAGCATGGACAGCCTCCGTCATTTCCGCCGTTGCGAACGGATCACCGTGCACACCGCCCATCAGCAGGCCGATCTCGTCGATCGTGGCCTCACCGACATTCAGGGTTTTTGACAACCGGCCCTCATTGATCACCGCCAGCCGGTCGCAGAGTGCAAGCAGTTCATCGAGGTCCTGGGAAATCACCAGGATGGCCGATCCGTTTTCGGCCAGATCAACGAGAGCCTGGTGAATGGCCGCCGCTGCTCCGGCATCAACACCCCAGGTCGGTTGCGATACGATCAGCACTTCCGGGTTCTGCAGTATCTCCCGGCCCATGATGAATTTCTGCAGGTTGCCGCCCGACAGCGAGCCTGCCAGCGATCCCGGCCCCGTGGTCTTGACGGCAAAGTCATCGATCACCTGGCCGGCAAAGGTTCTGGCGGCGCCCCCGTAGACAATACCGTTGCTGGACAGTTCCATCCTGTCGCGCGCTGTCAGTATAGTGTTGTCAGTCAGACTGAAATCCACAACCGCACCGTGGCCGTTGCGTTCTTCAGGCACAGCGCACAGTCCGAGATTCCGGCGGCCCACTGCATCCATTTCTGCAATGGCATGGCTGTCCAGCCGGATCGCATCCGCAGGCGAGGATGGTTCTTCACCGCTCAGCGCCAGCAGCAGTTCGTTCTGCCCGTTGCCGGCAACACCGGCGATACCGAAAACCTCGCCGGCGCGCACGGTGAAGCAGATATCGTCCAACGCCACGCCGAAATCACCCTGGCCCGCAATGGTCAATCCGTCGGCGATAAACCTGTCGTCTCCAAACTCGCGACTGGCTGCCTTGCTGATCTGCTTGAGATTGCCGCCGATCATCATTTCAGCCATGGATGTGGGCGTTTCCTTGCGCGGGTCGCACTCACCCACAACCTTGCCGCCACGCAGGATCGTTGCTGCCTCACACAGGTCCCTGATCTCGTGCAGCTTGTGGGATATGTAGAGGATCGAACAGCCGGTCTTCGACAACCGGCGCAGGGTTTCGAACAATTGCGCCACTTCCTGCGGTGTCAGCACCGAGGTCGGCTCATCCATGATCAAAAGCTGTGGTTCGAGCAGCAGGGCGCGCACAATCTCGATCCGCTGGCGTTCACCGACGCTGAGCGTGCTGACGATACGATGTGGATCAAGCTTCAGGTCGTAAGTATGCAGTACTTCGCGGATTTTCTCTTCGAGCTTCGACTGCGAAAGCGATCCATCCATGCCAAGCGCAATATTCTCCAACACCGTCATGGCTTCAAACAGCGAGAAGTGCTGGAACACCATGCCGACCCCCATCTTGCGGGCGGCTTTCGGATTGGCGACCATGACCGGCTCGCCGTCCCAGACGATTTCACCGGCGTCCGGCTGCATGATGCCGTAGATCATTTTCACCAGTGTCGATTTGCCGGCGCCGTTTTCACCCAGCAATGCATGAATTTCACCTGGCTCCACCTTGAAGCTCACGGCATCGTTGGCCAGAACGCCGGGAAATGCCTTGGTGATCCCCTTAAGTTCGATACGAGGTTTGATGTCGTTACTCATGTATCGCCTCCCACTATTTTCAATTGTGCCGATGCTTGCACACCACCATCAGCGTTTGCAGCACACAAATGCTCAACCAGTTCTGCCGCCACCAGCGCTGCAATGACTTCCGGTCGCTTGTCGCGCGCCTTCGTCCCTCCGATGGGACACACCAGGCGATCGATATCGATCGCCTTGCCCTTGTCACGCCTGATCCAGTTTCCGAATGACGCAAGCTTGGTCTTCGACCCGATCATGCCGACATAGGCCACATCGTTTCGCGCCAGCGCCTCCCTGGCGATCAGGAAATCCAGCGAGTGTTCATGGGTCAAAATAACAAATGCACTGCCCGGCGCCGCGTCGCGAACCATGCTTTCAGGCAGCGCGACCAGGCGTGTCTCTATGCCCGGCGGCGCGGTTTGAAGTTCTTCGTTCCGGGTATCAATGAGAACAGGCTGCACCGGCAGCAGGTTCAATGCCTCACACAGCGCATTGCCGACATGGCCTGCGCCGAAAACATAGACATGCGGCAGGCAGGCAAGTTCTTCGTTCAGGCGCGCCGCGATCCGGTCGATTTCCGTCACCGCGAGCAACTGCAGCGACACCACAACCGATCCGCCGCAGCACTGCCCGATTTCCGGTCCCAGCGGGACTTTCAGGTAAACCGGTCTGCCGTCACCGGTACTGATCAGGCCCCGCGCCTTGTCTATCGCCAGCTTTTCCAGCTGGCCGCCGCCGATGGTCCTGAAAATCCGCTTCGGCGACACCAGCATCCAGGTGCCTGCGTCACGCGGTGCGGAGCCTGCCGCACTGTCCACGTTTACCAGCACGAACGGTCCGCCACCGTGGGCAAACAACCAGATATCATGACGGTAACGGTACATGGATCACGCTCCTCCAGCTTCATGTGCCAGGCGCTCGAACGCCAGCAACACGCGTTCCGGCGTCGCCGGGCAATCCAGTTTCGGACAGATCCGGTAGTCTGCTGCTGATGCCACCGCCATGGACAGGGCCTCCAGCACCGAGATCGCCAGCATGAACGGCGGTTCACCGACAGCCTTTGAGCGCCTTATGGTCATCTCCCGGTTCTGCGACCAGTCAGCCAGAGCCACATTGAATATGCGCGGCCGGTCCGATGCCAGCGGGATCTTGTAGGTCGACGGCGCATGGGTGCGCAGGCGTCCTTCGGTGTCCCACCACAGTTCTTCCGTTGTCAGCCAGCCCATGCCCTGCACGAAACCGCCCTCGATCTGGCCAATGTCCAGCGCCGGATTGAGCGAGCGGCCCGCATCATGCAGGATATCAACCCGGTCGACCTGGTATTCACCGGTCAATGTATCGATGCTGACCTCCGACACTGCAGCGCCATAGGCGAAGTAGTAAAACGGACGGCCCTTGCCCGCCTCCCGGTCCCAGTGAATATCCGGCGTCTTGTAAAAGCCTGCCGCGGATAACTGCACCCGCGCCATGTAAGCCGACCGGATGAAGTCGGGAAACGGAATGCGCTGGTTGCCGACCAGCACCATGTTCGGTTCAAACACCACCTGATCCGGATCAACGCCATGGCTGTCACAGGCAAAGTCCACCAGCCGTGTCTTGATCTGCTGGGCGGCGTTGGCCGCAGCCATGCCGTTGAGGTCTGATCCTGAAGACGCCGCCGTTGCAGACGTATTGGGCACCTTGCCGGTGTGGGTGGCGGTGATTTTCACATGGGAAAGATCGATCTGGAACTCGTCCGCCAGCACCTGGGCAACCTTGGTGTTCAGGCCCTGCCCCATTTCGGTGCCGCCATGGTTCAGATGAACCGACCCGTCGGTATAGACATGAACCAGGGCGCCGGCCTGGTTGTACCAGGTGGCCGTGAACGAGATGCCGAACTTGACCGGGGTCAGGGCGATGCCCTTCCGGATAACACCATTTTTGGCATTGAACGCCAGGATAGCCTCGCGCCGCGCCGCATAGTCGCTGGAGGTTTCAAGCTCCTCCACCAGACGGGCGATGATGTTGTCGTCCACCTGCTGGTGATACGGCGTCACATTGCGGTCATCCCCGCCATAGAAGTTCGCTTTGCGGATGGCCAGCGGATCCTTGCCGAGTGCATAGGCAATTTCCTCGATGATGCGTTCACCGCCCACCATGCCCTGCGGGCCGCCAAATCCGCGAAATGCAGTATTCGACACCGTGTTGGTCTTCAACGGCTGTGATTGCAGCAGCACGTTGTCGAAGTAATAGCAATTGTCGGCATGGAACAGCGCTCGGTCGGTCACCGGGCCTGAAAGATCGGCGGAGTTACCGCAACGCGCGGCAAAGTTTGCGCTCACGCCGGAGATGATCCCTGCATCATCGAAGCCGACATCATACTCCACCAGGAAGTCATGCCGCTTGCCGGTGGCGATCATGTCATCGTCCCGGTCCGGCCTGACCTTGACGGCCCGTCCGTATTTCTTCGCGGCCATCGCGGCCACCGCCGCAAACAGATTGGACTGTGTCTCCTTGCCACCAAACGCGCCGCCCATGCGCCGTACGTTCACCGTGACCGCATTGGAGGGCACAGCCAGCACGTGGGCCACCATGTGCTGCACTTCGCTGGGGTGCTGGGTGGACGAGAATACCGTGACCTCGTCATCCTCGCCGGGTATCGCCATGGCGATATGGCCTTCAAGGTAGAAATGGTCCTGCCCGCCGACCCGCATGTCGCCCTGGATGCGCCGGGTCGCGGCAGCAATTGCGGCCGCAGCATCACCGCGCTTGAGGGTGAGCGGTTCCGTCACCAGCGGATAATTGGCTGCACGTGCATCGGCAACATCGGTAAAGTGCGGTTTTGCAATATAGTCAACCTTTGCCAGGCTGGCGGCATTGCGCGCCGCTGCCCTGGTCTCCGCCACAACGGCAAAAATCGGCTGGCCGTGAAACTCTACCCGTTGAGCAAATACCGGATCATCCTGCTTGCCGGTCGGGCTGACATCATTATGGCCGGGAATGTCGTGCGCCGTCAGTACCCCAATCACACCGGGCGCAGCCTGCACTGCAGACAGGTCCATGGTTTCGATATCACCATGTGCAACCGATGAGAGGCCGAGATAGGCATGCAACAGGCCTTCAGGCGCGGCCATGTCGTCGATGTAATCCGCCTGACCGGTGACATGCTTATGGGCGGAATCATGTCGCTGCTCCACATGTACACCGCCAACGATTTTTGCTTGCTGTGTCATGCCACCGCCTCACGCCTGAGACTGGTGTTTTCAACCCCTTGCGTGGTTTCAAGATGGAACCGCGCCAGCAGCTTGCGCGCCACCAGTGCCCGGTATTCAGCTGACGCCCGCCAATCACCAATCGGGGAAAAATCTTCGGCAAAGCCTGCCTGTGCATCGGTGATGGTCTGTGCCGTCCAGGCTTTGCCAGTGAGCAGACCTTCCACTGCCGTGGCCCGTTTCGGCGTTGCCGCCATGCCGCCATAGGCGATCACGGCGTCGGCCACTTTCCCATCTGCAATCCGGACACGAAACGCGGCCGCAACGGAGGAGATATCCTCATCCCGCCGTTTCGAAACCTTGTAAGCGGCAAACGAGTAATCTTCACCGGGAAACGGAATGTGCAGCGCCTCGACGAAATCGCCGACCTCCCGGTCCTGCTCGCCATAGTCAATGAAGAAATTTTCAACCGGCACCGTGCGCTGCTGCGTGCCATTGCGCAGTGTCAGGCTGGCACCCAGCGCAATCAGCACAGGTGGTGTATCGCCTATCGGGGACCCGTTGGCGACATTACCGCCGACAGTGCCCATATTGCGCACCTGCTCGCCGCCAATGCGGTTCCAGTAGCCTGCGATCTGCGGGAAATGGGTCGCAACCGCGTCCTGGAACTCCGTATAGGTGACACAGGCGCCGATCGTCACGCCGGTTTCCGTTTCCTCGATACGATGCAACTCGTCGAGATGGGAGATGAAAACTGCAGGCCCGATTGAACGCATGTGCTTGTTGACCCACAGGCCCACATCGGTTGCGCCTGCCACGATGACAGACGTGGGGTTTTCCAGTCGAATGTCAGCCAGGTCGTCCACCGAGGCGGGTACGAAGAACCGATCGTCACCGTGGCCCATCGCAACCCGCGACCCGTCTGTGAGGCCTTGCAGGGCGGCCACGACCGTGTCGCGCTCACTGATCAGTACATCCCGGTCCTGGCCACCGGCAGACCCTGCGGCAAGTGCTGCCCGGATGATCGCTTCGTACCCGGTACAGCGGCACAGGTTCCCCTGCAGTGCTGTTTCGATGTCGGCGTTGGAGGGTCTGGCGTTCGCCATCCACAGCGCGTACAGCGACATGACGATGCCCGGCGTGCAGAACCCGCACTGGCTGCCGTGCATGTCCACCATCGCCTGCTGCACCGGGTGCAGTGCACCGTCGCACCCGCGCAAATGCTCAACCGTCACCACGTGACAGGCGTCGAGAGACCCGACAAACCGGATGCAGGAATTCACGGTCTCGTACTTCAGGTCACCGTCGGCCAGCCTGCCGACCAGCACCGTGCAGGCCCCGCAATCGCCTTCGGCACAGCCTTCCTTACTGCCGCACAGACGTTGTTGCAGACGCAGGAAATCCAGCAGCGTGTCGGATGCCGCGACCGTGTCGAGATCGACAACATGGTCGTTGAGCAGGAAGCGGATGGATTTGCGTGTCTGCACCATGTCTGTCAGCTTCCCCGGTAGGTGGAATAGCCGAACGGCGATACGAGCAATGGCACGTGATAGTGGGCGGCGGGATCAGCAATGCCGAACCGGACAGGCACCTGGTCCAGGAACGACACCTCGTCATCGCGGTTGAGATAATCGCCCACATGAAACACAAGTTCGAAAACGCCCGCCGTCATGGCATCGCCGGACAGCAGTGGATCATCACAGCGCCCGTCAGCATTGGTCGCGACCGATTTGATCAACTCACGGGCAGACCCATTGAGACGATAGAACTCGATTTTGAGGCCCGCAGCCGGCTTGCCCGTTGCGGTGTCCAGCACATGAGTCGTAATTCGCCCGGTGCTTGTGGCGGCATTCATCTGGTTTCCTCCTGTCCCCTTTTA
>CALHUA010000099.1 GCA_938039915.1 uncultured Anderseniella sp.
TATTTTGTCGGTATTTTTGCCGCTCGCGCAAGCAGCCTGACGGCTGCGCTCCGCTGGGGCGCACTTCGTGCGACGGCCGGTCGACCTTGCCTCAGCACTAACGTGCTTCGGACTGGAGTTTATCATTAAGGTCAGTTTAGAGTCAGAGAACGGCCTGAGCGCAGCGAAGAAAGCTGTTCGACCAGAATAAATAGAACGGCCCGAACGCAGCAAGGATAAGCTGTTCGACCGGTATAAACAATGCTAAGCGAACCCACGCACTCTTTCACCTGAACCTGCCGCAGGAAGTTGAACTGCAATGTCGAAGATGATCCAGACCCCAAGCGTGTTGCCGTTTGATGACATTCGCGCACTGCTGGATGAGGTTCCGGGTTTCGATGTCAAATCGGCCAATGTTTTTGCGGCACAAGACCGGCAGCCGACCGACAGGATTGCTGAAATCGGCAGTTGGATGGCCGGTTGGCAGGCGAATGTCAGGCCAACCATACGCAGACCGGTGGTTGTTCTGTTTGCAGCGTCTCATGGCGTGGCAGCTCGCCTGGACAACGGATTGCAAATCAGTCAGGTCACCGATCTGGTTGCAGGTGTGCAGACCCGGTCCGGCCCGGTTGCTGAGGTATGCGGGCGAGCGGAGCTTGGCCTGAAGATTTTCGAACTCGCCCTCGAGCTGCCGGTGGAGGATTTCTCGATTGCCGCAACGATGGAAGAAACCGACTGCGCCGCGACCATTGCCTACGGCATGGAGGCAACGACAGATGGCTGTGACCTGCTGGTGGTCCGTGGAACGGCGGCAGGTGGACAGGCTTCCACCACTGCAATAACTGCAGCTTTGCTCGGTCAAGACGGCATTCTCGATGAACAGCGCAGTCCGGTGGAAATTGAGATTGTTGGTGACGCCGTCGCCGTGCACAAATCTCATTTTCAGTCACCGCTGGAGGTGCTTCGGCGGCTGGGAGGGCGGGAATCAGCAGCAATTGCAGGCGCCATCGTGGCAGCCCGGTTGCAACGAGTGCCGGTGATCTTGGACGGATCACCGGCGGTGTGTGTTGCGCTGCTGTTGGAAGGTTTGCGCCACGGGATTGCGGATCATTGTGTGGTCTCATGCCATGACATGCACCCTGACAGCGCTCGGTTGTGCAAGGCCCTTGATCGGCCCGTTCTGCTGTCAGGCAACTATGGCGATCATGACGGTACGTCGGGAGCTCTGGCCGCAAGCTTCGTGAAAGACGTGATGGCAGTACTCGAGGGAAGTTGAGTTCATTTCGCTCACGCAGGCAGCCTTGCGGCTGCGCTCCGCTGGGGCGCACTTCGTGCGGCGCGCAGTCGCGCTTGCCTCAGCACTGACGTGCTTCGGATTGGAGTTTAACAGGAGAATTGCAGTTCAGGCTCGGAGAACGGCGTGAAGCACGAAGTGCTGAGTAAAGCTGTTCGATGAGAATAATGCAGAACGGCCTGAGCGAAGCGAAGAAAGCTGTTCGACCAGCAAAAATTCGGAGTGCGCTAGCACGACGTCAGTTCAATCAACCTACGCTGGGTCTGGGGCATGGACTTGTTTGCATCAGCAAGAGTTGCCCGCACGGTGCCCAGTACCTTGTGCGATGGAAACTCGACGCTGACAATCAGTCCGCTGGGATGATTTGCCTTCATGGCCAGCTTGGCTTCCTGCAGCTCTGCCAACCCGTTGACGATGGACAATCCGAGCCCCGCGCCATCAATGGCTTTTTCACGCGCATAGGTGCCACGCACGAAGGCGGTTCGCATGATGTCCAGCTCGTCCGGGGGCAGGCCGGGACCATTGTCTGCGACGCCCAAAGTTACCGATCCGTTTGTCTTCTGCCGAACGATGACCCGGATATTGCTTGATTTAGGGGCGAACTTCACCGCATTGGACAGCATGTTCAGCCATATCTGGCGCAGTGCCCTGTTGTCAGCGAGCACGCGCACCGGTTGATCCGGTAAATCAAATTCGACTGTTTGCGCCCTGTGCGATGTCTGGATGGACAGCAGTTCCACACTTTCCTTTGCCAGTACACAGGGATCCACAGGCTCGATGTTCAGATCACTGCGGTTGGCCTCAATCCGCGACAGGTCCAGAATGTCGTTGATCAGCTTGAGCAGATAGTCTCCGGAATAATGGATGTCATCTGAATATGACTTGTAGACCGGCACCGCATGCGGGCCCATCATTTCCTTGCTCAGGATTTCAGAAAATCCGAGTATCGCATTGAGCGGGGTACGCAGTTCGTGGCTCATGGTTGCCAGAAACCGGGACTTTGCAAGGTTGGCTTCCTCGGCTTTGCTGCGGGCAATTTCAGCTTCGCTGAGCGCACCATCCAGCTGGCCGATAAGAGCCTCACGCTCGGCTTTGAACACCAGCATTTCCTGCGCGGTTCCCTGCAGGCGGCGGACCAGCTGGACGAAGAAAATTTCGGCAAGGACAACAATTGAAGCAAGCGTGTTGTAAACCAGGCCGGACTCGAGAAGGCAGCGGGTCATTGTCGCCATGGCGATAATGCCGGTACCTGCCAGAATGATCGGCATGTAGTTGCCGGCGGTCAGCACTCGGGCTGCAATAGCCGCCAGCGTAATCGTCACCAAGTATATGTGTTGTGACTGGTTGCCGGTTTCCCAGTAGGCAAACAGCGGAATTACCCAGCACATGGCAACCAGCGTTTCCGAGGCGCACAGCATGCCAACCCATTCCCGGGCCTGGATCTTGTCCTTGCGGGCCTGTTCATACAGGTTGCAAAGGTAATACTGTATTGCCTGAGCCGTCAGGTAACTGCCGAACCAGCTTGCTGCGGCCACCCAGGTTGTCCAGGAGTAAATCGCCGCCATCATGAACACCGACAGTATCGGCATTGCCAGTGAAACCCTGATCTGGTTTCGAACAAACAAGGTCAGAAGGTCGGTTTCCCAGACATCACTCGATGAAGCATCGGCCTGAATTGGCGCGATAACTGGTTGTTCCAGTTGATTTTCGACGTGTATTGTCAAGCCCGATGAACCACAGTTTCAGCTAATGGAACTGTTCACAATGAAGGGAATTGCTTAATAACGGCCTTGCAGCAATGGTTAGCAAACCGCAAAGATGATTGGCTTAATTACAGTGGAATAACGTCGGGCAAAGCTGTTTTTGACCGGGAGAAGGGCATTTTTCAACATGATACTGATAGAAGACAATCGTGCACCAAACCCGCGCAGGGTGAGGATTTTTCTGGCGGAAAAAGGCATTGAGGTGGAACGCCGGCACATAGACATCATGACGGAAGAACACAAAACTCCTGAAATGGTGAAGCGCAACCCGTTCAAGCGCATTCCGGTTCTGGAACTTGATGACGGCACCTGCATCGCCGAAGCGATGGCGATCTGCAGGTACTTCGAGGCACTGCATCCCGAGCCGGCACTGTTCGGCAAAACGCCATTGGAAATCGGCATGATAGACATGTGGCAACGCCGTATCGAACTTCAGTTGATGCACCCGATTGGCTTTGCTTTCCGCCACGGCCACCCCAGGATGGCGCATCTTGAAGTGCCCCAGATCAAGCAGTGGAGCGAGGTGAATGTCGGGCGGGTCGAAGCCATGCTGGATTTCCTGAATGGCGAACTTGCATCCAGACAGTTCATGGCAGGTGACAGTTTTTCAGTAGCTGACATCGATGCATTGTGCGCGGTTGACTTCATGCGCGTGGCGCGTGTTGCACTGAAAGATGAACACACCCACTTGAAGCGCTGGCACGATCAGGTGTCCGCGCGCCAAAGCGCGGCGGCGTAATGTCGGATACATTGAATGCGCTGGTCAGCCAGATCCGCAAGTGCCGGGTTTGCCGCGATGAGCCGAAGACCGGCAAGCTGCCATTGCCCCATGAGCCGCGCCCGGTATTGCAGGTGTCATCTGTTGCCCGGATCATGATCGTCGGTCAGGCACCGGGCACCCGCGTGCATGCATCAGGCAAGCCGTTCACTGATCCTTCGGGAGACAGGTTGCGCGACTGGATGGGCATCACCGAAGAGGTTTTCTACGATCCTGACATGCTGGCAATTGTTCCCATGGGCTTTTGCTTCCCCGGTCTTGATGCCAAGGGTGGCGACCTGCCGCCCCGTACGGAGTGCGCGCCTCTTTGGCGTGCCGACCTGATGCAGGCCATGCCACAGGTCAGGCTGGTTCTGGCTATCGGCATGTATGCCCAGAAATGGCATATGGGCAGCCAGCAGAAATCCACATTGACCGAAACGGTCAGAAACTGGCGGCAATACCACGAAATGGTACCGGTATCCGTCATCCCCATGCCACACCCGTCATGGAGAAACAGTGGCTGGTTGAAGAAAAACCCTTGGTTTGAGGCAGAGCTTCTGCCGGTTTTGAAAGCAGATGTTAAGGCGCTTGTGTCTTAATTTGAATCGGGAATTCCCGCCTGACCCGGCCATCACAGTACAGGAGGTCGCATGCTACTCAAACGTTCAGCGATCTTCGCCTTGTGCCTGGTCTTGTGCGCCGGCCTCGGCGCGTGCGCCAAGCCGGAACTGCTCGATACCGGCCCGGTAATCGGCGCAGCCAGTCTCAATGATACCGTTTACGCCACTGCAGACGGAGAACGGCTGCATGTTTCCAGTTGGACGGCAGACGATCCGCGGGCCGTGTTTGTGGCGGTGCATGGCTTCAATGAATACGCCGGCGCTTTCCAGCTGCCGGGTCCGTGGTTTTCGAGCCGCGGGATATCGGTTTATGCCTACGACCAACGCGGCTTCGGGCGCGGTGATGCGGACCGGCTCGGCAAGTGGGCAGGCGGCAGTGTGATGGCAAGGGATTTGACCGGGTTTGTCGAGTTGGTGCGCCAGCAGCACCCCAAGGTGCCGGTTTACGTCATCGGCACCTCGATGGGCGGTGCCGTGACCATGAAGGCATCGGTGGATTTCGGTCTCAAGGCAGATGGCCTTGTTCTGGTTGCGCCGGCTATCTGGGGTTGGCGGTCCATGAACCCGATCCTGAAATCCGCCTTGTGGGTTACCGCTCACACCGTGCCTGACAAGACCGCTACCGGATCACAACTGGAGATCTGGCCAAGCGATAACATTGCCTGGCTGAAAGCCTATTCAAAGGACAAGAACAACATCAAGCAGGGCCGTTTTGATACGCTGTATGGTCTGGTCACGCTGATGGACGAAGCAGCTGCCGCCGCGCCGAAAATCACAGTGCCGGTGTTGTATCTGTATGGCCTGAAAGATCAGGTGGTACCTGAAACACCCAGCCGGAAGGTGATGGCATCATTGACCTCACCCAACAAGCAGGTGATTTATGAAAACGGCTATCACATGCTGCTGCACGACCTGCAGCGCGAGACCGTTTACCGCGATATCCTCGAGTGGGTCGGTCGCGACAAGATAGCGACGCCGGTGTCTACACAACGGGTACGGTCAAATAATTCAGAATAACAACAAACGGCGTGGGGACCAGGACATCAGTATTTGTCAGGCAGCGTCGGGAACCTTGATTGAGAACGACAAGGGCACGCCGATAGCCATGTAGGCGGCTTCCATCTGTTCAAGATGTGACTTGTGATCAAGTCGGAACAGGCGGTCCACCTGTTCGCGGTGCCAGGTGAGACGCCTGCCCAGTTCAGCCCGCGAAACCTTCTGGTGGCGGCACAGCTTGTACAGCGCAATCTTCAGATATGTCAGGCCCGGTACGCGCACATAGCGTGCCTGACCATGGGTGCCTGGCACCGGCGCAGGGATATCCTGACCATCCGCCATTCTGGCGGCCATGGCTTCTTCTATGGCGCCCAGGCCATTCCGGCAGGCGCTGGCCTGATTGTTGCCGAACGTGGTGACCTCCGGAAAGGCAGGGGCCGTCACCAGCCAGTTCATGCTGCCGTCAGCGGCCATGTCCGGTTCAACGATCACTTCATAGAAACGCGACATTACCTGATCCTCAGGTCCGTCAGGATCTTGTGGCCCAGTGCATTGCCAAGTTCCGCGCTGCCACTGTGTCCGGGAAAGGTTGATTTGAACTGACCGCGCCGGACCGTCTGGTGTCCACTGCCGCCATTGTGGTTTTCAAACTTGCATCCATGCTTCTTGAGCATGCGTTTCAGCTCGGCAGCTCTCATTGGGGTACGCTCTCAACACAACTGTAGAATTCCACAGAAGTGTTACACCGAAAAAGGTCAGCGTCAATCGGGTACGATGTCGATTTTTGACGTAGGGGCGAAAAAATTTAATCCGGTCACAGAGGGCATGGTCTAGTCCATGCCGGAGAACCGCCCCACGATCCAGTCGACAACCAGGCGGGTTGCCGGATCTCTCTTCAAATGTGGCTGAATGAGCAGGAAAACCTCGCGGTGGGCTTTCAACGGCGTCGCCGTCAGTCTTCTGTCCTGGAGCAAGTCGGCTGACAGGTGGTGCGGGAGTACGCCGATTCCGTTCTGGCTCTCGATGACGGACCTGATCAACCGGACATTGCCTGTCTTCAGGCGCTGTTTGCGGGTGAACCCCTTTGCGCTCAGTTCCCTCATTTCAGGCGTGTCGGCCAAGTTTTCGGGGTAGGCACATATGATGGTGTCAGCGTTTGCGGGCATCACTTTTGGCTGGAACAGATGGAATTTAAGGTCAGTCAGCTTGCGGATTGCGAATGCACCCTTCGCCGGCTTACCCAATCTGATTGCCAGGTCTGCTTCCCATTGTGAGAAGTTCAGGTTCTGATTTGATGTATCCAGTTCAAGTGACAGTCCGGGGTTGTCCAGCAGAAGCTGGCCCAACCCCGGTGCCAGTATCTGTTCTGCAATTGATGACGTCGAAGTAAGCCGGATATTGCCGACCGGACCGGCGGTCTGGTTGCCGATCATGGTGATCTTGTCGGCGGCGCTGGACATGTCCTCGATGTGGGCGAGGACGGCTTCACACTGTGGTGTGGGCTTTCTTGCACCATCTATCGCGTCGAACAGGGGAACGCCAAGCGCCTGCTGAATGCGCCCCAGACGGCGGGCGACCGTGGTCTCATCCATGCGCAGTTCCACACCGGCCTTGGCATAGGTGCCCTTGTTGCGCACTGCCGTGATTATCTTCAGGTCATCCCAATTCATGGCCGCTCGTACCACAATCTGAGGCGACCGGCAAAAATGCAGGCGATGGTCGACGATATCTTGCATGTGTACAGGTGTTGTTTGATCTATGACGGAACGGTATTTTTCCATTTCTGAGCGGTGACCCTCATGTCCGATCCCAAGACTCTTCTGCAACTTGCTGGTGCTGATCTTGACCCGCCCAAACTTGGCGATGCCTGTCTTGTCGTCATTGACATGCAAAACGAATACCTGGACGGCCCCATTGCGCTTCCTGACGCCGGAGCTGCCATCACGCATGCGCAGTCGCTGGTTTCAAGGACACGTAGTGCCGGCAGCCCGGTATTTCACGTTGCCCACAAGGGCAGGGCGGGAGGCCTGTTTGATCGCGACGCAGAGCGTGGCCGGATTGTCGATGAACTGACGCCGCTCGGCGATGAGACGGTGATTGAAAAGGCCCTGCCCAATGCCTTTGCCGGGACCGAACTGGCAAACCTGATCAGTGCTACCGGCTGCAAGGAGGTGGTCATTGTGGGCTTCATGACCCACATGTGCGTCAGCTCGACTGCCCGCGCCGCTCTTGACCTCGGTTTGCGGGTCACGATTGATGCGCAGGCCTGCGCGACGCGTGATCTGCCCGATGGACGCGGGGGTCTCATTGATGCAGCGACGCTAAATGAGGTTGCGCTGGTCGAGTTGTCGGATCGGTTTGCGGTCATCGCCAGGGGGCATGACTGGGCATAAAAAGCTCTCGAATGCCTTCAAGTTGACCACAGCAATCTGGTTGAGCATCACACAAGCGCTTGCCAAACAGTTCACCGGCTGTGATCCTGTCTTGCATGATGCGGCTTTCGAAAAGAACCAATCAGGCGATACGGCTGCTGATCCATCTTGCGCAGCGGGACGAGCAGACAGTCATGTCGGTCCCTGATGTGTCAAAAGCATCAGGCATTACCGGCCCGAACGGTTTCAAGATCGTTCCCATTCTTGTTCAGGGCGGTTTCTTGCAAACCGAAAAAGGCCGTGGCGGTGGTGTGTTGCTGGCCATGCAGCCTCACCACATCAGGGTTGGTGATGTTGTGAGGTTCGTGGAGACGTTCGGCAACAATCCGGTGGTCGGCCCGATTGATCCATTTCTGGATGTTGATGCCGCATTCGATGCATTCATTGATGTACTGAACCAGAACAGCATTGCCGATCTAGTAGCGAGTGCGAAGACGTCGGCCACCGGCCAGAATGTGCTCGAAGGCTAAAGAATGCGCTAGAACCTGGCTGATGGTGCCGACGGCGTGTCAATAATATCGCAGAGCGATATCCG
>CALHUA010000100.1 GCA_938039915.1 uncultured Anderseniella sp.
GGTGGCGCGCGACAAAAAATGCTGGAAGATGCCGAAACCATGCGCCCCGTACAGGCACACCAGGTCAAATCCCGCTGTACGCGACCGTTTCATCGCATTGACGAACCAGCGCCGGAGATCAGCGATGTCCTGCTTGTCCATGGCACGCGCCTGCACCGGATCATTGGTGAAGGTGCGGATCGGCAGCGCAGACGGCGCCAGCGGAACTTCCTTGGTATAGAGGTTCGGGCCGTTGATACCGGAATAGGCAAGCTGGATGCCCGCAAGCCCGCCATACTCCTTCATCCGCCCGGCCATGTTGGCCAGTTGCGGAATGTCATCGTCGTCCCACAATCGCAGTTCGATATAGGGGGTGATTTCCGAGGAATGATGCATTTCGCACTGCTCGGTAAAGATGACGCCCCAGCCGCCCTCGGCCTTGCTGCCGCGCATGGCGGCAACGGCGGACGGATCCCGGTAGCCGCCGCCATTGCAGTGCGGCACCTGGTAGAACCGGTTCTTCGCCGTAACAGGACCGATTTTCACCGGCTCGAACAGAACGTCGTATCGAGGGTCACGTGCCATTAACATCTCCCCAGATCATGCCGGGAATACTTCTGTCACTGATCAGGTTTCGGCAATGCTCTTCAAAAACCGTCAGGACCATCGGCTTGCGCTCCTGGGCCAGCGTCGAAATTCCAATGCGCATGGGCTTGTGGTCTCCGGCCAGTTTTACCGGCACCAGCTTGCGGCCATCCAGGGCCGCCGGATTGCGTGGCCGGACATTGGCGATGGTAAATCCGTAGTTGTTGGCAACCATTGTACGCACCACTTCCTGATTGACCGCACGGGCAACGATACTCGGCTGCAATCCCTTGCTCTCAAACAGAGAGAGGAAATATTCCCGGCTTTTGGGCAGGTCCAGCAATACCATGGGTTCGCTCGCAAGTTCATCGAGATCAACCGAGGCTTGACCGGCTAAGCGATGGTTCCGCGAGACAAGCACATGAGGCGGCAAGCTTGCCAGCGGCTCAAACTGGATGTCGGCTGGTATCTGAAGATCGTAGCAGATGGCAACGTCGATTTCGACCTGGCGCAACTGGCTCATCAGGTCCTGGTGGCCGCCATCCGCCATGTTCAGGTCGACGCCCGGATGGCGTTCGCTGAACGCATGGGCAAGTTGCGGCGCGATCATCGGGGCCAGCGTGACCATACATCCGACCGACAGACGGCCGCGCATCTCGTTATTCAGCTCTCCGGCCATGGTGTACAGGCCCTGGGCCTGCCGCAGCATCAGTTTGGCTTCGCGCAGCATCGTCTTGCCGGCAGACGTTAATGCCAGTCCTTGCGCATGATGGCGCACGAACAGCTGCACACCAAACTCCCGCTCAAGATGTGAGATGGCTGACGAGATCGACGGTTGGGAGATATTGATGCGCGTCGCGGCAAGCTTGATGCTGCCCATCTCACCGGCGGCAACAAAATACTCAAGCTGCTTCAAGGTGATGCGCATCTGTCTACCGGCAATGACAGGAATTGCTATTCATCGCCCGGCACGCCATAACTTGGCGCCTCACGCGGGTCGAGCGCACGCTGCAGGTAGGCATCGAGCTGCGGCTTGTAGATGTCCCAGGCGGTTGCAATATTCTCAATCGGGCAATCTTCGCTCCAGTCACAGCGCAGTTCCGCAACCGGCCAGGCAACCTTGTCGACAATCTTCATGCCGGCAGAATGCACAGGACCTTCCTCACCGCCTTCAGCCACCCCTGCCCGCATGGCGGCAATAAGCCGGTCTCCAATATGGCCCTTCGCGCCCAGAAATCCGTCAACAATCGCCTGTGGCACCTGCTTGCTGGCCAGCAGATTGCCGCCGCTGGCCACATTTGTTTTCCTTGCCTCGGCCCACGAACCCAACGTGTTGGGTCCCGAATGAATGGCAGTTTCGCCATTTTTATCGACAGCCAGAACCTGACGATACTCAATGAAGGCGCTGGATCCCCTCAATGCCTCAATAGCCTGGGCAGCACTGGCACCG
The DNA here is from genome assembly GCA_938039915.1 of uncultured Anderseniella sp. Classification (GTDB taxonomy): domain Bacteria; phylum Pseudomonadota; class Alphaproteobacteria; order Rhizobiales; family Aestuariivirgaceae; genus Anderseniella. The sequence continues at coordinate 2,015 of CALHUA010000100.1, forward strand.
GCCTCCATCAGCGTCAGCGCTCGGGTGCCCAGTTGCGGGTCGGTGATATTCTGGCTGGCAACGGCGCCGACACCCGCCAGCGTGTGGGCGCATCTGGCGGCAACCGCCGGTGACGAGGATGAGACGGCCACACCAAACATGCCGGTTTCGGCACAACGCGCCACCAATGAAAATGTCATATCGTTCTCCTGCCAATCGCGCCTGGCGCGGGTATCAGTCCATATCCAGTCCGAATATTTGCACACAATGCCAGACAAAGGCTTCCGTTGACTTGGTGAGCTCGACATTGCGCCTCTGCGACAGGACCAGCCGGCTGGTTTCAACACTGTCTGCCAGCGGCCGCGTCACCAGCGCCTTGCCGTCATAACTCATCGCCGAGGCCGGTTTGGTTGCCAGCAGGCTATAGCCGAGACCATGCGCCACCATGCCCCGCACCATCTCAAACGTACCGGTGCGATAGGCCACGTGCGGCTCGCCTATGCCGTCAAACAGCGACAGAAAATAATCCCGGCTCGGCGAAGCGTCCAGCAGCACCATGGGTCTTTCAACCAGGTCCGCCAGCGCAACCGCACTGCTGTCGGCAAGCGGGTCGTTTTCCGCCAGCAGCACATAGGTCGGCAGTTCGGACACCGCCAATGCCGTGACATCCGAACCCAGGTCGAAGTCATAGACAAACGCCAGGTCGATGGTGCCTGCCCGCAGCAGTTCCAGCAGCTCGCGCTGATCGCCTTCATGCAGATCCAGGTCCACCGGGCCGACCTCGTCTTCCAGCTTGCGAATGATGCTGGGCAGCAGATACGGGCCAAATGTATGCAGGGTGCCTATCCTGAGCGTATCCAGTTCGGCACGCTGCTTGCGCGGCGGAGAAATCGTCACCGGCGATCCATATGTCCGATTGGCAAAAATAAGCGGGCTGCCACCGGTGGCCACGAAGATGTCCTGCACCTCGCCAATGAACACAAAGTGCGTGCCGACCCGTTCACTGCTCTTCACCGTGCAGTCAAAGGCAGTCAGCGGGTCCCTGACCCGAGGCGCGCCTGTCTTCATCGCCACCCAGTCCACACAGGAAAACTTGTCACCGTCGCTGGTCTTCAGGCGGCCGGCGAAGGTGTCGGAAATGAACGACTGGTCATCGCGCAGGATGTTGGTGCAAAAACAGCCATTGTCCAGAATGGTCTGGGCGGCGGCAGACAGGTGATGCACACATACCAGCATGGTCGGGGCATCGCCGTCGGCTGAGACTGATGCCATTGCAGAAACCGTGACGCCGGCACGCCCGGCAGCGCCGTCGGTCGTCACCACGTTGACCGTATTGGCCGCACAGCTCATGGCCTGCAGAAACTGCCCCCTGATGTCCGTATCGGCAGCCGCGTTCATCTGAACCTACTCGGCCGCCTTGAGAACCGTGTTGTCCGAGTACCACTTATTGACCGCACCATCACCGGCTGCACGGCCGGTTTCAGGCCGCACCTTGTCAGACAGGTCAGCGGCCTTTTTCACAAAGTCGAGCGGGCCGTCCCAGTCGAAATTGCGGTAGATCGCACCCATCTGGTTGAACCGCGGGCTTTGCGCGAACATCTGGAAGGCAAGGCGGTGCCCTGCATAATCAGAAGAAACCAGGTCGCGGGCAAACGCCAGCAACTTTCGGCGGTCTTCCGCCATCCAGTCATCGTTGAGCGTATAGTATTTTTCCAGCCACGGCTTTGTTTCAGGCGCTTCGAAGGCCGCCACGTCCGGGGTTACGCAGATCTGACCGCCACACAGGTCACGGGTGGTGTTGATGGCCTCATACAGGTTTGAGCATGCATGCACCCGACCCGTCATCAGCAAGGACTGGTTCGGCATCATCAGGCCTGCCGGAGACCGCTCGCCAAGCGTGATGGCAGCCGTCAGGTGGGCGTTGATGGTCTCGCGATACATGGCGATCTCGGCCAGCTTTTCCTGCACGGCAGGCTGTTTGTCGAGACCGGTCTGGCGCGTATTATAAAGTGCGGCACCAATCAGCATGTCGGCGAACTTGAGATTGCGCTGCACGAAGGCGAAGGCCGAATAGCGGTGCAGAGTCGCGCGAATGAACGCCGCTGCCTTTGTGTGCCGGTAGAACAGCACATTTTCCCAGGGGATCAGGACGTTGTCGAAAATCACCAGCGTATCGACTTCATCAAACTTGTTGGACAGCGGGTAGTCACGCGCATCGGCACGGCCCGTGAACCCAGTCCGGCAGATGAATTTCAGGTTTGGCGACCCGAGATCGCAAATGAAGCCGACCGCATAATCGGAGTAGGCATCATTGCCCCAGTTGGCGATGGTCGGCTTGGTAAACGCCTGGTTGGCATAGGCCGCTGCCGTTTCATACTTGGCACCACGCACAACAATGCCGGCATCGGTTTCCTTGACCACATGCAACAGCATGTCCGGGTCCTGATCCTGGGGCGCTTTTGAGCGGTCACCCTTTGGGTCCGTGTTGGCAGATACATGGAACGGATCGCGTGCCAGAACCGAATGGATATGGGTTTCGATATTCTTCGCCCATTGCGGATCGATCTCCGACAGCACGTCCTGGCCATCGTAGAGTGACCACATCTCGCCGACGGTCTCGTCACCCACCCGGGTTGCAATGCCGCCGATGTCTTCCAGAATAGTATCGGTCGCCCGGCGTTTGGCCCACCAGTCTTCCTGGGTATAGGGCAGCGCATTGCCGATCGCCTGTTGCTCACCGTCCTTCTCGACCGTCATGATATCGGCGGTGGCTGCTTCGTGCTGCATGTCGTAGATGCGCGCCCTGACATCCACGATCGCCTTGAAACTGGGATGCGTGGTGACGTCCGCAACTTTCTCGCCATTTATATAGACGTCACGGTTATCGCGAATTGAGTCCTTGTATTCTTCGCCGGTGCGGATCATGGGCGTCATCCTTTTTGTGTCACGGGAGAAGTATTACACTCGGCTCACCGCCATGAGCCGGCGCCTTCGATCCCGCAATGCTGGTCCAACGCATTATCTTGCCGATGAAAACAGGTTTGGCAAATTATTGTTTGTTGAGTTTTTGCATCAAAAAAACAAATCTAGCGTCAACTCCACCCATTTTGCAGCCTCTGTGATGGTGTCTGCGGACGACTCTGTGTAAACCATGAACCAGCCAGCAACCTATTGCCAATCCGGATCCAGTGGCCAGGACTCTAGCGATTTGACCCAGACATCAGCAGCAATACTCCGGGACGTATTCGGATTTGATGGATTCCGCACCGATCAGGAAGCGGTTATCGATCTCCTGTCTCGTGGCGAAAACGCCCTTGTGGTGATGCCGACAGGGGCCGGCAAGTCGCTGTGTTACCAGGTGCCGGCGCTGCTGCTGGATCGCCCCACCATAGTTGTGTCTCCGCTGATCGCGCTCATGGACAACCAGATCGCCGGTCTGCGCGTCAACGGGGTTGCGGCTGCGGCCATCCATTCAGGCCTGTCTCGCGCCGAGCAGGTCGACAACTGGCGGGCCTTTGCATCCGGCAATTGCCGGTTGTTGTACCTGTCGCCTGAACGACTGATGACGGAGCGCATGCTGGCGGCACTTGAGAAACTCGAGCCCGCCCTGATCGTTGTGGACGAGGCTCACTGCATCTCCAAATGGGGAGTGAGTTTCCGGCCTGAATATGAGCAATTGTCGGTGTTGTGCGACCGCTTTCCAAATACCGCCATAGGCGCTTTTACCGCCACGGCGGATGATGCGACCCGCAAGGACATTGCCCAGAAACTGTTCCGCGGCAGGGGGAAAATTCTGGTGCAGGGTTTCGACCGCCCCAACCTGACGCTGTCCGTGTCCTCCAAGCGCAATTGGAAAACCCAGCTTGTGGAATTTCTTGATGACAAAAGGCAAGCCTCCGGCATCGTCTATTGCCTGTCGCGCAAGTTCTGCGAGGAAGTGGCCGAGTTCCTGTGTGGAGAGCAATACAAGGCCATTGCCTACCACGCCGGACAGGACGCTGACCTGCGGGCCTTCAACCAGAACCGGTTCATGAGCGAAGATGCCGTGATCATGGTGGCAACCATCGCCTTCGGCATGGGTATCGACAAGCCCGACATCAGATATGTGTGCCATCTCAACCTGCCCGGCAATATGGAGTCCTACTATCAGGAGATCGGCCGTGCCGGCCGCGATGGCCTGCCGGCCGAAACCCTGATGCTGTACGATCTGTCCGACATGCGGATGCGGCGCCAGTTCATCGAGCAGGACGGCGAGGACGACGTACACAAGCTACGCGAGCACAAGCGCCTTGATGCGCTGCTGGCCTACTGCGAGGCATCCGGATGCCGTCGCCAGGCACTGCTGTCGTATTTCGACGAGCTCTCCGGTGCGTGCGGCAACTGCGATAATTGCCTTGAACCGCCCGAGCTGGAGGATGGTACCGCAGATGCGAAGATGTTGTTTTCCGCCATAAGGCAAACCGGCCAGATGTTCGGCGGCGCCCATATCATTGACGTGTTGCGTGGCGCCGGAACACAGAAAATCGCTGATCGCGGTCATGACAGGCTCGATTGCTATGGTGCTGGCGCAGGCCACTCCAAGGAATACTGGAATGCCTTTATTCGCCAGGCCGTCGCCGCCACCTACCTGACCATCAATATCCAGAAATACGGGGCGCTGCAGCTGACCCACCGGGCTGAACAGATTGCAAAAGGTGCTGAAAAATTCGCTCTGCGCAAGATTGAGGCGCTCAAACCTGCCCGCTCGAAGAAGCTGGCAAAGGCGAAAGCCGGGGCGATGGAGGTGGCAGATGCAGACCGGGAGCTGCTGGCGTCGCTAAAAGCGCTGAGACTCACCCTGGCCCAGGAACGAAAAGTCCCGGCCTTCGTCATCCTGCATGATGCCACCTTGAACGAGATCGCCCGCACCCGCCCCGCGACGCTCGATCAGATGGCAACCGTCTCCGGTATCGGACCGCGCAAGCTGGAACAGTTCGGGCAGGCGTTCGTGGAGATTGTCACGGCTCACTGATTGCAAGGTCTGCGTCAGGTCACGGCGTAATGGGGTTTCTGCTGTCCGCCAGGATTTTGCCACCGATGGCAACGAAGCAGACACCGGCTGCCCGCTCGATCCAGTGCTGGGCATTTCGAAACCGCGATATCACCGGGCGCGATGACATGAACACGGCAACGATCGTGTACCAGGTCAGTGCACTTGCCATCACCAGTCCGATCATCACCATCATGCCCCACAACGGCATTGTGTCGGTGATCGCGGTTGCGAACACACTGGTGAAAAGAACAATCGCCTTGGGGTTGGTGAGCGTGACCAGGAAGCCGAAGACCAGGGGATTGCCTCTGTCTTTCACCACTGCATCATCAATGTTGACGATCACTGGTTTTGTCAGAATGAGTTTCAGGCCCAGATAAGCCAGATACAGCCCGCCGCAAATTCGAACCGCCCACGCCAGCCACTGGTATTCAAGCAGGATGGCGGACAGGCCAAGCAGGCTCAGGGAAGCATACAACCCCAACCCGATTGTAACGCCGATGGTTGTCATAAGGCCTGCTACAGTACCTCGCGACATGGACGAGCGCACGACGGCCACGAAATCAGGGCCCGGCAGCATCAGGGCTGGAATAAAAATCGCAAATACCCCCACCAGTATAATCGTCCATTCCATCAACTTGCCTTTCTGACCAAATCTGTTTCGTGGATTCAACCGCGTCCAAATTGCTTTCACGGTTAGCGCAAACTCAGCATGGATCATTTTCTCCGTTACGCAAAGCGCGCCTGTATTAATTCGTATAGATCGTTTTTTCTGGTTGTGCTGTACTTCAGGGTTTGAAGACCCAGCGACTGAAAAAACCATCACCCGCAGATTTCCGCAGCGACATGCAATGTCAGGGCGACCAGGCCGATGAAATTTATCAAGTCCAGCCAGCTGCTTGAGATTTTTTTCAACGCCCCCGGCGCCAAACCCTGGTCCGTCACATCATGCATGATGCTGGCAGGCGTGCTGGACATGATGAGCATGGGCGCAATTCTGCCCGCTTTGAGCCAGCTTGGCGGCGAAGGCATTTCCAGCGACTCAAAACTCAACGAGATCGTGACCGGCCTGGTGACCGCCGCAGGTATTGCGCCGACATTGACCAACTTCATCATCCTGGTGGCGGTTCTGCTGACCCTGAAATCCCTCATCTCCCTGGCAGCCATGGCGTATGTGGCCTCATCCGTGGCGCAGGTACAGGCTGAGATCCGCCGCAAGCTGTTGTCCGGTGTCATGGGCGCGCGCTGGGGCTACTTCGTTGATTTGCCGCCAGGCAAAATTGCCAACTCAATCGCCGGGCAGACGCTGCATGCAGGCGAAGCCTATTATGCCACTGCCATGGTACTGGTCTCCAGCGTTCAGGCAATTGCACTGATGCTGGCAGCCACACTGGTGTCGGGATACATGGTGATTCTGACGATCATCGCCGCCGTGATCATTTCCATTCCCCTGTACAAGCTGGTCATGTTTGCGCGCGAGAGCGGCAAGCAGCAATGGGAACGCGCCGGTCTGCTGGGAACGAAAGTCCAGGATGCCGTTGGCAACATGAAAGCCATCAAGTCAATGAACCGGGGCGGTACGTTTTCAACCCTGTTCGACGGCCTGGTGGGCGAGTTGCGCAAGGCTTATTTCGCCCTGGTGTTCTCCCGCCATGCCCTGAGTTACGGGCAGAACATCATGGTCGCGATTAGTGTAACGGTCGGGTTTTACGTCGGCACCCAGATTGTCAGGGTCCCGTTGTCCGACATGGTGGTTCTCGGCATTATCTACTATCAGGTCATCACCCTGGTCAAAAAAATCCAGGAGCAGCTGCAAATGCAGGCCATCATGCAGTCAGCCTATGCCGGGTTGATGAATATGATCGACAAGGCGGCAGGCCAGCAGGAACATACAGGGGGGAAAGCTGTACCTGAGCTGAGGCAAGGCTGCCGCTTCGAACAGGTCGATTTTTCCTATGACAAGAAGCCAGTTCTCAAGCAGCTTGATGTTGAGATACCGGCGGGCGGGATTACCGTATTGCTTGGCCCGTCCGGCGCCGGCAAGACCACGATGATTGACCTGCTGACGGGACTCCTGAGCCCGGATACGGGCGCGGTGACAATTGATGGCGTCTCTCTTGCAGATATAAACGTCAGCAGATGGCGCGACGATATCGGTTATGTACCACAGGAACTGACCCTGCTGCACGGCACGGTTTATGACAATGTCACACTGGGCGATGACGGCATCTCGCGCGATGACGTTTGGCAGGCCCTGAAATCAGCAGGCGCAGACGGGTTCATCAATGAGTTGCCGAAAAAACTCGATACCGATGTCGGCAATATGGGTGCAAGACTGTCCGGCGGGCAGCGTCAGCGCCTGTCACTGGCCCGGGCCCTGGTGAGCAAACCGAAGCTCCTGATTCTCGATGAAGTGACCAGCGCGCTGGATGAAGAAACCGAAGCCGGGATATGCCGCAACATCACCGGCCTTGGCGGCGCATATACGATTGTGGCAATCACACACCGGCCCGCGTGGACGGAAATAGCGTCGAGACTGTATCGGGTGAAAGACGGACGCGTAGATTTGGTAGAACAGCACGTGTCTGACGCTGCACAGTAGCCCGGCTGCCCTGCGGCGTACGACGCCATCCCTGTCCTCTCGGGCCGTGAGACCATTCATGATCGGAACATTGTCTGGTTGTCATCTCGTGTTTTTCAGGTCAATTTGTGTAATTGTTCGTATCAAGAGCAATACACCGCATGCCGGTTTCACAGGTTCGCTGATGTATTTCAGGACACAGAATTGACCATGGCGAAAACCGACGCGGATCCCGCATGGATTAATGACGAAAGTCACCTCGCCTCGATAAGGCAACACCTGGAGAAATCTGATTTAACCTCTCGGGAATGGCCCAGGATTACGGTCGTGACGCCGGCATTCAACTCTGCCAGATTTCTGGAAGAGACAATCAGATCGGTAGATTTTCAGTTTTACCCCAATCTGGAATACATCGTCAGCGACAACTGTTCGTCTGACGGAACTGAGGAAATACTCGGGAAATATGATTTTCTGCAAACCCGTATAGCGCCGGACAAGGGCCAGGCCGATGCTCTGAACCGCGCGTTTGAAACGGCGCAGGGCGAAATCCTGACCTGGCTCAATGCCGACGACCTGTTTGCCCCGTTCGCATTGTACAAGATGGCTCTGGCATTCAAGCAGGAAAAGGCGGATCTGATCGCCGGGCAGGCCGTGCTGTTTGAAGACGGCGAAGCCATCAACCGCCATATCTACTCGCTGCCTGACGGTGCTCTGCTTGAGAGTGAACTGCTTGATCTGGAAGGAATGTGGCTTACCGGTCAGTACTTTTACCAGCCGGAGCTTTTTTTCACCAGGGAGATTTATGAGCGTGCCGGCGGCTATGTAAACGAGAAACTGTTTTTCAGCATGGATTACGAACTGTGGCTGCGCATGGCTCGAGCCGGCGCTCAGATCAAATCGATCTCTGCGCCGATTGCCTTGTTCCGGAAGCATCAGGAGCAGAAAACCCATGACCCGTCAGGATTCCAAAAGGAACTGAAAGAGCTTGTCGCGGGACTTTCGCCTGCCAAGGAAGCCGGCAAACAGCGCCTTTCAGGCTTTGAATGGAGTGAGCGATTGCCGAAAGTGGTCATGCTCAACGACCTGGGGTTTCAGTATGGTGCCGGAATTGCTCACGAAAGCATTGCCAACGCGTTGAAGCTTTCAGGATGTGAAGTGCGGGCATATGCTCTGGCTGCAAGGCCAGACACCACGAAATCAGCAAACCATGAGGTGCTTGTCAGCGAAATTCGGGAACTGGACCCTGACCTCATAGTAGTGGGCAATTTGCACGGCGCCGAAGCGGACCATTCCTGGTTGGCGGAAGTCTTGGCAGACTATCGCGTGTTTTTCATCATGCACGATTTTTACATGCTGACGGGGCGATGTGCATATTTTGGTAATTGCAGGAAGCATCTTGATCTGTCCTGTGACCAGACTTGCCCCACTTTCTTTGACTACCCGACGCGTCCCGTTTCTGAGATCGCAGGTGCCGTACAAGCCAAAGCCGAACTGCTTGAACATCCAAACGCATCCATTGTTGCCTGCTCCGGCTACGCCACAGAGGCGGTGAAAGACACACTCTGTGCCCGCGGCCTTTCCACGGACGCGATCAACAGGAAGCTGCATGCTGTGTGGCTCGGGGCAGATACGGACTACTATTTTCTTGAAACGGACAAACGCCGCTCCCAGCTGCGGGCAAAATTCGAACTGCCGGTCGACAAGTCAATCGTTTTACTGCCAAGCGGCAGCTACACTGACGCGCGCAAGAACGTTCAGGCAGCCTGGCGTGTTTTTGCAGCCCTTGCAGCTGATGATTTCCACGCAATCATTGTGGGCGAAACACCGGTTTCATCCGGGTTACTGGGCGACAACGTCACCCACCTGCACTACATTTCCGATAAAGCCAGACTAGCCAGCCTGTTCCGCTGCTCCGACTTTGTCATCAACACCTCGCATGATGAAACCTTCGGTCAAACAATAGTTGAAGGAGCCTTGTCCGGGGCGCTGCCGGTTTCAATCGGCAAGGGCGCCGTGCCGGAAATAGTCGATGCACTGGGCACCGGGTTTCAGGCGCCGTTGAACACGGCAGAAAGCGATGCCGTTTCTGCAGCGGTCCGATACATGACCTCACTCGCCGGCAATCCTGAACGGATGCGGGGAGACCGCATGGTCGGCTCATTTAGAGCCCAGTGTCTGTTTTCCATAGAGGCTCTATCGAGACGGTTGCATGTGATGATGAAACTGGACGGGCTTTTGGCCGCCCACAAGATCAAGCCGAAGATTGACCTGAAAATATCACAGGCCGATCCTGCTCAGGCAATTACGCCAGACAAATGGAACAAGTCAGACTGTGGACATGACGACGGTCCAGGCACGGTGGCAGACAGTGCGGACACCCAAGATGAATGTGCGCCGTCCCACATTCGCAATTACACTGAACTGGCGCTCGCACTGGTTGAAGAACTGCGGCATGTCATTCCGGAACTGAACAAAATATATCAAGACAAAAGTGATGATCTGTACCGGGGCAACAAGGGCAAGGACGATGAGGTTTTTCAGGACATTCTTGTCGCCGTCACGAATCACAAGAAGGCGGTTCAGAAAAGCCTGGGGCACAAAATTTCGAAATTGTGGAACTAGAAATCCCTGCCACTGGTCTCAACGTACATCTGTTGCGCAGACAGGCGTTGCGCCAGTTCGGTAAACGAACTCCAGGTGGAGCCCAGCAACAATGGCGCCCGGCCAAGAAGCAACGCATCGGCCAATGCATACCTCAGCTGCTCCGTTGAACGATCGTAAAGTTGGCGCGGCAGGCATGCGACGCGGTGTCCATATCGTCGGCGAAACTCGTCATAGGCTTCTGCCTTGTCGGCTGCCAGAAAAATCCGCTCCGCCCGGCCTTCCTCATCAAGCCGGTCGATCCGTGCCATGAAGCTGGAAAAATGGCTCTTCCGCCGCCAGCGAGTGATCTTGTTGTGACTGCTCTTCTTCCAGTTACCCGGCATTTCGTAGGGCAGGTGTTCAAATCCCTCTCCACCAACCATCCGAACATGCACGGCAACGTCATTTGGACTGCGGACGCTTGATACAAGCTCCTGCACAGCCTGGACAGGTTTCAACCTTTGCAGAAAGTCGTTTTCAACCTGCTGATCGCTGTCAGGAGAATTCAGCACATAGGCTGTTCGGGCATAAAAGTCCGCACCCTCCCTCAGACGTATGGGTTTGTCTTTCCTCGAATTTGCTTCCACCTCCATATAGGTGACGAAATCCATGCCGCCGGCTGCGGCCATGCCGGCAAAACTCCTGGCCATCACCGCACCTTCATAATCGAACAGGTCGCCAAAGTGGCACTCGCAGTGCGCGTCAGGTTCCCAGATAATGACCAGTTCACGCTCGGTCGCCCGGGCAATGGCGGCACCGGACGCAATCGCCCGCAACCGGTTCCCGAGGCCATGCTGTGCATCAATGTACAATTTCGCCCTGGGCACATTGACCGATGGTTTCTGAAGTGCCGTATCGGCAATTGGCGGCTGAACCCACTGCCATCGAAACCGGCGGTACAGCCAGTCCCTGACCGGTTGTTTCGGCAAGGTCTGGATGATCCGCTCGAAGTCACCAAAGTCTTGGGCCATCAATGAAACAAATGCCGACCTGCCAAGGCGTGCTGGATCGGCATAAGTCCACCGGACGATGTCCTTGAGCGCAAAATAGTCCGCGTCTTTCTGGACGTTCAATGGAACTTCATTGCTGCGCCGGTCAAGACGTTGCAGCGTGACATGGCCGTCTTGTTTGCTGGTGACCGAAAAATCAACCATCTGGTGTTGCCGGGACCAGGTCGGCATCAAGGCGGCAGTATAATAATTGCGGCGGATTTGATATTGCGACGACTTACGAAGCCGGTCCCCGGCACTTAGCGCATCTGCTGACTGATGCGTCGTGAAAACCTCCGACCTGGCCTCATCATCATGAGGAATATGACAAATGGTGTCCGGATCAATCTCGCTTCGTTTCAGTCCCGCTGCCGCCAGGCGGCCATACAGGTCATCATCGTCCCAGCCATAACTCGTGATAAATTCGTTGAAGCCGCCGACATCAGCCAGGTCCGCTTTGCAGGCCAGAAAGAAGCCGTTTGTGTGAGCCTGAGCTTCCGAGACATTTCGCCAGTTTCCTGCCAGGAACTGACCCGCTGGCAGGTGGTTTTTGTCGAAAAAGTCCGGGGCTATTACTATATCGGCATCAGCTTTCAATATGCAGGCATGTGATGCGCAGCGAAATCCTGCATTGTAGGCATATGTCAGGATCCAGGCTTGTTCTTCTTCCACGCGAACAATTCTTATTCGACTGTCAGCGTGGATAAAGGGCTTGAGGTCGCGCCTCACCGGCGTATCCGATGACCAGTCGACGATGACAATCTCGCTGACATCGGCAAGTGCCAACCAGCTCGGCAGCGCCTTTTTCAGGTTTTCGGACCTGTTCCGGCAACATGTGACAAGGCTGACACCGGGCAAGCCACGGTGACTGAAGGGTTGAAGTTGTTCGATTTCTGCAGGTATCGTCGTCTTCTGCCCCCAACGCCAACAAGCAAATGCCACCAGTTGTCCTCACTGAAACATACTCATCTGTATACAAATCTGTAAATGGGCGCAGTCAACCCTTAACCAGCCAAGGTGCCGGAAATGCGGATTGCGATTCTCGTCTGTACCAGCAACCAGCCCGGCACCATGGTACAAACACTGACGTCGATGGCCAACCTTGCGATACCGGCATCGGCTTCCTGCACTCTCACCATCGTGAACAACTCTCCAAACCCCATGACCGCCGATGACTTTGAAATCCCCGTCAAAGGATTGCCGGCCACGGTCGTGAACGAGCCGTCACCAGGCCTCTCTCTTGCCCGCAATACCGGGATATCGAACATTGAGGCTGAGTATGTGATCTTCACCGAT
>CALHUA010000101.1 GCA_938039915.1 uncultured Anderseniella sp.
GACGCGAAGGCACGCTCAATGGCAACTTTCAGCTGCAGCAATGCTCTACCGCGGCTGTCGCCTGGCGGCAGCATCAGATAAGCCGCGTTCACATCTTTCATCGCTTCGGGAAGCTTGTTTGTCCGGTAATAGGTGGTCGCACGATTGACGAACGCATTGTAGTGATTTGGATCAAGTTCGATAGCATCGCCGAAAAATTTCAAGGCAATGTCGTAGTTGGCCATCATGAAATGGTTTTTACCCATCAGGTTGACCGGGACGGAATTTTTCGGATCCAACTTGATGGCTTCGGCAAGATCAAGCATGGCCTGATCGTAGTCGCGCTTATTGAACAATGCCCGGGCACGGGCGATGAATATGTTCGCGTCGCCTTTCTCTTTTTCCAGCGCCGTTGTCAGGTCGGTAATGGCGTTGTCGAGCTGGCCCAACTGACCGTATGTGACACCACGTGCGGTGTGGGCATCGACAAGTTGTTTGCCCCCCAGGCCAGCTTCAATTGCCCTGGTACATGATCCAATCCGCTCAAGTGCAGGCGTCCTGCCCAGGCAATCCTCAATATCGGTTGCCGCCGTCGCCGGCGATGCAGACATCAGTACTGACATGATCAGTCCGGCAAACAGACCGGATTTCAACGACACGTTTCTCACCAACACACTATCCTCTACGCCATCATGGATTACACCGGCGACTGTGTAGCCAGCGAACAACAATGAACTGCATTCCACTTCCTCATGCGGCTAATTTGCGGAGAAACTTTGGCAGTCATCTCATTTGCAATGTTACACGCTCCCAGAGCAAGAAAAAAGGCCGGACTTGCGCAGTCCCGCCTTCTTTACAGTCGTATCGATATATGGGCGAACCCCGGCACTTATACCAACGGAGGTATTACATGGCGGCGTTGTCCGGAACAGACCCTATTTCAGCGCCTGGGCCTTGCGAGCGGCAAAATCGGCCTTGATCTGACGCAGTTGATCTGAGTCCAGCAGGTGTGCTGCCTCAGTCTCAAGGCGATGGATCGCACGTGCTTCACTTATCAGGGAAATACGGGCCATGAGCCGGGCGAAGCGGCCTGGCCCGCTCTTCGCAGTACGATCCGCTGAGTGAAACTGATTAATATGAGCTGTAACAGCCATTTTCTTCTCCGTCTTTCATTGCAGTGACATCCACAATCGGGTGTCTTGATGCATATCTTGTAGAAGAAAATCGTGACTGTTTTGTTGCATTGCAATGTAAAATGCTGCAACGCAGCAATGCCTGCGCTGCATGACTCTCGTTGGGGCAGGCTAATGCCGTTCTAAAATTGCGGTTCGAGCACGATTACCGTGGGTTTTCCCGGCAAATTATCGGTGGACAAGGTGATGGTCCGCGCCTGTTCCCGGCGAATTGCAAAGTCTTTGCTGAGATTGGCAACGAACTGTGACAGGGAATAGTCACCAAATGCATGCATCGGGAGAATCACCCGCGACCTGAGCTGTTTGATAACGCCCGCCATTTTGTCTATCGGCAGCGTCCAGCTGCCATCCACCGGCACCATCACCACATCAAGCCGTCCAATCCAGCCCAGATGCCCTGCCCCCAGTTCATGATGCAGATGACCGAGGTGGCCGATACACAAACCGGCGATCTCGAAAATGAAGATTGAATTGGCGTCTTTTTCCGGCGCAGCCCATCCGCGAATGTCTGTCGTGACATTGCGAATAAGCACATCGCCCACTTCCAGATTATGATTGCTGCGTCCCCCTTCAGGATTCCATCCGCGCAGGACATGTTCGATTGCCGGGTCAGGACTGTCTGTGTAATGGGTCTCGTGGGCCTTGTTCATCGTAACTACACGCGGCGTGCCCTTGCGCCCTGTCCAGCCGGCATAGTCGGTGGCGATGGTCACGCCGCCCGGGCTTTCAATCCAGAATGTCGAATGGCTGATAAAGCTGATGCTCACCTGGGATGCGGTTGATACATCCTGAGCTGGCGTCCAGTTGACAAGCCTGGCCCCGGGCAGGTTCTGGGCAATGGCGAGACAGTTGCTTGGTTCACGCGCCACCGTGCCGGTCTGGGCATGGCTCACACCGGAGTTTGCCCATGCACATGCCGCAACCAACATGATAGCAACACCAAGCGCACTACATAACCGGTAGATGTATCTCACCGAATAGACCCTCCAGCAATTGCCGCAGGTCCGACTGTTAGTGACGGATCACGGCTTGATGAGTTCGACCTTCGCCTTTGCGCGAAGCTCTTTCACAATGGCCTGTAATTTGTCAGCCTGCAAACTTACGCGAATACGTTCAGCGACATCCTTCAATTCGGGAAACGCCTGCTCGCGCTCATCAACCTTCTTGATAACGTGAAAACCGAACTGGGTCTGCACCGGCTGTTTGGTGTAGCTGCCCTTCTCCATGGGAAAAACAGCTGCCTCAAAGGCCGGTACCATGCGGCCCGAGCCGAAGAACCCGAGATCACCGCCGCGCGGGCCTGATGGACCGGTGGATTTGGCCTTGGCCAGTTCCGCAAAGTCAGCGCCCTTGTCAAGCTCGGCAATAACGGCCTCAGCTTCGGCTTTGGTTTTCAACAGAATGTGACTGGCCTGTACTTCCTTCTTGCCCGCCACCTGTTTTTTCGCTTCATCGTAGCGAGCCTGGATGTCGGCGTCGGAGACCAGTTCTGCCGACCGTTTGCGAACAAAAGCCTCGCGCAGCGCCTGCACTTCCAGCCAACTGATCTGACGCTTGTACTCGTCTGTTTCCGCAACGCCTTCCTTGCGCGCCGCATCGGCCAGCAAATGGGATTCAACCAGAATGTTGACGATGAAGTCCTGCTGTTTGTCCGGTGCGACCTGATTCAAGGCATCACCAAGCGTGTTTTTGGCGAATTCCACATCCTTGTCTGTAATCACGTGGCCGTCCACGGTTGCCAGCGTTTTAGCGTCCTGCGCGTAAACGGGAGACACAGCTACGATCGCCAGCGCTGCGGCACCTGCAAACCCTGTACGCAAGAATACGGAAAAAGACATCAAACATTCCTTTTATTGTCATGAACCCTGAATTTGGCGCGGACCATGCCCCGACTTTGCACCTATTACAATTAAAGATTGTGTCATGTGCATGATCGCAAGCCTTTGATCCGGCCAATGATCGCCTGAATTCCATTCAGGACGGTTTGCTGAGAAACACCACGTCCTTGGCGATGATTTCACACTGCATTTCAAGAGTTTGGGCAAGGACTGCAAATGTGTGTTCCCGATAAAACACAACGTGAGTTGGATCATGCCTGTAGCGCCAGTTCGCGAACCGGGAATCATCGTTCTGAAAGATGGTCATTACAGCCAGCAGACCGCCCGGCTTCAGCAACCCGGTCAACCGTTTGAATTCGGCGGCGGGTGAGTGAAAATGTTCAACCGTTTCCGTGCAGGTCACAAAGTCGTAGCGGCAGGAAAGCGGAGATTTGTCGGTTGCGAAAAACAGGTCGAAAACCGACACTCTGTGACCAGCCTCCCTCAACATTTCGGCAAGTGCGGGTGCCGGTCCGCAGCCATAGTCCAGGCCCGACGACGCCGGGCCTAGCCGGACCAGCAACGGATCCGCCAGTTTCGACAGGTAAGTTCTGTAGCCGGCATCATCAACGGCGTTTTCATGCGTGAGGTAGTGCGCGTACTCGGCTTCCGGCGGCAGAAAACCGGATGGGTCAAGAAACGTCGCATGACACGCCAGGCAACGATGATAGACCTTGTTTTGGTTATCTGTGAGCAGCACGGTCGTTTCACCGCCACCGCACACACGGCAATTCAGCGCGACCACGCGGCATACTCCGGCACCTGGTCCTTCATATCCTCGTAAATCCAGACCATCCGGTCCATCTGCCACAGTTTGCCGACAACCGTTACCACCAGTCCGAGCACTACTGCCCAGGGGTTCTGTACCCATAACCCCCAAGTCAACGGCACAAGGCCCAGCCCGGCCGTGACACTGAGGTATGAAGCCATGCGCGCATGATGGGCGGGGATCGGGTGGACATCCGCGTTCAACCACACGCGTTCGCCAAATGTAACCTTCGACATCCAGTTGTCGGTCGAGGCGGGTCTGGCGAAAGCACGCGGGTTCCAGAAAGTCCAGACGACCAGCACCAAAACCGGAACCAGGCACCACCAGCCTATCCAGACCCTGGACCAGACGCTCAGTGCAAGCAGCGGCAAGATGGGCATCCGGGTCCAGCCCGACCACGGGTTTGCATGCCGCTCCCAGGTCGCATCATCCATCGCCATCAGGCGTTCAAGCCGGTGTGCAAGTTTCATAGTCAGCCATATGGTGCCAACGGGCCCAGGATATCAAGCTACAGTTCCGTGCTCTTGCGGGCAATTTTTGTCCGAGAACCGGGACCGGGTGCCTCATTTTCAAAACCGGCCAGCTGCGGCTGAAACGTTCTCTCGTAGGCATCATCGATGTTACGGCGCATGAACGGGTGCTCGACCGGCTCACGGCGCCGCAGGAGCCAGTACCAGGCGACCTGAAGATATCCGCCGGGATAGTGGTAATTGCCATTGTCGCGCAGGGTTTTCAGCTTGTGCTGACGCCAGAGACCCGGCAGTTCGGCCCATGAAACATATGGGTGGTCATGATGGACGGCATGATAATTGTTGTTGAGAAACAACAACCGCATCAACAGCCCGGCTTCTATCACGGCAGTACGCTCGGCAACCGTTTCTTCAGCGCGATGTTCGATGAAGGTTCGTATCATCAGTACCGACATGGCCGGGTACGCCACAAACAGCCCATAGGCCCACACGGGAATATCCAGCCAGACCAGCAGAGCGACAACCGGCACCGCGCCGGCAAAATGCATGAGGTACGCCCTGAGCACATCGGCGTCGCCGGCACGCACCAATTTGAGGTCATTACGCCAGAAGCCGTACAGCGCCAGCGCCGGCCCCACCAGAATGCGACCTCCCAGCGTACTGTTGATGCCCAGCAAGGCCTGCATTAGCGGACTGGTATGATGCCAGTCATGACGGCTGAGATACCAGCTTTCAGGATCATCGTAAGGATCGGTCAGCATGACATTGTTGTGGTGGCGAAGGTGGGTGTCGCGAAACCGCCGATACGGCACGAACAACCCGACCGCCGGAAACACCAATGCTTCGTTGAGTGCGCCTGAACGTGTCGGATGGCCGTGCAGGATCTCATGCTGGAGAGAGGAGTGAAACGTGGTCATCAACATGGCCGGGACAAACCAGACCCATCCCAGCACGTCGTGCCAGATAACAGCAGAAAGCCAGATTGTGTAACAGACAGCAAGCGCAACCCATGTGGGCCATTCGCGGGCCGTCCTGGTGGTTCCCAGCACCGGCATCTCAATGACAATCTTAAAACCGCACCGCCGTAAACCCGGCTGCTCGTGCATGACGCAATGCTAACTCAGATTGTCATATTTGTCACCAGAATGTCACCAAGTCGCCGAACTCAGATATCCAGTTCGTCGTCGTCCACAAACTGGGCCCGCTCGGTAATGAAATTGAAGCGGTCTTCAGGCTTGTTACCCATCAGTTCCTTGACCACGCGGGCGGTCACCTCAGCTTCGGTTTCAGCCATCTGAACCTGCAGCAATGTGCGTTTACCAGGGGTCATGGTGGTTTCCTTGAGCTGTGCCGGCATCATTTCACCGAGACCCTTGAAGCGGGAAATTTCCACCTTGCCGCGGCCGTTAAACGTGCTTTCGAGCAACTCATCCTTGTGGGCATCATCGCGGGCATAAGCTGACTTGGTACCCTGCACCAGCCGGTATAGCGGCGGCACGGCCAGGTAGAGATGGCCCTGCTCGATGAGTGCCGGAGTCAGCCTATAGAAAAATGTGATAAGCAACGAGGCTATGTGGGCACCATCTACATCAGCGTCGGTCATGATGATGACCTTCTCATAACGTAAATCGTCTTCACGGTACTTGTCGCCGGTACCGCAGCCCAGTGCCTGCAGCAGATCTCCCAGTTGCTGGTTGGCATTCAACTTGTCGCGGGTAGCCGATGCAACATTGAGGATCTTGCCGCGCAACGGTAGGATTGCCTGGGTTTTCCGGTTGCGGGCCTGTTTGGCTGAGCCGCCCGCTGAATCACCTTCCACGATAAACAGTTCGGAGCCTTCCCGGCCGGCAGACGAACAATCGGACAGCTTGCCTGGCAGGCGCAGTTTGCGCACCGCGGTCTTGCGGCCGACATCGCGTTCGGCGCGGCGGCGAAGGCGTTCCTCGGCGCGCTCGACCACCCAGTCCAGCAGTTTGTCGGCCTGAGCGGGATGGCCTGTGAGCCAGTGGTCAAAATGATCAGATATGGCCTTGTCGACGATACGTGATGCTTCTGCGGTGGCCAGTTTTTCCTTGGTCTGGCCCTGAAACTCCGGCTCGCGAATAAACACCGACAGCATGATGCCGGCGGACGACATGACATCATCTGTCGTGATCACCGACCCGCGCTTGTTGCCGGACAATTCAGCATAGTTTTTCAGCGAGCGGCTCAACGCAAAGCGAAGGCCCTGTTCATGCGTGCCGCCTTCGGCCGTGGGAACCGTGTTGCAATATGACGAAACAAACCCGTCTGCGCCACCAAACCACGCAACAGCCCATTCAACCGATCCGTGCCCACCTTCCTTTTTCAGCTTGCCGGCAAAAATTTCGTCCGCCACCCGGGGACGTCCGTGAATGGCTTCCTCCAGATAGTCTTTCAGTCCGCCTGGGAAGTGCAGAACGGTTTTCTGGGGTGTCTCGTCCTTGTCTGTCAGGTGTACCGGGTCAACCGACCAGCGAATTTCAACCCCGCCGAACAGATAAGCCTTGGATCGGGCCATCTTGAACAACCGTGCCGGCTTGAACTTGGCACCCTTGCCGAAAATCTGTTCATCAGGTTTGAAACGCACTGTGGTGCCGCGTCGATTATGAACCTTGCCTTCGTTCGATATCGGACCCTGGGCGTGCCCGCGGGAATAGACCTGACGATAAAGTACCTGATTGCGGGCGACTTCCACTTCGAGCACTTCTGCCAATGCATTGACTACCGATACACCCACGCCATGCAGACCGCCGGAGGTTTCATATACTTTCGAGTCAAACTTGCCGCCGGCATGCAGGGTGGTGAGGATGACCTCCAGGGCAGACTTGTCCTTGAACTTGGGATGCGGGTCGATTGGAATACCGCGGCCGTTGTCAGACACACACAGGAAACCGTCGGCATCATAGTCGACCTCGATAAAGGTGGCGTGACCGGCAACCGCCTCGTCCATCGAATTGTCGATGACCTCAGCAAACAGATGATGCAACGCCTTCTCATCCGTACCGCCGATATACATGCCGGGACGGCGGCGAACAGGCTCCAGACCTTCCAGCACCTCAATGTCGGCAGCGGTATACCCTGCCTCGGCTGCCGGGTGCTTATGCTTTTTTTCAGGCGCAACGGCGGGTGCAGCAGGTACTGGCTCTGCAGCAGAAGATGCG
The DNA here is from genome assembly GCA_938039915.1 of uncultured Anderseniella sp. Taxonomy (GTDB): domain Bacteria; phylum Pseudomonadota; class Alphaproteobacteria; order Rhizobiales; family Aestuariivirgaceae; genus Anderseniella. The sequence goes on from CALHUA010000101.1 coordinate 7,471, forward strand.
GCTTCTGTGTTGCCAAACAGGTCAAGTGACTTGGACATTCGTATTCCGGTTGTTCATCAATATCGGGGCGAATCAGGTGAGTGCAGTATGGCACGCGCACAGTACCCAATGCGAGTTTACCCTACAAAAAGGCCACAAATTTGAACACCTGACCTGAGCAGCCGCGGAAGGTTCGGTTCGGATTGGCAAAACAGCCGGTTTCAGCGCCAGAACTTCGGCAGCAGATTTAGGGTGTCAGACAGGCTTACTGCAAGATCAACCGCTGCACTTCGGTTCTGCCCCCATGCGCCGGCACCCACCAACGCGTCATGCCCGGTCATCCGGGCCTCGTCGAGGTCGTTTACGCTACCCAGGGTGGATTGCAGCAATCTGGTGGCCTTGCGCCACGCTGCAATATCCTTTCTGGCGAACAGGGACCTGGTAAATTCCAACCAGTACCTCAGCTGCTTCAGATCCTTGCGAAAGCCGTGATAGTCGCCGGTTGTGTCAAACACCTTGTCGAGACCGCCCGCCCGGTGCAGATTCCGAACGGACTGATCGATTATGCCTGGAACAATACACAGGCAGGGTTGATCAAGCACCTCGGTAGCACGCTTTCGCCAACTTCCCGCCTGCATCAGTTTTGCAAACTCATCCAGGAACCCAACCATCCCACCGTCCGACACCTGTGCCTGTGCATCACAAACCATGACTGCCCGGTCATGTCGCCTGTCACGCGGTTCAACCCCGCCCGCCTGCAGCCAGTCCGTGACAACATCATGCTGGCGCAGGGGATGCAGAATGGTCATCATCAGCTTGAGATTGGCCGCAACCGGCTTGTAGTACTCAGGCAGCATCCATGCCCTGATGCCCTTGAGCAGAACCCTGATCCGGCGGGCTGAGACCCTGGATTTGTGCACGGATACGGCACTGCCGGTAATCATGAACACCTGCAGATTGTGTCTCAGATCAGCAATGTTTTCAGTTGCGATCAGCGACACCATCTCAACACCCGTTAATGCCGGGTCAAGCCGGATGCGGGTTGGCTTGCGCGCGTGCAGTTCGGGCAGTATGGGTGCAGCATTGTCGGCCGGTTTAAGCTGAACTGTCATCCGTGGCACACTTTCATTCCACAGTCGTGGACAAACTTTGTGACACAAATAAAACAACCCCGCACATTGGGGCAATGTGCGGGGTTGCAGACTCCAGAGAAAACCTGAGATCGAAGCGAGGGGGAGCTCCTTATACTCCAGG
>CALHUA010000102.1 GCA_938039915.1 uncultured Anderseniella sp.
TCATCAGGCAGTTGCCCGGCGGTACCTATACCGGGGAATCCGATTTTGATGTTCCCGGTGGCGAGACGATCAAGCTGAAAACGGCGGTGACCGTGGATGCCGATGCCGGTGAGATCATCATCGACTTTGCCGGCTCATCGGGACCAAGCGGCATGGGTATCAATGTTGTACCTGCCTACACTCATGCATACGCCACCTTTGCGGTTCGTTCGACGCTGAACCCTGAACTGCCCAACAATGCAGGTAGCCTGATGCCGATCAAGATCAAGCTGCCGGATGACTGCATCGTCAATGCGCGCTATCCGTCTCCGGTAAACGCGCGCCATGTGGTTGGCATGTACGTACCGTTTCCGATCCTCAAGGCGCTGGCGCAGATCGTGCCCGACAAGGTTGTCGCAGAGGGCTCCGGTGCTGTCTGGACCATCCAGATACAGGGCAGGGATGCAGACGGCAGACCGTTCACCAGTTCGATGTTCAACTATTCCGGCGGCATGGGCGCGCGCGCCACAAAGCCGGGCCTGTCGGCGATCTGTTACCCGACCGGTGTGGCAGCGGTTCCGGTGGAGGTGCTGGAAGCATCCTATCCGATCGAGTTTACCTGCAAGGAGCTTGAACACGGTACCGGAGGTGAAGGCAAGCAGCGTGGCGGAGATGGCCAGCGTATCGGCTACCGCATGCGAACTTCGTCAAAATGGCTGTTGAACACGATTCCAAGCAGGCTGAAGGAGCCGCCTGAAGGCCTTGCCGGCGGCAGTGCGGGATCTGCGGGCCGGTTTGAAATCAACGGTGAAGCAGTGGCTGATACCCGCAAGCGGGAGATGCAACCTGATGATGAAGTCTTCATGGTGACACCGGGTGGCGGCGGATTTGGATAAGACAGGCAGGGTACCGGGATCATGAACAAAGAGTTTTGCAGCCGCCTGCGCCGGCGCGACAGCCTGACAGGCACGTTCGTGAAACTGCATGATCCGTCGGTGATCGAAATCCTGGCCCATGCGGGCCTGGACTTTGTCGTGCTTGATGCAGAACACGCACCGCTGGGCCGGCAGCAGATTGCGACGCTTTTGCTGGCCGCGACGGCCGCCCGCCTGCCGGCGATAGTCCGGGTTCCCGAAGCCACGAAAACCTGGGTTTCCACGGCACTGGACTGTGGTGCAGCCGGTATCATGGTGCCGCATGTTTCCACGGCCGCTGAGGCCGCGCGACTGGCAGACCTGATGCAGTTTGGCCACAACGGGCGCGGGTTTTCTCCGTCCACGCGGGCGGCGGAGTTCGGCCAGCGCGGCATCGCAAAACATCTGGCGGCGCAACCGCAAGAAACCTGCCTGATATGCCAGATAGAGGATCCTCAGGGTGTGCAGAATGCGACCGATATTGCTGCAATCGACGGGATCGATTGTCTGTTCGTCGGGCCTGTGGACCTGGCTGTGTCGATTGGTCAGACGGATGTTTCGAATGACGAAGTGGCAGCGCTTTGCACCCAGGTCGTCAGCAGCGCCGTAACTGCAGAAAAGGCAGCCGGCATGTTTTCAGCGTCGTCCGCAGCCGCGCGGTCGTGGCAGGAAACCGGTGTCAGCCTGTCGGTTGTCGGTGCTGACCAATCGTTTCTCAAGACAGGCGCACAGGCAGCGCTTGGCTGACCGGAAATCAGCTCTCGAAATGCGTGGCGCCGCGGCGGTTCTCGTCCAGCGGCAGGTTCGAGTAGAACGGGTCATGCGCCCTTTGTTCGCATTGCTGGCGCGGACACAGCCGGCAATTGACACCGATTTCCGTGACCATTCGCGTTGCCTTGGGATCGATGGTTATGCCGTAAATGGTTTCCTGCGAGTACTCGATCGAACATCCCAGGGATACCGCCAGACGCTTGTCTTCGGTCGAATACCTTGTGGTCGGCCGGTCAACTGTGCGGTTGACGGTCAAATAGCGGCTGTTGTCCGGCATCTCGACGATCTGGGTCATGATGCGGCCCGGCACGCGAAAACAATAATGAACATCCAGGCGCGGGCAGGCACCGCCATACCGAGCCAGCTGGATCGGTGTCACGTTGAATCGCTTGGAAATGTTGCCGGCCCGGTCGACCCGCAGGAAGAAGAACGGAATGCCCTTTTGCCCCGGTTTCTGCAGTGTCGTCAGGCGGTGGCAGACCTGCTCGTAGGAAACCGAAAACAGAGCCGACAACCGGTCAATGTCATACTTGGCCTGCACCGCTTCCTTAAAGAAATCGCCGTATGGCATCATCAGGGCGGCGGCGAAATAGTTGGCCAGTTCCACACGGCAGCGGGATGCCATGCGTTCGCTGGACTGTAATTTGTCCGGCAATTGATCGCTGAGAATGTCCGGAAATTCAATCAGCGCAATCATGTGCGCCAGCTGAAAGACCCGATTGTTGTAATCAAGCCCGTCGGACAGCTGTATCTGCTTGTTATTCCGGTTGTAGTAGCGCAGCGAGATGCCGAGCTGCTCGGCCCGCACCTGCTTGACGTCTATGTTCAGGCGGTCCTTGAGATGGGATTTGAGCGCGCCGTACATTTCCTGGCGATCAGGTGTTTCGTGCCCCCAGAACTGTTCGGCACACTGTTCCAGTGCGGGGAAATGGTTGTTGTTCCTGCGGAAGAAATCATGCACGCCCTGCTCGATGGAGAATGAAGCTTCCATGGTGTCGGACATGGCTTCGTTCTGCTCTGCCAGCCGCTCGCCGAAGGTGCGGTAGGCGTTGAAAATATTCAGCATGCCACGCACCAGGTTGGGCGACCCTTCCAGTGCGCTGCGCAGTTCTTCAACGTCGGGCGGCTTGTCCCCGAACGCCGGGTCCCTTGTGACTTCGCGAAGTTCGCCAAGCAGCATGGCGGAATCCGAATTGGTCAGGTCACGCCAGTTGATGCCGAAATTGTCTGCCAGGCTGATGAGAAACTTTAAAGATGCGCTGCGCTGGTTTCGTTCTACAAGGTTCACATAGCTGGGGCTTACACCCAGTGCCTTGGCCAGGTCAGCCTGCGTCAGCCCGTCGTTCTGACGAAGTTCACGCAACTTGGGGCCAATGAATATCTTTTCTCCTGCCATCCGGTGATGGAGCCCGGAATCGAAAGTTTAGTCAAGTTTGTAATTTGACCTGTTGACGACTTGACTAATGCCGCAGGGGGTTATGCTGCTGCGTTCGCCGGCTGCCCGGCGCTTGTCATATGGGGCAGCAGGACCAGATTTTCACAGCCACGAAGCCGGTCGCAACATGTGGGCCGGTTGTGGATCACATCCAGACCCGCGCCGCCAATCGTGTCATACCAAAGCGCATCTGCCAGCGCCTCTTCGTCCACCAGTTCGCTGCCGGCAGTGTTGATCAGATAGGCATCCGGTTTCATCTTGTTGAGTTGCAGCGCACCGATGAGGTGCCGGTTTTCAGTGCCTTGCGGGCAGTGCAGGGACACGAAATCCGATTGGCCCAGCAGTTGATCAATGTCGTCCAGTTGCCGGGCGCCAACCCTGGCGAGGTCTTCTTCCGGTACTGCTGAGCGGTTGTGAACCACAATCTTCATGCCGAAGCCAAGGTGAGCCCTGCGGGCGGTCTCGCGCCCGACGCGTTCAAACCCGACAATCCCCAAAGTCTTGCCTGCCAGTTTCTGACCCGTCATCAGCATGAGTCTGAGGGCGGTTTCGGTTGTGCTGTCACTGGTTTCTCCGGACGTGCCGCCAACCGCATTGACCGCAGCCTTCACCACGCCTGCACTCTTGTGGCCTGTTGCAGCGCAAAACTGTTCAGCGATCTTGAATGCGGGACTGGCCGGTCCCGGGGCCGGTGAAGTGGCGGAGTGGATCAGATCTGGAAGCATGGTGGCACAACCTTTCTGGACTGGGTTCAATGTTTTTGCACTGGCGGTCATCGGCAGTTCGTCACGCGGCCTTGGCGTGCGCAGCATGCACAGTGGCGCCGATCTCTGATGGATTGGGCACGATGGCAACGCCGACTTCGCGCAGCAATTCGACCTTTTCCGGCGCACTTTCCCCGAAGGCTGAAATGATTGCACCGGCGTGGCCCATGCGTTTGCCCTTGGGTGCGGTAAGTCCGGCAACATAGGCTATTACCGGCTTCTTCATGTGATCGCGAATGAATTCCGCGGCTTCTGCTTCCTGCGGTCCGCCGATCTCGCCGATCAGGACAACGGCGGACGTGTCGTCATCTTGTTCGAACAGTGCCAGTATATCCCTGAACGAGCTTCCATTGATCGGGTCGCCACCGATGCCGACACTGGTGGACACGCCGATGCCGAGTTCCTTCATCTGCGAGGCGGCTTCATAACCAAGCGTGCCGGAACGGCCAACGATGCCGACCGAGCCGGGAAGGTAAATATGGCCCGGCATGATGCCGGCCAGCGCTTCGCCCGGCGTGATGATGCCGGCGCAATTGGGGCCGAGCAGCCGCATGCGCTTGTCTTCGCGGTACCGGCGCATGAAGCGCTTGACGCGCATCATGTCCTGGGCCGGGATACCGTCGGTGATCGACACACACAGGTCGATGCCGGCATCAGCGGCTTCCATGATCGAATCTGCAGCAAACGGCGGCGGTACAACGACCAGGCTTGCCGTTGCCCCGGTGGCGTCCACTGCTTCCTTGACAGTATTGAATACCGGCTTGCCCATGGCTGTTTCACCACCGCGACCGGGAACCACGCCACCGACTACAATGGTGCCGTAATCGATCATTTCCTGGGTGTGAAACTGACCGATGCGTCCGGTGATGCCCTGGACGATCAATGGGGTGGTCTTGTTCAAAAGGATGCTCATGACGCTGCTGCCAGGGTTGACTGGTTGAGCGCGGCCCTGGAAATCGTCACCGCCTTGTCGGCGGCTTCGGCAAGGGTGGTGGCTGTCGCGATCGGCAAACCGCTATTGGCCAGTATTTCCATGCCCTTTTCGACATTGGTACCGGCAAGACGGACGATCACTGGCAGATCCATCTCGGTTGCCTGAAGCGCCTGCACCACTCCTTCGGCGACCCAGTCGCAGCGGTTGATGCCGGCGAAGATGTTCACCAGGATGGCGCTGACCTTGTCGTCAGAGCGCACCAGGTTGAAGGCTTTAGCCACTCTTTCCGGAGAGGCGCCGCCACCGATGTCCAGGAAATTTGCGGGTTCGCCACCGGCGAGCTTGATCATGTCCATGGTGGCCATTGCCAGGCCGGCACCATTGACGATGCAGCCGATATTACCGTCCAGGCCCACATAACTCAGGCCCTGGTCAGCCGCCTTTGTTTCGCGCAGGTCTTCTTGGCTCTTGTCACGCAGCTCCATGATTTCCTGGCGCCGGAACAGCGCGTTGTCATCAAATTCCATCTTGGCATCGAGCGCCATCACCGAATTGTCCGAGGTCACAACAAGCGGGTTGATTTCAACCATGGTGGCGTCGAGGTCGCGAAACGCCCGGTAACATCCCCTGATCGTGGAGACGGCACCCTGAACATGGCTGGCGCCCAGTTCAAGTTTGAACACAATTTCACGTGCCTGGAATTCGGTGAGGCCAACGGCCGGGTCAACGACACTGCGAATGATCGTGTCCGGCTGATCCTGCGCAATTTCCTCGATTTCCATGCCGCCGGACGAGGAAGCCACGACCATGATGCGCTCACTCGAGCGATCAAGCACGAAACCGAGATAAAGCTCACGCTCGATCTCGACACCGTTTTCAACGTAGACGCGATAGACAATCTTGCCGGCAGGCCCGGTCTGGTTTGTCACCAGCTTCATGCCGAACATCTCGCCGGCTGCATCAAATACTTCGTGTTCGGTGCTGCAGACCTTTACGCCGCCTGCCTTGCCGCGGCCACCGCTGTGGATCTGTGCCTTGACGACCCATTTGCTGCCACCGATTTCATGAGCCCGATAGGTTGCTTGTTCGGGGCTGTAAGCCAGCCCGCCGGACGGCACCTTTACGCCGAATTTGCGCAGGACGTCCTTGGCCTGGTACTCATGAATATCCATGGTTCGGGCGCCTTCAGGCTGCTTCGGAGAGATGGTGCTGCGGAATCGCGCGCGCAATGTCCCTGCACAAAGCGCTCGCTGCCTCGGGCTGATCCGTGACGATCATCACGGGGCCGCGGTGTTCGGAAATCCGGCGTACCAGATCGCCTTTGCGCCGTCCATCTGCCCGGTCTAGGTCGACCGGCAGTTGGTCGTAACCGACCTGAAGATTTCTCAGGCGCAGGAACACTTCTTCCTCGACAGGCCGGGCAGCCGCGGCATCGGTGAAACGCAGATCCAGAACCGCATCGCACGTCATATCCGCACCGCGCTGCATGGTCTGCAGGTCAAGCTCGCTGGCAATCCTGATTTCTGTGTGATGCTGCATGGTCTTGCTCCCTGTGTGTGATTTCGCTGTCTGAAACCTACGCAAGGTGGTGCTCGCAGGTGAAGTGAATTCGAGTCGATATGTGTGATGAGTAATTTTCATATTTACTTTTGTAAATTTTGTAATTTTATATGTTTTATTCTTGACAATCGCTTTTCAGGACCTTTTTTCTGACCGTTATTCGTCACATCAGGAGCACCAGACATGAGCTTTCATACCATCACACAAGCCCCGGCCCGGTTGAACCGCAGTGAGCTGGCCGTGCCGGGAAGTCAGCCTCAAATGTTTGAAAAAGCTGCTCAATCCGACGTTGATGTGATTTTTCTGGACCTGGAAGACGCCGTAGCGCCTGACGACAAGATGCAGGCACGCAAGAACATAATCGAAGCCCTGAACGACATCGACTGGAACACCAAGACCATGTCGGTCCGGATCAACGGCCTGGATACCCACTACATGTATCGTGACGTGGTTGACATTCTTGAACAGGCCGGTGGGCGTCTCGACCTGATCATGATTCCGAAAGTCGGTACTGCTGCGGACGTCTATGCGCTCGACATGCTGGTGACGCAGGTGGAAACGGCCATGGGGTCAAAAAAGCGGGTCGGGTTTGAGCATATTATCGAAACCGCCCTGGGCATGCAGAACGTCAATGAGATTGCCGCAGCAAGCCCGCGCAACGAATCCCTGCATTTCGGCGTGGCAGATTATGCCGCTTCAACCCGTGCCCGCACCATGGTGATCGGTGGCGTGAACAAGGATTACTCGGTGCTGACCGATGCGCTGCCGGACAGCGACGGTGCGCGTGAACGCCATTGGGGAGACATGTGGCACCATGCCCTGTCGAAGATGGTAGTTGCGGCCCGCGCCAACGGCCTGCGTCCGGTCGATGGGCCGTTCGGGGATTTTTCCGATCCTGACGGCTATACCGCAGCGGCAAAACGCGCAGCGGCGCTTGGCTATGAAGGCAAATGGGCAATCCATCCGTCACAGATCGACCTGGCCAACCAGGTGATGAGCCCCGGCAGCGAAGAAGTTGACCGGGCGCGGCGTATTCTGGAGGCCATGAAAGAGGCGGCCGAACAGGGCAAGGGCGCGGTGTCACTGGACGGGCGGCTGATCGACTATGCCTCGATCCGGCAGGCGGAAGTGCTGGTGGAAAAGGCCAACCAGATTGCTGCGGCCTGATTACTGCTCATCGTCCACTTCCAGCTCAAACACAGACTGCGATGTCTTGGGCAGCGGGGCGAACGGGCTGCGTTCCAGCCGGTCATAGGCCGGGCCGAAGATCAGGCGATACAGGATGAATACGGCAAACAGAGCCAATATTGCGGAGATGAACACGAACAATCCGCTTTCATCGGTGTACTCGATCAACTGGGCCGCGACAGTCGGCCCAATGGCTGCGCCGATCGAGTAGATGAGCAACAGGCCGCCGCTGGTCTGTACCAGCTTGTCATTGGCGACATTGTCGTTGGCGTGCGCCAGGCACAGGGCATAAAGCGGCACCATCAGGGCTCCATGAACGGTTGCCAGCGCCAACATCGCCCAAAGGTCCGATAAATCCCAGAATGCAATCAGGAAACCGGTTGCCACTGTTCCCAGGGCGACCGGCAGGATCACAAGCCGCCGGTCATAGTGGTCCGACAGCTTGCCGAGCGGCCATTGTGACACGGTACCGCCCAGCACGAAGGCCGCCATCAGCAAGGTGATCTCGAACACGCTCATGTCGCGCAACTGCCCGAAGGTTGGCCCGAGCGTCCAGAACGCGCCTTCAACGGCACCCACCAGCAAACAGCCGATGGTGCCGACCGGCGATATCGACAACAGCCCTTTCAGTTCCAACCTGGCGGTTGGTATCGGCTTCGGTTCGCTGGTCGGTGTCAGGGCGATCGGCACCACGGCCAGGCACAGCAGAAACGTCACCAGGACGAACAGGGTCTGCCCGGCGGTACTGGCGACATTGACCAGCAACTGTCCTGCCATGGTGGTCACATTGGCGACGATGATGTAGATCGACAGAACCCGGCCCCGCGTGGTGTTGTCCGACTGGTCGTTGAGCCAGCTTTCAATCACCATATAGGCAATGGCCAGCGCCACGCCCGAGAAGAACCGCAATGCCAGCCACAAAAACACATTTGGCCACAGCGGATAGAGCAGGGACACTGCGGCTGCGATGGCCACGACGCCGGAAAATGTGCGGATGTGCCCGACGGTCTTCACCAGTGCCGGACCAAACACGCACCCGAAGACGAAACCGGTGGCATAGATGGTGCCGAGGTAACCGACCAGTGCTGGCGAGAATTGCTCAATGCCGGCCCTGATCGGCAGCAGTGTCTGGAACAGCGCGACAGCCGTCAGCAACAATCCTGCACCGGCGAGCAAGGTCGCGATTGTGCGGGGAGAATTCTTTTCGACCGCAGCCATGAAATCTGATCCTGAAAAAGGTTGCCCGCGCTCACCTTGATTTTTCAGCGATGTGGTCGTCAAGTCTTCTCAGATAAGGCTATCGGGGTTTCCGCTGTCCGGCCGGAGTACTTGGCCAACGTCAATACAAAGTTGATCGCAGTTCAATTCGGGCCCTACAGTGTTGGCGGATGATGCGTTGGCTCAATCTGCAATGATGCAGGAACAGCTTGCGTATGGAACAGGAAATTTGCGGCAGGGCTCAGTCGGTAAAATTCCCGGGAGGAAAACATGGCCATGAATTCATCGCTCGGTACGCCTGAGCAGTTACGTGATCCGAATTATACGCCGCCCCTGGCATCGGCAATTCCATTGGGCATACAGCACGTCCTGGCCATGTTCGTGTCCAATGTGACACCAGCCATCATCATCGCGGGTGCTGCCGGGTTCGGCTTTGGTTCCAATTCCCCGGACTTCCCAAACCTGATTTACATGATCCAGATGTCGATGCTGTTTGCGGGGGTCGCAACTCTGTTCCAGACCATCGGCTTTGGTCCGGTCGGTGCTCGCCTGCCCATTGTCCAGGGCACCAGTTTTGCCTTCATTCCAATCATGATTCCGCTTGTGGCCGGTAAAGGTGTCGATGCCATGGGGGCGTTGATGTGCGGTGTCATTGTCGGCGGTCTGTTCCACGCACTGCTGGGCACTGTTATCGGGAAGATCCGATTTGCATTACCCCCTTTGGTAACCGGTCTGGTCGTGACCATGATTGGCCTCGCATTGGTCAAGGTGGGCATCCAGTATGCCGCCGGCGGAGTTCCGGCCATGGCCAAGCTGACCGGTGCGCTTGCTGCCGCGAAGTCTTCCGGCACTCCGGCCGATCTCTCCGGTATCGAATATGGTTCCTTGCTGAACTGGGGCGTGGCGCTGGTGGTGATCGTCGTCACGCTTGGCGTGAAATTTTTCACCAGGGGCATTGTTTCTGTTGCGGCGGTGCTGATCGGACTGATCGTCGGTTACGTGGTGGCCTATTTCCTGGGCATGGTAAACTTCGACAATGTTGGCCGTGCGGCTGTCTTTGCCTTGCCCAGGCCATTTCACTTTGGTGTCGATTTCTCGATTGCCGCCATTGTCGGTTTCTGCCTGATGTCGTTCATATCCGCGGTTGAAACCGTCGGCGACGTGTCGGGCATCACCAAGGGTGGCGCGGGCCGTGAGGCAACCACCGAGGAAATCCGCGGCGCGACATTTGCAGATGGTATCGGTACATTCATTTCGGGACTTTTCGGTGCACTTCCCAATACCTCGTTTTCGCAGAATGTCGGTCTCATCGCCATGACCGGTGTCATGAGCCGGACAGTGGTGACTATCGGGGCTCTGTTCCTGATTGCCGGCGGCTTCTTCCCGAAAGTCGGGGCGGTGATCTCCACAGTGCCGATCGAAGTCCTCGGTGGTGGTGTGATCGTCATGTTCGGCATGGTCGTTGCCGCCGGTGTTTCCATGCTGTCGGACGTCAACTGGAACCGCCGCAATATGGTGATTTTCGCAATCTCCATCTCGGTCGGGCTTGGTCTTCAGCTGGAACCGAATGCTCTGTTCCACCTGCCTGTCACAGCAAAGGTCTTGCTGACATCAGGCCTGCTGCCGGCGGCTTTCCTCGCCATCCTTCTCAACCTGGTTCTGCCAGAGGAAATCGGCGACGATCAGACGGAAGAAATTGCCGGCGGTCTGGCCGGACACAAAAACGACTAGGCCGACTGACTGATTGCGAACGGACGGATGAGGAAAATTATCCCTTCTGCAGCTGCTTCATTGGAGAAGGCCCCGCGATCAATTGCGGGGTTTTCTTTTTGGACCAGGGTGCAAAGCATAGGCGTTGCCCCGTTTGCTTACCCGCGTGATATCTTGCAAAGTGCCCAGGCGGCCCAGTTTCTATTCGACGGCATCAGGGAAAGCGGCTTGCTTGGACAGGCATGAAACTACACTCACAAACCAGCATGCATGATCCGGACAGTGATCTTGTCAGGGTACATTTTCTGCTGTTTGACAATTTTTCCCTGTTGTCCTTTTCGTCTGCAATTGAACCTCTGAGGATTGCCAACAAGGTTCTGGAGCGCACCGGATTTGCGTACGATACGGTATCTGTGGACGGCAGTTCTGTTCGTGCCAGCAACAACCTGCTGATGGAAGTAAATACCCGCCTTGAAGACCTCACGGGATCAGACCTTATCGTGCTGTGCAGTAGCGACGGGGTTGAGCTTCTGGACGTTCCGGCATCTGTAGCGGCCAATTTGAACAGGCTTGAGCGTCACGGCACACAGCTGGCCGGTATTTGCACAGCATCGTATCTGCTGGCCCGGTTGCAGCTGCTCAACGGGCGTGAATGCACAATCCATTGGGAATATGAAACCGCGTTTCGGGAGCAGTTTCCACAGGCCCGTGTGTGTAGTTCGGTTGTCGTTGAGGACGGCGGCCTCCTGACCAGTTCTGGCGGTACGGCACCTCTGGACATGATGATGCATTTCGTCGCCGCCAAAACCAGCATCGAAGCTGCTCGGAAAACTGCAGACATCGCGATACACCATTCCCTGCGCGATCACACGGTCAGTCAGCGTCTGGAGCTGCGTGCACGCCTGAATGTACCGGCGCCAAAACTTCTCAGGTGCATAGGCCTGATGGAAGATAATATTGAGTCTCCGTTATCGGCTGAACTGCTGTGCCAGGCAGTGGGGTCGTCACAGCGACAACTCCAACGCCTGTTTAAAGCCCACATGGGAACAAGCCCTGCAGCTTACTATCTGGAGTTGCGTCTGCAGCGGGCCCATGATCTGCTGACGAAGACGGCCCTTTCTGCACACGAGATTGCGGCTGCGACAGGCTTCAATTCAATTGATCATTTTTCCGCGGCCTATAAAAATGAGTACGGCATATCACCTTTTGAAGGCCGTAAGACAAGACGATCAAAGCCATAGTTCAAACCACCTTTAGAAGAGACAACTTGCAACCCGATCACCCTTGATCAGGCTCACACATGTGGCGGGCGAGCGGACTTATCTATCCGGTTCTGTTTCCAGCGCGGCCAGGACCTGCATGTGGAACCAGTGCAGTTGTATTTCGGAAAACCAGGATGTGGCGGGATCACAGACATACCTGCCCTGATCATACCCCATGGACGACAGACCTCGCTGGACGCTTTCAACAATCCCGATGTCTTCAATGTTGAACATGTGCATGAACAGATCACGCACCGCGAGAAGCTTTGGATGGCGTTCGGCATCTCCAGCAGGTGTGTAGATATCGACCCGTTCGGCGCAGGCGCCGACGCCGTCAGGTGCCATGCGCAAAACGATCAGGTTATCGGAGCCCGGCAGCGACAACATGCACAGGTGAGGCCAGGCCTGCCAGGCGTAGTAGGGAGATCCATACTCCAGTTCGAGACCTTCAAATCCTTCCTTGCTTTTGAACCGGTTGAAGGTCCAGCGCTTTTCTTCATGGAACTCAACCATCTCCTGTTCCAGCACCAGGGCCAGTTTGGGGTGGGCGACGGGAATATGGTAGGCCTCTGAAAAATTGTCGTAGACCACTTTCCAGTTGGCCTTGATGTCATAGTGGAGCCGCTCGGCAACGACCCAATCGGCGGCATCGGGCAGGTACTTTTCGATATTTGCGCCAAAGCCGTTCATTTCCTCGTTGAAGGCCGCGGCGTCGGGATCAAGGTTGATGAAAATCAGCCCGGCGGAGATTGCCAGTTTGATGGGGTTGAGTGAAAACTGCGACTTGTCAAACTCTGGTACGAGTTCAGTCATCGGGGCAGCGGCGAGAGTGCCGTCGAGCCGATACAGCCAGGCATGATAGGGACAACTCACTCCCTTGCTTTTGAGCTCACCTGCGCCTGTCAGCAGTTCATGGCCACGATGCTGACAGACATTGTAGAAGGCACGGACCTCATTGTCGTGGCCGCGCACAACCAGGATCGGCTGCTCCCCCACTGTGTCGGTGAAGTACATGCCAGGCCTGGCAATATCCGAGACATGGCCGACATAACACCAGGATCTGCGATGGATGTGATGCATTTCCGCCCGGTAGATGTCTTCGTCGGTATAGTAGCGTGATGGCAGCGTCGGCGACGTCATCGGGTCAACGGTCAGCGCACCGCGATGGCCGCTCGGCAGGGAAGTTGGACGGATCGACTGGTTCATCGGTGCCTTCATTCAAACAGTCTGCAGTTGCCTCATCCTAGACCGCTATGAGAAAAATTCACAATGCAGGTCGGAAGTTGGATCAAACCGGCGCTTTAGCACTTTTGAACCGGCATGCTTGCCAATGAATTGTCAGCATTGGGATGGAGTTTCACAATAAGTAATTGACCGGTTTCTACTGTAGGCACGGATGCTGAAAGATGCTTTCATGCCACATCCGCCGTAGCCGGATGAATTGTCAGTCTGTAAACAGGGAGAAGACAACAATGACAAAAATGAAATTACTTTTGGCGACTTTGCTGGGTGCCACCATGCTGGCCTCAGGCGCCGCACAATCAAAGACACTGGTCTATTGTTCCGAAGGGTCGCCGGAAGGTTTCGACCCGGCACCGTTTACGGCAGGCACGACCTTCGATGCGTCATCCAAGCCACTGTATAACAGGCTGGTGGAGTTCAAACGCGGGACGTCGGAAGTGATGCCCGGCCTGGCTGAAAGCTGGGAAGTTTCCAGTGACGGCCTGGAATACACCTTCAAGCTGCGCAAGGGCGTCAAGTTCCAGACCACCGACTTCTTCACCCCCAGCCGGGATTTCAATGCTGATGATGTCGTGTTCTCGTTTGAACGCCAGTTGAAGAAGGATCATCCCTGGAACCAGTACACCGCCGGTATTGCCTGGGAGTATTTTGACGGCATGTCGATGCCGGACCTGCTCAAGTCGGTTGAAAAGGTCGACGACAACACGGTCAAGTTCGTGCTGAACCGGCCTGAAGCGCCGATGATCGCTAACCTGGCGATGGATTTTGCCTCCATCATGTCGGCTGAATACGCCGCCAAGCTGGAAGCTGACGGCAAGAAGGAACTGCTGAACCAGCAGCCTGTCGGCACCGGTCCGTTCAAGTTCGTCGCCTATCAGAAAGACGCGGTCATCCGCTATGCCGCGCACGAAGGTTACTGGGCCGGCAAGCAGCCGATCGATGACCTGGTGTTCGCGATCACAACCGATGCGTCTGTACGCCAGCAGAAGCTGAAAGCCGGCGAGTGCCATGTTGCACCTTATCCAAATCCGGCAGATCTGGCTGATCTCAAGGCAGATGCCAATCTGCAGGTGATGGAGCAGGAGGGCCTCAATGTCGGTTATCTCGCCTACAACTCACTGGTGGCACCGTTCGACAAGCCGGAAGTGCGCAAGGCGCTGAACATGGCGATCAACAAGCAGTCGATACTGGATGCCGTGTTCCAGGGCGCCGGCAAGGAAGCCAAGAACCCGATTCCGCCGACCATGTGGTCCTACAATGATGCCGTCCAGGACGACGGTTATGATCCCGAAGCTGCCAAGAAAATGCTGGAAGCAGCCGGCGTCAAGGATCTGAAGATGAAGATCTGGGCGATGCCGGTGCAGCGTCCCTACAATCCGAATGCGCGGCGCATGGCCGAACTGATCCAGTCGGATTTCTCCAAGATCGGTGTCGGCGTCGAGATCGTGTCCTATGAGTGGGGTGAGTATCTCAAGCTCTCCAAGGAAAAGGATCGCGACGGTGCGGTACTGCTGGGCTGGACCGGTGATAATGGCGATCCGGACAATTTCCTGGCCGTTTTGCTGGGTTGTGATGCCGTCGGCGGCTCCAACCGTGCACAATGGTGTAACAAGGACTTTGAAGCCCTGGTCCAGAAAGCCAAGACCGTGTCGGACAAGGCTGAGCGCACCAAGCTCTATGAAGATGCGCAGGTGGTGTTCAAGCGTGAAGCACCGTGGGCAACCATTGCCCATTCAGTGGTGTTCATGCCGATGTCGAAAAAAGTGTCCGGCTATGTGATGGACCCGCTGGGCGGACACTGGTTCGACGGTGTTGATATCGCCGAGTAAGCCTGACCTTGTGACAACAAATGTGCCCGCCGTGCCCTGAAATGTCAGGATACGGCGGGAGGTGGGGCTTTCATGTTTGCATTTCTTCTCCGGCGCATCGGCCTGATTATTCCGACCTTCATCGGGGTAACCATTGCCGCGTTTGCGTTTGTCAGGGTGCTGCCCGGTGACCCGGTGTTGCTGATGGCGGGTGAACGCGGGGTCACGCCTGAGCGCCACGCGGCGCTGATGAAGCAGTTCGGTTTCGACCGGCCGATTTACGAACAGTATTTCGATTACTTTTTTTCCGCGCTGCAGGGAGATCTGGGCAGTTCGCTGGTGACCAAGAAACCGGTGTGGGATGAATTCTTCACGCTGTTTCCCGCCACGCTGGAATTGTCGATCTGCGCTATCATATTTGCCGTCTTTATAGGCGTGCCGGCGGGTATCTATGCGGCCACGCGGCGCGGGTCATGGCCCGACCAGACCATCATGGGCACTGCGCTGGTCGGTTATTCAATGCCGATTTTCTGGTGGGGGCTGCTGCTGATCATCCTGTTTTCCGGCATTCTCGGCTGGACGCCGGTGTCGGGCCGCATATCGCTGCTGTATTTCTTCAAGCCGGTTACCGGGTTCATGCTGATCGACAGCCTGCTGTCGGGTCAGAAGGGTGCGTTTTCGTCAGCCGTGTCGCACCTCATCCTGCCGACGATCGTTCTGGGCACCATTCCGCTGGCGGTTGTTGCGCGCCAGACCCGATCTGCCATGCTGGAAGTCCTCAGTGAGGATTATGTGCGCACCGCAAGGGCCAAGGGCATGTCGCCGATGCGCGTGGTCGGTGTGCACGCCTTGCGCAATGCGATGATACCGGTGATCACAACCATCGGTCTGCAGGTCGGCGTGTTGCTGGCCGGCGCTATTCTCACCGAGACGATCTTTTCGTGGCCGGGTATCGGCAAATGGATGGTCGACAGTATTTTCAGACGCGACTATCCGTCGGTCCAGGGCGGTCTTTTGATGATTGCGGTTATCGTGATGACGGTGAACCTCATCGTCGACCTGCTGTACGGGCTCGTCAATCCGCGTATCCGGCATGTGAGGTGATGAGACCATGAGCGATCAAGCCATCGAAGTGGCAACAGATACCCGTGCCACAGGCCTGCGCGCGACGCTGCAGGAGTTCTGGCACTATTTCAGTGAGAACCGCGGCGCGGTTATCGGCATGTGGTTTTTCATCGGTGTCTGCATGGTCGCGCTGCTGGCCGACCTGATTGCACCGCATGGCGCCACCACGCAGTACCGGGATGCGCTGCTGACGCCGCCGGTCTGGCAGGAGGGCGGCGACTGGCGCTTTCTTCTGGGCACTGATGCGGTCGGCCGCGACATGCTCTCCCGCCTGATCCACGGCAGCCGGTATTCGCTGTTCGTGGGATGTATTGTCGTGGTGGGTGCCATGGCAGTCGGGGTGACGGTCGGCCTGATCGCCGGCTTTGTGGGAGGAACTGTCGATACGCTGATCATGCGCCTGATGGATATCATCCTGTCATTCCCGAGCCTGCTCTTGGCCCTGGTGCTGGTCGCCATACTCGGTCCCAGCCTGACCAATGCCATGATTGCCATCGCCATTGTCCAGCAACCGCATTATGTACGGCTGACGCGGGCGGCGGTGCTGGGAGAGAGAAACAAGGATTATGTAACGGCTGCCAGGGTTGCCGGTGTCCGGCCGTTGCGGCTGATGTTCCATACCATCCTGCCCAACTGCATGGCGCCGTTGATTGTTCAGGCTGCGCTGTCTTTTTCCACGGCCATTCTTGATGCGGCAGCCCTCGGGTTTCTGGGCATGGGCGCACAGCCGCCCACGCCGGAATGGGGCACCATGCTGGCCGAGGCGCGCGAGTTCATACTGCGTGCCTGGTGGGTGGTGACACTGCCCGGCCTTGCCATCCTGCTGACGGTGCTGGCCATCAACCTGATGGGTGATGGCCTGCGCGATGCGCTCGACCCGAAACTGAAGCGGAGTTGAGGTGATGTACGCATCCACAATGATAGGACCGGCGCTGGTAGCCGCTGTCATTGCGGCCCTGGTCACCATGATCGGATGGTACGTGGCCTATCAGCGCGAGCGCCGGCTGGAAAACGGGCGGCGGGCGGAACGCATCAGGGATTGCAAGATTGCACTGCGCGCGGAAATCAGTTGTCACGTGCCGCGCTGGATCCTGCAGGATGAGACCGAACATGTGGAAGAGATGGCAAAGCAGATAATTGCCGGTACGGATCAGACCCCGCCGTTCACACCGTTTGTGCCGAAGGAAACGGCGAACCCCGCGTTCGAGGCAATTGTCAGCGAAATACAGATCCTGCCCGGCGACGTCATTGAACCGGTGATCCGGTATTACCAGCAGGTTGATGTCATCGCGCAGCTTGCGGAAGACATGCGCGGTGAACGCTATGCGGCGTTGGAGGCGGGGCGGAAGATTGATGTTTACAGGGATTTTATTGAATTGCGCAGTGAAGCCGGCCGTCTGGCCATCGACGCCATAGATGCACTGGAGCATTCAAGTGACGACAAATAGTGGCCTAATAACCCGGTTTCGGGCCGGTCGGGCCGTTTATGGGCCGCATAGGCGGCATGGGAAGTGGTTTCGTGCTCATGATTTTGTCTCCAGTATTGAGATAATACTACAAAGGTGAAAATTCAACAACCATGGCTCTTTTAGAGATTGAAAACCTGACAGTAGAATTTGCCACGGCAGGCGGCGCTTTTCGTGCTGTGGACGGGTTATCGCTGCGTCTGGATGCCAGCGACGTACTGGCCATTGTCGGTGAATCGGGATCCGGCAAGTCCGTTGCCATGCTGGCCATGATGGGCCTGTTGCCGTGGACCGCCACGGTCACCGCGGACCGGTTGAATTTTGACGGCAAGGACCTGCTCTCCCTTTCGGCGCGCCAGCGCCGCGAGGTTGTCGGCAAGGACATTGCCATGATCTTCCAGGAACCCATGTCGAGCCTCAATCCATGCTTCACCGTTGGGTTTCAACTGGGTGAGGCCCTCAGGGTGCATCTGGGCATGTCACGGGCCGAATGCAAGGCGCGCAGTATCGAGTTGCTGGATCTGGTCGGTATCCCGGCACCTGAAAAACGCCTCAGTGCATTTCCCCATCAATTGTCAGGCGGCATGAGCCAGCGTGTGATGATTGCCATGGCGATTTCGTGCAATCCGAAACTGCTGATCGCCGATGAACCGACAACCGCGCTGGATGTGACCATCCAGGCGCAGATCCTGGATCTGCTCTTAAACCTGCAGCGTGAGACCGGTATGGGTCTGGTGCTCATCACGCATGACATGGGCGTGGTTGCTGAAACGGCACAGCGGGTCTCCGTGCAATATGCCGGGCAGAAGGTTGAGGAACAGCCGGTGGTGGATCTGTTTACAGAACCGCATCACCCTTACACCGCTGCCTTGCTGGCGGCGTTGCCGGAACGGGCCACGTCACGCACGCTGCCGTCGATACCTGGAGTGGTGCCGGGCCAGTTCGACAGGCCGGACGGGTGCCTGTTCTCGCCACGGTGCATGCATGCCACCGATCAGTGCCGCACCCAATCGCCGACCCGGGCATCCGCCAGCCTCGGCCTGGCGTTCTGCCATTATCCACTGGTCAGGGGTGAACCGCAAAACCATCCCGGAAACGGAGTGACGGCATGAGCGATGAAATCGTCCTGCGCGCAAGCGACCTGAAAAAGCACTACATGCTGCCCGGCAGCTTGTACGCCAAGGCGGCCACGGTAAAGGCACTGGACGGAATCAGCTTTGAGTTGAGCCGTAAAAAGACCCTGGCGGTTGTTGGAGAATCCGGTTGCGGCAAGTCCACACTGGCGCGCGTGGTGACCATGATCGAGGAGCCAACGGCAGGATCGCTGCAGATCGCGGGTGAAGAACTGGCCGACGGCAACAAGCAAGTGCGCCGCAAACTGCGCCCCAAGGTGCAGATGGTTTTTCAAAACCCATACGGCTCTCTCAATCCGCGTCAGAAAATCGGCTCTGCGCTGGAAGAGCCCCTGATGATGAATACGCCGCTTTCAAAGGCCGAAAGAGGCGACAAGGCCAAGGCAATGATGCAGGCGGTGGGCCTGCGTCCCGAACACTATGACCGTTATCCGCACATGTTTTCCGGCGGTCAGCGCCAGCGCATCGCCATTGCGCGTGCCCTGATGCTGGATCCTGACATACTGGTGCTGGATGAGCCAGTATCGGCGCTGGACGTCTCGATCCAGGCACAGGTTCTGAACCTGCTCGGTGAACTGCAGGACAAGCTGCAACTGGCCTATCTGTTTATCTCTCATGACCTGTCGGTTGTGAAGCACATCGCAGACGAGGTCATGGTCATGTATCTCGGCAAACCGGTCGAGCAGGCAGCCAGGGAGGTGTTGTTCGATGATCCGAGACACCCTTACACGCAGGCACTGCTGTCGGCCACGCCGGTGCCTGATCCCGGCCGGCAGAAGGAACGCGTCCTGTTGAAGGGGGAATTACCGTCGCCCATCGATCCGCCGACCGGCTGCGCTTTTCACCCGCGCTGCCCGATGGTTTTTGACAGATGCGCCGCCGAGGCGCCGCATTTGCAGCCTGCGCGCACGGCGCAGGTATCGTGCCACCTGATGCACGAGACTAACAGGTCCTGATCCTGATCATTCTGTCTCGTCACATTTATGCCACCTGATGCTGCGATATGACGAAACGTCAATTCAATCCTAGGTTGATTCTATTGCCGATACGTAACCAATAAGGACGCATTCTGAGAACTTTTCACTGGGGGGCTATATAATGCTGCTCCTGCATTGAAGAGGTCACCAATGCTTTATCTTAAAGGCTCCCTGTTCCCGAAACTCAAACCACTTGTCCTGCTTCTTGCAAGTCTCTGGTTGATCATGCTCTCGCCGATACTGAGCAGCGCACCGGCTGGCGCCCAAAACCAGTCGGAAGCTGCCATTCGCGAAAGAGCGAACGCCGGCAGGGTGACGCTCATCACCGGCGGCGTGGATGGCGTTTCCAACACCTATCAGCAATTAGCAGGCGATCTTGCCAGCGTTCTCGACGTCAAAAGCGAGCTACGTGTGTTGCCGGTCATCGGCTACGGATCGCTGCAGAATGTTGAGGATCTGCTGTTTCTGAAGGGGATCGATGTCGGCATGGTTCATTCCGATGTCATGCGGCATATGGAGCAGCGCGGCATACTGCCCGGTGCCAGGAACAGGCTCAGATACGTCACCAAACTGTATGATGAGCAACTGCATATTCTGGCCAATACAAAATACACCGACATCAGGCAGTTGAACGGAAAAACCATAATCGTCGGGCGACCAGGCACCGGCAATGAGATGAGCGCGTTGACGCTGCTCCGAGATCTCCGCCTGAAGGTCAAACTCATCCATGTTGAGTTCAAGGAAGGTGTGGAACAGGTGCGCGACGGCAGGGCTGCAGCCATGGTTGTGGTAACGCGTAAACCGTCGTCAAAACTGCGCAAGATCAAAGCCGGTTCAGGCTTGCATTTCCTGCAGGTGCCAATGACGAAGACCGTTTTGCGGGCCTATTTTCCAGATCCTTTGACTTTCGAGGATTATCCGAACCTGGTGCCGCCGGGCAAGCCTGTCGAAACCGCCAGAATGGCTGCCATACTGGCGGTATATAACTGGACAGACAAAACCGCGCGCTATGCAAATGTCACCCGGTTCATCACAACATTCATCGACAAATTTGACCAACTGTCGAAAGCGTCACGCAAGGATGTATGGCAGAAGCTGGACTTCACCGGAGAGGTCAAGGGCTGGGAGCAATACGGGCCGGCAACGAACATCATTCGCAAGGCCGTGGCATCGCGCCAGGTGATACCCACCGGACTTAAACCGAATATCAAGGGAAACTCGGAATTTGCCGCCTTTGTGAAACTGGTCAAGACGACCACAAACAAGGAATACTCTCCGGAAGAACTCTTGAGACTTTATATCAGCTATAAAGACTGGTCGGAAAAGCAGTAGCGCGCAGAATCCATGCCTACCGTAGGGCTTATCAGGAAACACGCAGAAAGCACTTTGGTGAAGGAAAATTCAATACCTGGCAACACCTGATGCAGTCGGGTTGAACCCGTTCTGCGCCGCCTTGTGCGCCTGGACCCGAGGGTTGATACAATTCTGACTTCACCTGCGATTGCAAGTGCGTGTGGGCGCCGAAGTTATCTTGACCGAACAGGCCGGGGGACACTTTTCACATACGAGTACAACCCCGGCTATTCGGCCCGAAACAAACGGTCCATTCCAGAATGATTAAGCGATCTGGATTGCCCGCCACCCTGCCGGCATGGTCAGTAACAACATGACGCGGAGCTAACATGAAACGTATCCTGACAGTTTTGGCGCTGATGCTCTTGCCATCAGCAAGCCTTGCCACCGAAGTGAAACAGGCGCCTTGGGCACCCGAAGCTGCTGCTTATCGGCTGACGCTGTTCCTGGGCAATCTTAGCCCTGTGCCCTGGCAAAAGATCAGGGACAACTGGGAAAATCCCTCCAACAGGGATACTGTTGACGTTCCAGCTCTGTCACGTCTGAACGCAGTGCAGCAGGCTGCCCTGCGCACAGCTCTGGCAACCGAAAATCGGCAAGCGATGTTCGAAGCTGCCACGACAGCGATCCACCAGAGAATTTTGGGTCATCTGGCCGCAGCCGCAAAAAACATGGAAACAGTTGAAGCTGAATCGGATGTCGCTCAGGCGCGGGCGTTATTTCGTGCGTTCGAAGACGGTATCAAGGCAGCCGACCCAGACGCTTTTCGCGATTTGGATCTGGCTTGGTTGAAAATGAAATCAGCGTTGGGATTCCGGAGGGCTCTGGGCACTAAAGCGCTTGATCCCGACGCTGAGCTTTTTGCCGAAGCGCGCGCGACCTTAGAGACCTATCTGACTGCCAATTATGCGCCCGCCGACTTTGCCGACCGTAGCCGACTGAGCTCAATTCCCGAAACCGCGATGGCGACGGGAAAGACAGTTGACCTGCCTGCTACCTTGCCACCGGGTTCAAAAATTGCCAATCAAAGCGAGTTGCCCCGGCTGGTGCTGCAGTTCGAAGAGGCGGGCGAGGATGAAACCAACCTGCCGCTGGTCGCCTATGGCGACATGCTGTTTGACAGCTCCGAGATTTTCGGCGGTCCGGCGCGCGAACTTGGGATTGCCTGCTCAACCTGTCACAACCGCTCGGATGTAAACCGGGACTTCTTCATTCCGGGTCTAAGCCATCGTGCCGGGGGCATGGACGTTGACGGTGCCTTCTTCAACCCGCTGTTCAACGACCGCACCGATGACCATCTGGACACACCGTCGCTGCGCGGCCTGCGGTTTACCGCCCCTTATGGCCGCGACGGACGCGAGCCCAGTCTGCGCCGCTTTACCCGCAATGTGATTGTCACGGAATTCGCAGGAAAGGAACCAAGCCCGTTCCAGCTTGATGCGCTGGTCGCCTATATGCGGCAATTCGATTTTCTGCCCAATCCGAAGATTGATCGCAAAGGCAAACTGACCAAACTGGCTTCGGATGCCGCCAAACGCGGGGAAGCCTTGTTCAACACACCATTCGAAGGGTTGAACGGGCGGGCCTGCTCCACCTGCCACATTCCTGATCGCAACTTCCGGGATGGCAAGACCTACGACCTCGGCAGCTCCGAACCGCCTTTCCCTGGCGGTACAGCGATAGCCTTTGAGACGCCGACCCTGCGCAATATCAATTTCAGCGCTCCATACATGCATGACGGCTCGCTACCGACACTGGCGAGCGTTGTGGACTGGTTCAATGACAGCAAGTCGCTGGGACTTGATGATGTACAACGCGCAGACCTGACAGCTTACCTGAAAGCCGTTGGCGATGGCGAGCAGCCCTATCAGGAGTTTGCCGGCAAAGACAGTGAGTTCCGGCTGGCGTTTGAAGAATTGACCACATTTGCATCCACTCTCAATACCCTGTTGCCTGCTCGTGATGCCAAGCACATTGCGATTCTCGTCGATACGGTTGCGCCAGATCTGGCTGCGGACGCAGACTCCATGAGCAACCCTTCTGCACACCCCTTGGTCCACCAGATGTCCAACACGCTGCGGTCGGTGGGAGACGCAGTTGCGACCGGCGACTGGGCACAGGCCGAGACCCAATGGCAGGAATTCCAGGCACTGCAAAAACAGTATGACGAGAAGATTTTCTGATGCTGTCATGCCCCTGCTGGTGACCGCTTTTGCCAGCCTGGTGCGGCTCTTGGTTTGCCGGGAAAACAGGCAATCCAGAGATCAACTGGCCACATGATGTGACCGTCAGAGGTTTCATGGCGCTGGAGCCTGTGACAGACAAACTTAGATCACCTGCGTGAACCCTCGTCCTCACGGATCGGCAAACTGCCTACCGGATGCAGTCTTGTTTACTTGTTTAGTGGTCGCGGCATTGTTTGTCGGGTGTGGAAGCATTGCGCGCGGATCTTGCTTCGGCCTTGGCATTGGAAACCTGCTGCTTCGCCTTTGCCAGTTGATCGCGAAGTGTTTCTGCTTCTTTCGCGGCGGCGTGTTGCTCCTGAGTGTGCTGGTTAGAAATCGACTCCATTTTTTCCAGCGATACCAGCAATTTTTCATTCAGCCTTTCACGTTCGGCACGAGATTGTCTGAGCTCCTCGTCCAACTTCGCCGCCTGGTGCAGCACGCGTTCGCATTTTCGGTTCACAACGCGTTTCTCACTTCCGACGGACTCTACCGGGGTGCCCAAATGCCCGATCCGTTGTTTTGCGTCTTTTTCTTCCTGAGACGTTGCAGCCAACGTTTCATCTACGGTTTTCGATGTACTTTTTTGTGCCTTATCCAGTTGAGCTTTCAGGACGTCGCGTTCTTTGTTGGACTTGTCGAGCCTAGTTTTAAGGCTTTCGATCAAGTGCGCAGACTGCTGAAAACCGCTTTCCTCCGCGCCCATTTTGACCTGCGATGTCCTTGCTTCGGCAAGTTTCGTTTTCAGATCCGCAATATCCTTGTCGGCAGCTTGAAGTTCTGCGTGATACTTCTTGGTCGTGCTTTGTGCGGCCAGTAGCTTCCTGTCCTTGGCTTTATTGGCGGTTGCCGCAATGGTGAGCTTTCGGACAGCTGCTTTGAGCGCCCGTTCGGATTTCGCCAACTTGGCCTGTTCAGCTTCCAAGAGCTTCCTTTGGCTGGTGCTGGCAAACGGGCCGTGCTTTTTCGATGTGCCCGCACAACCGGCCAGGGTCACGGCAACGGCGCACATCACACCAGTCCCGATGTAATAGACGCCACGGTGCTCGCGGCGCTTTGGCAGCTCCAGGTTCTGATCCGTCACGATCGCAATGTTCCTACGTTTCAAACGCCGTTGTTTAGTCAGCAAAACCTGACGGTTTTTGCTAAAACTTTAGCTATCTTGCCCTAACGTCGGTAAAGGCCGGGTTCAGGAACACGGTTAAAAAGTAGTTAGTGAAACAGTTCCGTCAGATACCGTTCATCTTTGATGATTTTCCTAAGCTGGATGTTAGCTTTGGGCGCCGCTCTGACCTTGGCTG
Organism: uncultured Anderseniella sp.; assembly: GCA_938039915.1. Lineage (GTDB taxonomy): Bacteria > Pseudomonadota > Alphaproteobacteria > Rhizobiales > Aestuariivirgaceae > Anderseniella. The sequence goes on from CALHUA010000102.1 coordinate 24,366, forward strand.
CAACGTACCGAGAATGTACGATTCGGGTCAGAAGCGGACATTTGCACACCATGTCTCTTGGTCGCTTTGTCCGCGTTGCGGTCGTTGATGCGCTGTGGAGCGGAGGTCACAAACGAGCCCAAATTACCGATGTAGTGCCATGCGGCCAAGGTTCGCTTTGGCGAACTCACCCATCAGCAGACTGATCCCTTGCCACATCGCACGGAATGGCCGGTTCGTCCTTGTAGGTCTCGGAAATGAAATGCGTCGTGTACCGGACGACGCTTTCAACACCATCGAAGAGCCGATCGCATACCTCCTGGTATTCAACCATGTCTTTGAAGTTTCCGATCAGGATTGCGTCCAACTCTCCCGTCACACCGTAGGCATATGCAATGGCCGGTTCCGCCCGAATGCACTTCGCCAATGCATCCCTGTCCGCGCGAGTATGATCTTTCGTTGTGGCCGTGATGATTGCTCGCAGGCTGCGTCCAAGTCTTGCGGCATCGGCGCGATAGATGTTTTCGATCAGTATGCCGGACTTTTGCAGATCGCGAACCCTGCGAAGGCATGTCGAAGCTGTTGACCCCACCAGGCCTGCCAGTTCCGCATGGGTTATGTCACCGCGCTTTTGCAATGCTTCCACGATGCGAATGTCGAGTGCGTCCATTGAGAGCCTGCAAAATTACGCCATATTTTCGGAGATTTCGACCACATCCTGCACGAAAAATCCATAGCTTTGCTCGAAAATACCGGAGCAACCACCATGCCGCGCGCCCAAATCGGACTGATCTGCTGTCTGTCCTTCATCACCCTTGAAGCCTTCCAGGCTGTATATCTCGGGTCCGTGTTTCAGGAGGTGGACTCTTTCCTTGTTGGCGCATGGGTGTTTGGCATCTCCGTTGTCGGCTGCACGCTGGCCACGGCAATCTTCCGTCCAGCCGAGCTTGCGGCGTCGGGCCGGGCATGGAGGATCGTCGTTATTCTCAACCTGTTTGCGGCTCTGACCTGGACCACCTATTTCATCGCGGTTCAACTCATCGAGCCAGCGGTCGTATTCACCATATTCTCCGGCATGGTCCCGTTGGGAATAATTATTGCTGGATGGCTGGGATTGCCGGAGGCCCGGTCAGTGAAGCGGCGGTTCGATCATATCGGTAATGGATTGATCCTGTTATCGATCCTTTTGCTTGCCGCAATCACTGTATTGGGGTTCTCCGGATTTGTTCGAGGCGGCTGGTTTGCAGCCGTGACCGGTGTGGGTTTGTCCGCGCTGTCCGGCGGGTGCACGGCATTCGTCGTTCTCTACTCGGTGAGGCTGAACAGTAGGGGGGTCGGTCCGCTGGCACAATTCGGACTTCGCTTTATGCTTTACACGTTACTGGCACTCATCGCCTTTCTGATCGGAGTGGATGACAAGGGCGTCCCGACCTCAGCCCGCGATCTGGCCTGGATCATCGTGATCGGATTGGTCATCATCGCCTTTCCGCTCTATCTGGTCCAGAAAGCTGTCCCGCTCATCCCGGCATCTGTGATCGCGGCGGTGACGGCACTTGGTCCGGCGATGGTGTTTCTCATGCAGCTGCTTGATGGGCGAGTGCATTATTCCGCAGCCACGCTTGCCGGACTGACTATCTATATCGCTGGTGCCCTGATGGCAGTCTATGGCGCAACGAAATCGTCGGATGCGGCCTTGCTCCGTTGAAAACATCGCTGGAAACGAACATTCAATTCTGCTCAGCTCAGCGTTCGCCTGACCGCGTCCGCCCATCCGGCGATTTTCCTCTGTCTTACGGCCTGTTTCATTTTCGGCTTGAAGCGCTGATCGAGCGCCCACGATTTGGCAAAACCGGACGCGTTGGGCCACAGACCGGCACGTGACGCGGCAAGCCAGGCGGCGCCCAGGGCGGTGGTTTCCAGTACTTCGGGTCGGTCAACCGGTGCGTTCAGCATGTCGGCAAGGCGCTGCATGGTCCAGTCTGACGCTACCATGCCGCCGTCGACACGCAGCACGGTCTTGCGGGCAGTTTGCGACTTCCAGTCCTTCTGCATCGCCGACAGCAGGTCGTGGGTCTGGTAGCACACCGCTTCAAGTGCTGCCTGGGCCAGTTCGTTGGGACCGGATGCGCGAGTGAGGCCGAAAATCGCACCGCGGGCATCTGCGTCCCAATGGGGTGCGCCAAGGCCGGTGAAGGCGGGAACCAGATAGACATCCTGTTCCGGGTCAGCTTTCGCGGCCATTGCGCCACTGTCGCCGGCTGATTTCAGAAAACCCATCTCGTCGCGCAACCACTGCACGGTGGCGCCGGCCATGAAAATTGAACCTTCCAGCGCATAGGTGGTCTTGCCGTTGAGGCGATAGGCGATGGTGGTCAGCAGGCGGTTTTTCGATCGCACCATGTCCGCACCCGTATTGAGCAGGGCGAAGCACCCGGTACCGTAGGTTGATTTCATCATGCCTGGCTTGAAACAGGCATTGCCGATGGTGGCGGCCTGCTGGTCACCTGCCACGCCCATGACGGGTATGGCAGCACCCAGGATCGATGGATCGGTGACACCGAAATCCGCCGAACAGTCGAGCACGTCCGGTAACACATTTGCAGGAACATCCAGCACTTTGAGCAGGCCCGCATCCCACTTGTTCGCCTTGATGTTGAACATCAGCGTGCGCGAGGCATTGGTGGCGTCTGTGACGTGTGATGCGCCGCCGGTGAGGCGCCAGATCAGGAAACTGTCTACTGTGCCAAATGCAATGCGACCGGCTTCAGCCTTTTTGCGCAGGCCTTTCACGTTGTCCAGCAGCCAGGAGACCTTGGTGCCGGAAAAATAGGGATCGAGCAGCAGTCCGGTTTTGGCGCTGAAGCTTTTTTCGTGCCCGGCCTGTTTCAGCTTTGCGCAGAATTCAGAGGTACGCCGGTCCTGCCAGACGATTGCCCTGTGGACGCACTTACCTGTCTCTCGATCCCACATGAGCGTGGTTTCGCGCTGGTTGGTAATGCCGATTGCCGCGATATCCGACGGCTTGACCCCGGCCTTGCGGATTGCTTTCTGGCAGGTGGTAACGACGCTTGACCAGATGTCTTCCGCGTCGTGTTCAACCCAGCCTGATTTCGGAAAATGCTGTGCGAACTCCTGCTGGCCGACGGCGACGATTTTCTGGTGCTGATCGAATATGATCGCCCGCGAAGATGTTGTGCCCTGATCAATGGCTAGAACGTAATTGCCCATTGTTTGCCCCGATACTGCAACCGCCTAATGAAGGTAAGTTTCGCTTGTCGTTGTGTGTCTGGTTTTTGCAGCACGATCCATGAACGCCTGCAAGGCCTGTATCTGTTCAGTGTCAAAGGCGATACCGAGCTTGGTGCGCCTGAACAAAATGTCTTGCGCCGTGAGGGCCCATTCGTGACGCATCAGGTAGATAACTTCTGCCTCATGCAAACCGTTGCCAAACAGCTTGCCAAGATCAGCTGTTGTTTGCGCATTCCCGAGTACCAGCTTGGCCCTTGTGCCGTAGTGGCGTGCAAGCCGGGTGATCAACTTCCGGTCCAGACCAGGATGGGCATCAGCGTACTCATTGACCAAAGCGTCAAATCCTTGCGCTGGAAAATCACCGCCGGGAAGCGCTGTATTTGCGGTCCAGGACGGTTGGCGGGCACCCAGCGCCGCTTCGACGTCTTTCAGAATTTCCTCGGCCAGTACCCGGAACGTGGTGATTTTGCCGCCAAAAATGTTGAGCAGCAATCCTCCCTTCTTGTCGCCATCGGTGCGGATCACATAGTCACGGGTGGCTTCCTGCGCCTTGCTGGCGCCATCGTCATACAAGGGCCGCACGCCGGAATAGGTCCATACGACATCTGATTTTGTGACAGGCTCTGAAAAATACTCACTCGCCATCGCGCACAGATACTCGATTTCTTCAGTGGATATTTCAGGCTTGCCCATGTCAGGCCCGTGCTCGGCATCGGTGGTGCCGATCAGGGTATAGTCGCCTTCGTATGGAATGGCGAAAATGATGCGGTTGTCGTCGTTCTGGAAAATGTAGGCCTTGTCGTGGGCAAATTTACGCCGGATGACAATGTGGCTGCCACGCACCAGGCGGACATTGCTGACGTCATTTTGGCCGAAAACCTGTTTGAGCACCATGTCGACCCAGGGCCCCGCGGCATTGACGATGATGCCGGCGGTCACCGTCTGCCTCCCGCCGGAGAGCGTGTCTTCCATTTCGACCCGCCACTGGCCGTCGGAGCGTTGCGCGCTGGCCACTTTTGTATGTGTCCGCATGTCAGCGCCGCGCTGCGCGGCGTCGAGTGCGTTCAGGACAACCAGGCGGGAATCCTCGACCCAGCAGTCGGAGTATTCAAAGGCTTTCCTGAACAGCGGCCTCAGTGGCTTGCCGGCTTCATCATCACGCAGGTTCAAGCTGGATGTTGCTGGCAACAGCTTGCGCCCGCCGATATGGTCATACAGGAACAGGCCCAGCCGCAGCAGCCAGGCCGGGCGCAGGCCGGAATGGTGCGGCAGGACAAACCGCATTGGCCAGATGATGTGCGGTGCGTTGTTCCACAGCACTTCACGTTCCATCAGTGCCTTGCGCACCAGCATGAACTCATAATGCTCCAGATAGCGCAGGCCGCCATGAACCAGTTTTGTGGAAGCAGATGACGTGCCGCCGCCGAAATCGCCTGCCTCACACAGGCAAACAGTGTAGCCACGGCCGACCGCATCACGGGCGATGCCGCAGCCATTGATGCCGCCACCGATGATCAGCACGTCATAATGAGGTGTCAGGCGGGCGTGTTGCGACTGCTTGTTCATTCAGCCGCCTTTCCGGCCACCATGTCGGTTTGTGCGACCTCGAGGCGGATTTTCGCGACACTGCAGATCTTCTGAATGGAGCGGGGTGGCTGCTCGTCGGTGACAAAGACATCCAGGTCCTCCAACTGGCCGATCTGGACCGGTGCACGACGTTCAAACTTGCCGGTATCAGCTGCAAGAATGGAGGTGCGGGCCTGGCCGAGGATGGCCTGTGAGACGCGCACTTCGCGGTAGTCAAAATCCAGCAGGCAACCTTCTTCATCAATGGCGGAAGTCCCAATCACGGCAAAGTCGACCTTGAACTGCCGGATCAGGTCAATCGCGGCGGCACCGACAATGCCGCCATCGCTCTTGCGCACCATGCCGCCGGACACCACCACTTCAACACCTGGTGCGTCGGACAGTATGTAGGCGACATTGAGATTGTTGGTGATCACCATCAACCCCTGGTGGCGGCGCAGGGCGAAAGCCACCTGTTCGGTTGTGGTGCCGATATTGAGGATCAGCGACGAATTGTCCGGGATCATTTCGGCAATCGCGCTTGCGATCCGGGCCTTGCCGTCAGCAGCAATTTCCCGGCGGGCCTGATAGGCCATGTTGACCGTATTGGAGGGAAACACCGCACCGCCGTGAACCCGGTTGAGCTTTTCGATGTCGCACAGGTCATTGAGATCCTTACGGATTGTCTGTGGCGTGACGTCAAAACGGTGCGCCAGCGTCTCCACATCCACGCGGCCTTCGCGGCGGGCGATCTCAAGAATATCTGTCTGTCTGGGCGGCAGTGCCGTCACGACGCATCCCTTCGGTTGTTTTCATAATAATTGCGATTTTTTTCGAATAAATCAAATAAAAAGCCATTGACTTTCGTTTTTATTCGTTATGTCCTAGTCCAGTGACGCACCGCTGTCGTGAACGAGTGCGCACGCAATCAGTTGGAGGAGACATTATGAAAAAGCTGCTTTTGGCGTCAGTTGCGGTATTTGCACTGGGCGCTGCGGCTCTTCCTGCGCAGGCCGATATGGCCGCGGCAGAGAAGTGGGTAAACGACGAATTCCAGCCATCCGCGCTTTCGAAAGAAGACCAGTTGAAGGAGATGGACTGGTTCATCAAGGCGGCGGAGCCGTTCAAGGGCATGGAGATCAACGTGCTGTCGGAAACCATTCCGACACATGAGTATGAATCCAAGACGCTGACCAAGGCGTTTGAAGAAATCACCGGCATCAAGGTCAATCACCAGCTTCTCGGCGAAGGCGAGGTGGTGCAGGCCGTACAGACCCAGATGCAGACCAACCGGAATCTGTATGATGCCTATATCAATGACAGCGACCTGATCGGCACTCATTCGCGCTTGCAGCAAGCGGTAAACCTTTCCGACTGGATGGACGGTGAAGGCAAGGGTGTCACCAATCCCGGTCTCGATGTGGACGATTTCATCGGCAAATCGTTTACCACCGGACCCGACGGCAAGCTTTACCAACTGCCGGACCAGCAGTTCGCCAACCTGTACTGGTTCCGCAAGGACTGGTTCGACAAGCCGGAACTGAGGGCCCAGTTCAAGGCCAAGTACGGCTATGAACTGGGTGTGCCGGTCAACTGGTCTGCCTATGAGGACATTGCGCAGTTCTTCAGCGAGGACGTCAAGGAAATCGATGGTGTCCGTATCTACGGTCACATGGATTACGGCAAGCGCGCGCCCGACCTTGGATGGCGCATGACCGATGCCTGGCTGTCGATGGCCGGTGCCACGTCACCCGGTTTGCCGAACGGTCGGCCGATCGACGAGTGGGGCATCCGCATGGAGGCAGACAGCTGCAATCCGTCCGGTGCATCTGTTGCCCGTGGCGGCGGCACCAATGCTCCGGCGTCGGTATTCGCGATCGCCAAGTGGGATGAATGGCTGCGCAAATATGCGCCTCCAGGCGCGGCTGACTATGACTTCTACCAGTCGCTGCCAGCCTTGGCACAAGGCAATGTGGCCCAGCAGATATTCTGGTACACGGCGTTCACCGCCTCCATGGTTGCGCCGAAGTCGGAAGGCAACAATACCGTTGACGATGACGGCAATCCGCAGTGGCGTATGGCGCCAAGCCCGCACGGTCCGTACTGGAAAGACGGCATGAAGCTTGGTTACCAGGATGCCGGATCGTGGACAATTCTCAAGTCCACACCGGTTGACCGTGCCAAGGCAGCCTGGTTGTACGCCCAGTTCGTGGTGTCCAAGACAGTGGATGTGAAAAAGTCCGATGTCGGGCTGACCTTCATTCGTGACAGCACCGTGCGTCATGAGCATTTCACCAAACGCGCGCCGAAACTGGGGGGACTCATCGAGTTCTATCGCTCGCCGGACCGGGTCAACTGGACACCGACCGGTGTCAACGTTCCGGATTATCCGAAACTGGCGCAGTTGTGGTGGCAGAACATCGGTGACGTGAACTCCGGGGCGTTTACACCACAGCAGGCCATGGATCGGCTGGCCGGTGAAATGGACCAGGTCATGAGCCGGATGCAGGCAGCCGATGAACAGGCCAAGGTCTATGGCGGGTGCGGTCCGCGCCTGAATGAAGCCAAGGACCCGAGCGAGTGGCTCGGCAAGGAGAATGGCCCGGCTGAAAAGCTGGCCAATGAAAAAGAGCCAGGCAAGACGATTGCGTATGAAGAGATCGTCAAGCGCTGGGCGCAGTAGGGAAGCGCATATTCTCCCATGCGTGATGAGCGGCCCGGCATATCAGACGCCGGACCGCTCCCCCGCAACCGATAACCATTTTAACCTGGGGTCCCGACCCTAAGCGGCGGCAGGGTGCGCTATGGCGCTTGAACTGAAAAATGTGACCAAGAAGGTAGGGGCGGATGTGCACATCCATCCAACCGACCTGACATTTGAGCCGGGCAGCTTCAACATACTGCTGGGCACCACGCTGGCCGGCAAGACGACCCTGATGCAGATGATGGCAGGGCTGGAGAAACCAACATCCGGCGAGGTTTGGTTCGACGGTCACAATGTTACCGGCACGGCGGTCCAGAAACGCAATGTGTCGATGGTCTACCAGCAATTCATCAACTATCCGAACATGTCGGTGTTCGACAACATCGCCTCACCGCTGCGCGTTGCACGGCTTCCCGCCGCCGAAATCCAGGCCCGGGTGGGTGAAATGGCTGAACTGATGCGGATATCAGCCATGCTGGACCGCAGGCCGTCGGAACTGTCGGGCGGCCAGCAGCAGCGCACCGCCATGGCCCGCGCGCTGGTCAAGGACAGCGACCTGATATTGCTGGACGAGCCGCTCGCCAATCTTGATTTCAAACTGCGCGAGGAAATGCGTGACGAATTGCCGAGACTGTTTGCAGAACGAAATTGCGTGGTGGTCTATGCCACCACGGAACCAACGGAAGCCCTGTTGCTGGGCGGGCAGACCGCGGCCATGCACGAGGGCCGGGTCGTGGATCTGGGGCCGACCGCGGAAATCTACCGGAATCCGTCCGGGCTGGAGTCGGCAAAAGTGTTTTCAGAACCGCCGATCAATCTGGCCAAAGCGTCGGTAAAATCCGGCTGGGTGCTGCTTGACGAGGGAGTGTCCTGGAAGGCGGACAAGGGTCTTGCCAACGGCACCTACACCATCGGCATCCGCCCGCATCACGTGTCGCCGGTGCGCCAGTCGTCCAAATCGGTCGTCGTGGAGGGCAAGGTCAAGGTGGCCGAACTCACCGGTTCGGAAAGCATTATTCACTTTCACGCGCATGATCATCCCTGGGTGTCCCTGTCCCATGGCGTGCATCCGTTTGAAACAGGCCGGTTTGCCCGGTTCTACGCCGACATGTCGAAGTGTTTCTACTTTGATGCTGACGGACATCTGGTCGACCTGGCTGCAGCCGGAAAGGCGGCGTGACATGGCCCGGATAACTCTGAAAAACCTCAAACATGCCTATATGCCTAACCCGGTCAACGATGAAGACTGGGCGTTGAAGGAGCTCAACCTCGATTGGGATGATGGCGGTGCTTATGCGCTGCTGGGACCGTCAGGATGTGGCAAGACAACCCTGCTTAACCTGATCTCCGGGCTGCTGACGCCATCGCACGGCAGCATTCTGTTCGATGATCATGACGTCACCGGCCTGCCGCCCGAGCAGCGCAAGATCGCGCAGGTTTTCCAGTTTCCTGTCGTTTACGACACCATGACGGTTTACGACAACCTGGCGTTTCCGCTGCGCAATCGCGGTGTCGACGAGACGACCGTCAACAAGCGGGTGCTTGAGGTGGCGGAAATGAACGATCTTACCGCGACACTCGGCAACCGGGCCTCCGGGCTGACGGCGGATGGCAAGCAGAAGATTTCGCTGGGCCGCGGGCTGGTGCGAACCGATGTCAACGCCATCCTGTTTGATGAGCCGCTCACGGTCATTGATCCGCATCTGAAATTCCAGTTGCGCTCCAAGCTGAAGGAGCTGCACACAAGGGTGCCCAACACCATGATCTACGTGACCCATGACCAGACCGAGGCAATCACCTTTGCCGACAAGGTTGTGGTGATGAATGTCGGTGAGGTGGTGCAGGTGGGCACACCGAAGGAACTGTTCGAAGAACCGCACCATACTTTTGTCGGGCACTTCATCGGTTCACCCGGCATGAACGTGCTGGGCTGCGAGGTGAAGAACGGCCAAGCGTACATTGCCGGCAAAAGGATCCAAACGGCGAACAAGGCAAGCGCCAAGGCCGGCAAATCGGAAATAGGCGTGCGTCCCGAGTTCGTCAAGTTCGCGGGCCGGGGTCTTGAGGCCCGTGTGGTCAAAGTCTCCGACGCGGGGCGGTTTTCCGTTGTGGAGGCCGACAGTGCCGGCGGTCGGGTCAGGCTGCTGGTCGAAGAAGGTGGCGCAATTCCCTCAGACAGCGCTCATCTTGAATTCGACCCCACAGCGACGCGGATTTACACCGATGGATGGCTGGCAGGCCGGGAAGGCCAACCATGAACAAGACCGTCAACCAGAAAGCCTGGTTCTTCGTCGCCCCGGTTCTGATACTGGTGGCTTTCAATGCCATCGTTCCGCTGATGACGGTGGTCAATTATTCGGTCCAGGAAACCTTCGGCGACAACGTGTTTTTCTGGGCGGGACTGCGCTGGTTCGAGGAAATCCTGCGCTCACCACGGTTTCATGACGCGCTCGGGCGCCAGTTGTTTTTCACCGGCACCATCCTGGCCATTGAAATTCCGCTGGGTGTTATCATCGCGCTCGCCATGCCGCGTAAAGGGCCGTGGGTGTCGGTCTGCCTGGTGCTGATGGCCATGCCGCTGCTGATCCCGTGGAACGTGGTCGGCGCCATGTGGAACATTTTCGGTCTGCCGGAGCTTGGCCTTCTGGGCAAGACGCTGAACATGATCGGCTTTGACTACAATTACACGCGCCAGCCGGGGGATGCCTGGTTCACGCTCATCCTGATGGATGTGTGGCACTGGACGTCGCTGGTGGTGCTGCTGGCCTATGCGGGCCTGGTGTCGATCCCGGATGCCTATTATCAGGCAGCGCGTATTGACGGGGCGAGTTCATGGGCGATCTTCAGGTACATCCAGTTGCCCAAGATGAAGCGGGTGCTGACCATTGCCGTTCTGTTGCGCTTCATGGACTCGTTCAACATCTACACCGAACCTTCCGTGCTAACCGGTGGAGGACCCGGCAATTCCACAACCTTGCTGTCACTTGATCTGGTGAAGATCGCATTGGGTCAGTTCGACCTCGGGCCGGCGGCTGCCATGTCGCTGATCTATTTCCTGGTGATCTTGCTGTTCAGCTGGATTTTCTACACCGTAATGACCAGAGGGGAGGAACAGTGATGGCCAGAGCCAAGTGGCTGATCCCGACGATCTACATCATCTTCCTGATGTTGCCGATCTACTGGCTGGTGTCGATGTCGTTCAAGACCACCAATGAAATCCTCGGCTCATTTACCCTGTGGCCGCAGAATTTCACTTTGGAGAACTACCGGACCATCTTTACCGACCCAACCTGGTACACCGGCTACATCAACTCGATCATCTATGTGACCATCAACACGGTATTGTCGGTGACGGTTGCACTACCTGCGGCCTATGCGTTCTCCCGGTATCGCTTTCTGGGCGACAAGCACTTGTTCTTCTGGTTGCTCACCAACCGCATGGCGCCGGCGGCGGTGTTTGCCCTGCCGTTCTTCCAGCTGTATTCGGCAATCGGCATCTTCGACACCCATCTGGCCGTGGCGCTGGCCCATACACTGTTCAATGTGCCGCTGGCGGTGTGGATCCTGGAAGGGTTCATGTCGGGTGTGCCGAAACAACTCGACGAAACGGCCTATGTGGACGGCTATTCGTTTCCGGCGTTTTTCGTGAAGATATTCATCCCCACCATTGCCGCCGGTGTCGGCGTGGCGGCGTTCTTCTGCTTCATGTTCTCCTGGGTGGAATTGCTGTTGGCGAAGACACTGACGGCGGTTGCCGCCAAACCGATTGCGGCCACCATGACCAAGACCGCGTCATCGTCGGGCTATGAACTCGGGCTGCTGGCGGCCGCCGGGACACTGACCATCATTCCCGGCGCCATCGTGATTTACTTCGTGCGCAACTACATCGCCAAGGGCTTTGCCCTGGGCCGGGTCTAGTAGAAAGGACGCTGGTGCCATGGAAGACGTTGTCATGTTCTCTGCCAAGTGGTGGACTTTGCCGCTGGGCAAGACCTGGATGGCCTGGACACCGGCCACGGCCAGCTTCTTCATCTTCGTCGTGCTGGCCATCACCGCCATGGGTGTGTGGGAATATTACCGCCCCGGCGGCGATCCGCGCCGCGGCGTATTTGCGATAGATACGACCCGCGGCGACCGGCTGTTCATCTCGCTGCTGGGCTCAGCCTTCATCTTCATCGCCTGGCTGTTCTTCATCGGCTCGCCCCTGTGGTGGCCGATGGGGATTGTGGCTTTGTGGTTCGTGTTCGTGTTCCGGTATGTGTGAGACAGTAAGGCATCGTCTTCCCAGCGAAGGCTGGGATCCAATAGGACATGAGCGTCTGGTACTTGCGGACAGATGGATTCCAGCCTTCGCTGGAATGACGGCTGAAAGGAAAGCTCAAGCCCGTCGGCAACTCACCATCACGGTCATCTCAGCGCCCGGTTGAGGTCAGCCTGCCGTAACCGGCTCTCGGTGCGTTCGCGCCAGGCAACATAGCAGCCGGACCCGGCAATCATCGCCATGCCGGTGAATGACAACAGGTCGGGAATGTCGTTCCACATTACCACGCCCCAGAAGGTTGCGAAGATCAGGTAGGAATAATCGAACGGCGCCAGCCAGCTTGACTCCGCGGATTGGTAGGCTTTCGCCAGTCCTATGTTGGAGACCAGGTTGAGCATGGAGCATGCCAGGATGAGGCCTGCCACTTCCAGGCTCAGCGGATTCCAGCCGACAAACAGGTAGGGCCAGCTTTCAGCCAGTGCTGCCGGCTTGACGGTTTCCATGACGGCGATGCCCACAGCGCCAACGGTCACGAACGCCACCGACACGCCCAGCGCCAGGGTTGCCGGGCTTTCCTCCCGGCACAGTTTCCGGGTGGTCAGCACGGTGGCGGCGTAAAACAGGCCGGCCATGACAGGTACCAGCGATACCCACTGGAACGAGGCCGATGCCGGTTTCAGGATGAGAAGCGTTCCGGCAAACCCTGCCACAACCGCGATGACACGGCGCGGACCGACGCGCTCGCCCAGCACCAGTGCCGACAGGACGGCAACGAACAGCGGAAACACATACAGGCCTGCTGCCACTTCAGACAGGCTGAGAAACGGAATGGCGCCGAAGAAAGACAGCATTGCGCCGATCAGAAAGCAACTGCGCAGCGCCACCGCCGAAAACCGTTTCGGCCAGGCAGAGCCGCTGCCCCAGATGAAGCGGGCAAGCACAAACAGCATGGTGAGGTTGCAAACAGCGCGCAGGGTCTGGAACTGCCATAGCGAGACGTCCGCGCTGGCCAGCTTGACCAGCGAGTCCTGCAGGGAGAGCATGCAAAGCGAACCCACCATCAGGATTGCTGCCAGGGCGGGGCGATCTTCAGACATGCGAAGCCGTCTCCAACTCGACGTTGCGGAACCTGTAACTAGAGCAGGACGGGGCCATCCCGATCAAGCGCTAACTGGTGCAGTTACTGCACCCCTCCCATGTGCGTGATGCAGGCACACGGGTACTCAATGCTCGATTTCCGCTTGTGCGATTGATGCCAGCCAAGGCACGATGCCCACATGACGAAACTGCAGATCATCAACGCCGATGCCGTTGTCACCATGGATGCCGACCGCCGCGAAATTGCCGGTGGAACCATCGCGATAGAAGACGGCGCGATTACCTCGGTTGGCGCTGCCGGCCAGGCTCAGGACTGTGACGAGACAATCGATGCGCGTGGATGCGTGGTGACGCCGGGTCTGGTCAACACCCATCATCATCTGTTCCAGACACTCACCCGTGCGGTGCCGGCCGGTCAGGACGCCCTTCTGTTCGACTGGCTGCGCGCGCTGTACCCGGTCTGGGCGCGGATGCAGCCGGAAGACATGTTTGTGTCGGCGCAACTGGGTCTGGCGGAACTCGCATTGTCTGGTTGCACAATGAGTTCGGACCATCTCTACATCTTCCCCAATGGTGTCAGGCTGGAAGATACCATTGATGCCGCAGGCACTGTGGGTGTGCGGTTTCACCCGACGCGCGGCGCGATGAGTGTCGGTGAAAGCGACGGTGGCCTGCCGCCGGATTCTCTGGTCGAGAACGAGCGCGACATTGCCGAAGATTTCATCCGTGTCGTGGATGCCCACCATGATGCGGAAGCCGGGGCCATGGTGCGTGTCGGCCTGGCGCCGTGCTCACCGTTTTCTGTCAGTACAGACCTGATGAAGGAAGCAGCTGCATTGGCGCGCGACAAGCAGGTCATGCTGCACACCCATCTGGCAGAAAATGACGAGGATATCGCCTATTCGCTGGAAAACTTCGGTTGCCGGCCAGGCCAGTATGCCGAGGATTTGGGCTGGGTCGGCGAGCATGTCTGGCATGCCCATTGCGTCAAGCTGGACAGGCAGGAAATTGACCTGTTTGCCCGCACCAAAACCGGCGTGGCCCATTGCCCGTGTTCCAACTGCCGCCTCGGTTCCGGCATCGCACCGGTGCGCGAAATGCGCGATGCGGGCGTGCGCGTGGCGCTCGGGGTGGACGGTTCAGCCAGCAATGATTCAGGCCACCTGTTGTCGGAGGCCCGCCAGGCCATGCTGCTGCAGCGTGTCAAACACGGCGCCAATGCCTTTGCCGTGCGCGAAGCGCTGGAAATCGCCACGCTGGGCGGCGCAACGGTACTGGGCCGTGCCAACGAACTGGGCTCCATAGAACCGGGCAAACGGGCGGACATTGCCATCTGGGATGTGTCAGGTCTTGAGGCGGCAGGGACCTGGGATCCGGTGGCGGCCCTGCTGCTGTGTGGCCCGCTTAAGGTGCGTGACCTGGTGGTCGAGGGCAGGCGGGTTGTCAGTGGTGGCGAGCTGACCGGCGTTGATGCGCGCAAGATTGCGAAGCATGCGCAGAAGCGGGTTGCAAGGCTGATGTCGTAAGGTTGAGGGGGGATCAGAGCGCCATGAAAAGAGATAACAACACCATCAAGATGCCGTGAGTGCCATTACCCTGGCTCAATCAACCCGTTAAGTCATTGTCGTTATCTGAGTAGTGGATATCGATTAGGAGAGCATTTCATGCGACATTTCAGAATCCTGTTTGCCGTGCTGGCTTTGGTCATGGCCCAGTTCGCGCTTACTCCGGCATGGGCCGACAAGGTGCCTGTCTACCAGAGCGGCTCCGGTACGGCGATAGACGGTACCGACCCGGTCA
>CALHUA010000103.1 GCA_938039915.1 uncultured Anderseniella sp.
CGGAACAGGTGGTTGCTCTCAGCTATTATGGCAGCTCGGCATTTCAGATCACCTCGCCTTCCGGCCTCACCGTCATGCTGGACCCGTGGCGCAATCTGCCGACGCGGCGATGGGACTGGTACTTTTACGACTTCCCCAGAACCGCGGTCGACATTGGTGTCGCGACCCACGCGCATTTCGACCATGACGCCCTGCACCGCCTCGATGCACATGTGCTGCTCGACCGGCTCATCGGGGTTTACGAGTTTTCAGATGTGCGCATTACCGGTATCGCGGACAAGCACGCCACCGACAGTTCCAGCGCCAGCTATGATTTCAAGAAGATCATCAGGGAATTCGGCGATGTCGACATTGAGCCACCGGGCAATCCACGCTCCTGGGACAATTGCCTGATCATCGTCGAAACCGGCGGTTTGCGGATTCTGCACTGGGGTGACAACCGGCACAATCCGCCGGACGAGGTCTGGAACGCGCTCGGGCATATTGATATCGCTCTGCTGCCGGTCGATGAGTCCCAGCACGTCATGGGATTCCAGCATACCCAGGAAATCATCGACCGCCTGCAGCCGAAAGTGGTCGTGCCGCATCATTATTACATCTGGGATGTCGTGCAGCGTTCAAGCACGCTGATGCCGGCCGAACCCTGGGTCAGCAGGCAACAGCACACACGCCGGCTGGACAGCGCAACGACGCACTATTCTGCCGCGACCCTGCCCGCTGATACGCCCACCATCGATTATTTCGGTGACCATGTTGCCTTTGACAAGGCGCGCTGGCACGAGAGCAAGGGCGGATAATGCGACTTCAAGACGTTTGATCTGCGTCAAGAAACTTCATTCTTCTGCAATCTAACATGCCAGCCATCATCAACATCGAGGTGGGACACATGTTTAAAACTATCGTCGTTGCAATTGATGGCTCCGAACAGTCTGCGCATGCACTGGCTACAGCTTGCGACATTGCGGACAAGTACAAGTCAGCAGTTCATCTGGTCCACTCGCCTGAACTGGAAACCACGGCAATTGCGGTAGGCTCCGGCGCTGTTGCCATTGCTCCCGCCCCGGAAAAAATTGCCGAAGCCGGAAAACAAGTCATGGCGCAGGCCGTGAAACAGGCAAAAAGCCAAGGCTGCACGCCAGCTGAAACTGTTATCGGCAATGGCGACCCTGCGGAAGAAATTCTTCAGCAAGCCGAGAAATCCGGCGCAGACCTGATCGTGACCGGTCGCCGCGGCCTTGGCGGGCTGGCCAGCCTGTTGCTCGGCAGCGTGTCGCACAAGGTCAGCCAGAATGCGCCTTGCACCTGCATGACGGTAAAATAGCTAAAACACCGCAGAGGTGGACAGATCGGGTTCCTCCCCGCCGATGGCTGCCTCGGCGGTCTCTCCCGTGCACGCCTTCAGGCTGATTGCAAATTTTCTTCACACAAATGTCGATTTCGATGATCGCCGTTCGTCTGGTATGTACCTGGGCAAGACGCCCCGGTTCAAAACCAAGGAGAACTCAAATGCAATTCATGCTTCTCATCTACTCCGCAGAAGGCACAGGACCGCAACCCGGGAGTGACGAGTTTGGAGCCTTCATGAAAGGCTATGTGGACTTCACTGAAACCGTAAAAAAAGATGGCAAAATGGTCGCTGGAGATGCCCTTCAACCGATTGCAACCGCCACTACTGTTTCCGTTCGCGGCGGCAAATCCGAAATCATGGACGGGCCGTTCGCCGAGACCAAGGAACAACTGGGCGGTTATTATCTGCTGGATTGCGAAGACCTCGACGAGGCCGTCAAGTATGCCGCGATGATACCGTCGGCTGAACACGGGCGAATTGAAGTGCGCCCGGTAATGGTGTGGGATAACTAGGCTGCAACTTTGCAACCTCTCTGATCTGAGGCATTGATCACCGGCATGCTGCCCCCGCTCACACTGCAACGGACAATCGACAGAACCGTCCGCGAAGAGTGGGGGCGGATACTTGCCTGCCTGGTCAGGGCGGTTGGCGATTTGCAGCTGGCGGAAGACTGCCTGCAGGATGCCGTTGTGTCTGCCATGGACCACTGGCAGAAGACCGGCCTGCCGAAATCGCCGGCAGCATGGCTGATCACCGCGGCGCGGCGGAAAGCCATCGACCGGTTGCGCAGGGACCGGAATTTTGCGTCCAGACAGGATGAAATCTCCTACCTCATCGAGCAGGACAACCAGGCGCTCGACGATGGTGAGGCGGAACTGATCCCGGATGAACGCCTCGAAATGATTTTCACCTGCTGCCATCCCGCACTGGCGGAGAAAACAAGGATAGCACTCACCCTGCGCACCCTTGGCGGACTGACAACCGAGGAGATTGCACACGCGTTTCTCGACAGGCCCGATGCCATGGCGCAACGCCTTGTGCGGGCGAAGAAGAAAATTTCACTCGCCGGCATTCCCTACAAAATCCCCGACAGCACCGTTCTTCCCGAGCGCATCTCATCGGTCCTCAGTGTCATCTACCTGATCTTCAATGAAGGCTATTCCGCGTCGTCCGGCGACGTTCTCACACGCACAGATCTGATTGAGGAAGCCATTCGTCTCGCCCGCATTGTCAATCGGCTAATACCGGACGACACAGAAATCAGCGGCCTTCTTGCACTGATGCTCCTGCATGATGCCCGGCGTTTCGCGCGCACCGGAAAGCTCGGCGAACTGGTCCCGCTGGAGACGCAAAACCGGCGGCGATGGGACCGGGCAAAGATCGCAGAAGGAGTTCGCATTCTGGAGACCGTGTTACCCAGGCGGCGCCTTGGACCCTACCAGTTGCAGGCCGCGATCAGCGCAGTGCATGCACAAAGCCCGTCATGGCAGGAAACCGACTGGCCCCAGATAGAAGCGCTGTACAACCTGCTGTATGCAAGTCAACCATCACCCGTTGTCCGCATGAATCAGGCCGTCGCCGTCTCCTATGCCCGATCCCCGGAGGCAGCGCTCGCCATGCTGGACGAGGCAGCAGCCGGCGGCGTGCTTGATGCCTATCAACCCTATTTCGCCGCACGGGCTGACGTGCTGGTCCGTGCCGGCAGGACACAGGACGCCAGAAAAAGCTTCAACACTGCCATCAAGCTGTCTGACAACAGTCAGGAAAAGGCATTCCTGCATGATAAAATCGCACACCTGTAAGTATCGGTCATTTCAGAGGCCGACGCTCAAAGGGTAACGGCCTGCCTCGAGGTCTGACGGTAAGCGGCCATACTCAGCCCAAGCCACATCAATCAATTGCAAATCCGCGCCGCAATTCACGCCTGACCCGCGACAACACTGAACCGGCGGTTTCACTCGCCCGTGCCTCGTTCAGAACGTGTGTCGCTTCTGCCTGATACTGTGGAAACCGGCGAGCCAGTTCGCAAAATCCGCTGTAGGCCCATGCCCGGACAAACCTTGCGTCATCTGCCAGGCAGTGCCGGACGAACGCTTCCACCGTACGCATTTGAGAGTCTGGAAAAGGCATCTGTTCGATGCATTGCAGGACGTGCAGTTTGGCGTCCCAGTGAACCAGCATGGGCGTCTTGTTGTACATAGCACTCATCAGTTTGTCATCGAGCGGCTCACCGCCCTGATCAAAATGGCGCTTCAGCAACCAGGTCGCACCGCTTTGCAATCGCGGATCATCAACCATCCCGACCAGACCGGCCAGGAAACCGGGTTGACAATTGTGCCGGTCAAACAGGCTGGCCAGGAAGTCTTTCGATTTCCGGTCCCACTGTCCAAGCTCGTCTTCAAGTGACATTCAATTCACCTCTCCCGGCCAAGGCTCAAAAGGTCGCATTGGCACCGCGCCTGAACGACAGGCGGATCT
The DNA here is from genome assembly GCA_938039915.1 of uncultured Anderseniella sp. Lineage (GTDB taxonomy): Bacteria > Pseudomonadota > Alphaproteobacteria > Rhizobiales > Aestuariivirgaceae > Anderseniella. The sequence continues at coordinate 3,827 of CALHUA010000103.1, forward strand.
GCTTTTCCGTCTCGACTACGGCAAACAGCACCACACCGACAGCCACAATAAGCATGCCGTCGAAGAGCGGTACGGCTTCGGTCGAAAAGATCGCCTGCAGGGGTTCGATGTAGGTAATGGCAAACTGCAGACCCGTTACGCCCATAACTGTGATCCAGACCGCTTTTGTACCACGCAACCCCTTCCAGGTCAGGGATGTGCCATAAATATTCCGGACGAAGAACAGATGGAATATTTCCATGACCACCAGCGTGTTCATCACCATGGTGCGTGCCAGTTCAACCGGGTATCCACGGTCGATTGCGTACGCGTAGATTCCGAACACACCACACAGAAACAGCACTGATACCAGTATGATGTGCCATGCCAGTGCACTGTTTAAAAGCGGCTCGCTTTGCGGCCGCGGCATCCGCCGCATGGTATTGGCTTCGGTTGGCTCGAATGCCAGTACAATCCCCAGCGTGCTCGCCGTGATCAGGTTGATCCACAATATCTGCAGCGGCGTGATCGGCAGTGTCATGCTGAACAGCAGCGCGACAATGATCACCAGCGTTTCCCCTGCATTGGTCGGCAACGTCCAGCTGATAACTTTCTGGATATTGTCATAGACAGTGCGCCCTTCCCGCACGGCTGCAACTATGGAGGCAAAATTGTCATCCGCCAGAACCAGGTCGGCTGCCTCCTTGGCCGCTTCGCTGCCCTTTTGCCCCATGGCGATCCCGGTATCAGCCCGCCTCAGCGCGGGCGCATCATTAACCCCGTCACCGGTCATTGCGACGGTCATTCCGTGTGCCTGAAGCGCCATGACCAGTCTGAGTTTGTGCTCTGGATTGGTGCGCGCAAAAACATTGGTCTGCAGGGCGGCACCGGCCAGCATGGCATCATCCATCAGGTCCAGGTCAGCCCCCGTCAGCACACTGTCCGGGTTGTGCAGGCCGACCTGGCGGGCAATTGCAGCGGCTGTACCAGGATGATCGCCGGTGATCATCTTTATCTGTATCCCGGCTCCGACACATTCTTTTACCGCTGCAACCGCTTCGGGACGCGGCGGATCGATCAGTCCGACCAACCCCACAAGAACAAGTTCGTCCTGAACGCTGGCAACATCCAGCGCTGCCTTCGTGGCCGGAACCGATTTCACTGCGATTGCCAGTACTCGCTGGCCCTGTGCGGCGATTTCCCGGGATTTTTCATCCCAGTACGCCCGGTCCAGTTGGCCAGCCTTGCCGGCGCCTGTCCGCTGCCGCTGGCACATCGACAAGATCTGTTCAGGCGCCCCTTTTACCACGACCCTTGCTGAGCCGTTCGATTTGTGGTTGAGCGTGGCCATGAACCGATGCTTGGCGTCAAATGGAATTGCATCAGTGCGTCTCCACATGGTGGTTTCCTGCCCTACGTCCAGGCCCGCTTTTGTTGCCAGCGCCAGCAAGGCGCCTTCCATGGGATCGCCTTCAACCAGCCATTCACCGTCGTGAAGCCGCAGTGCCGCATCATTGCACAGTGCCGCTGCGCGACTGAGTTCCTGGAGACCGCCATAATCATGCGCCTCCACCACGGCACCTTGCAGACGTATGTCGCCTTCCGGGTCATAACCGTCACCGTCAACGGCAAAGACGTGTTCATGCGTCACGACAGACGCAACCATCATTTCATTGCGGGTCAAGGTACCTGTCTTGTCTGTACAGATCACCGACACCGAGCCCAGGGTTTCGATGGCAGGCAGGCGGCGGACAATGGCATTGCGGCGCGCCATGGCCTGCACGCCGACAGCCAGGGTGATTGTCATCACGGCCGGCAAGCCTTCGGGAATTGCCGCCACAGACAGACCCACCACGACCATGAACAGCTCATTGAACTGAAAATGCCCGACGAAATATCCGAACGTCAGCAGTGTCGCTGCCACGATCAGGATGAGGACTGTCAGCCAGCGGGCGAAACCGTCCATCTGCCTGACAAGCGGCGTGGTCAGCACTTCGACATTGGAGATCATGCTGCTGATGCGGCCGATTTCCGTATTCGCTCCGGTCGCAACCACGACAGCCTTGCCGAATCCGCTGGTGACCAGCGTACCGTTGAATGCAATGCAGGTCCGGTCTCCCAGCATGGCGCCTGCAGCGACTGCCTCTGTATGTTTTTCCACCGGCACAGACTCACCGGTCAGGATAGCTTCCTGAATCTGAAGTCCGCGGGTTTCCAGCAAACGAACATCCGCCGGCACCTTGTCGCCTGCCTCCAGCAGGACAACATCTCCCGGCACCAGCAAGTGTCCTTCAACGCTTGTGCGCCGCGTGTCACGCATGACGGACGCGCGCAGCGCCAGCATCTGGCGAATGGCGGCCATGGCTTTTTCAGCCTTGCCCTCCTGAATGTAGCCGATTGCAGCATTGGCCAGCACCACGGCCAGAATGGCGATTGTGTCGATCACGTGGCCCAACAGCATGGTGATTACCGCCGAGCCCAGCAGCACATAAATCAGGACATTGTTAAAGTGCAGGATGAAACGATAAAACGAACTGCGGGTTCGAGCTTCCGGCAGCCGGTTGAACCCATGAATTTCCAGCCGCTCGGCCGCTTCGGTTTCACTCAGCCCGTCTGTTGACGTGTTCAGCCGGTCAACAACCGCCTCGGTCGATATTTCGTGCCAGTTACTGTCGGGGCATTCGGTACCTTGGCGCCGGATGATACAGCCATGTTCATTCATCAAGGGTCACGCTGGATACGAAGTCTGCAGGCTTGACCGCGAGCACGGAACAGGTGATTTGATCCAGAATGGTCTCTGCGGTGTTGCCCATTACCAGTCCGGAAACCCCGGCTCGTGCAATCGTTCCCATGATCACCAGATCTGCCTGGACACTGGATATCAACCTCGGTATTTCCACCTCCGGCTCTCCTTGGAGTAAATGCGTTTTCACGTTCACGCTTTCAGCAATGTCCTCCCCGACCCAACCGGCAGCCGCATTCATCAACTTCCTGAGCCAGCTTGTATGTATGCGTTTGACCGTTGTGACGTAGGTATCAATCTCGGCCTGGGGAACGTTGGCCCGAGCCCGGCTGAAAGGTGACAGGAACGGTGGATACCAGGCATGTCCGACATGCAGGCGGGCCTTGTTGTCGGCACACAGGGAAAACGCCAATTCAAGTATCTGCCGGTTCAGCGCATCTTTTGCTGGCGGGTCTCCAGCATGATCTTCAAGCGACGTCTCGATATCTGCGTCAACCGCCGCCAGTACCTTGTCAAACGCACCATAGGTCTCGCCTTTTGACAGCCACACCGGACACGGGCAATTACGTAAAAGGCGCATGTCCAGCCGCCCGAACAACCGATCCAGGAAACCACTCGCACCAACCGGCTTGATGACAAGATCATAGCCGTGTCTCAGGACTTCGCGAACCACCTGAATGTGCGTCCTGCCTTCTATGACCTTCGTGTTGAGACCACCTTGAGGGCTCGCGGTTTCAGCCAGTTGCCGCAACTGGTCTTCAGACTCCCTTACCCAGCGCGACTGCAGCAACAGCGAAATGTTGGAGGCAAACGTGACCGCCGGCAGTTCAAGCACTGTAACGAGGTCAACTTGACCGGCATTTGTCCCCGCAATCTTCAGAGCCAGTTTCAAGGTTTCCAGGGCGATGGGCGAATTCTCCTCGTGGACATACAGGACTTTTCTGAACCGTCGCATTCCTCTCTCCAGCAATTGTGTGCGGCAGCACGAGCAGCAAAACTCATCGGTTCTGCGGTTGGCAAATTCACCTTGCCTGCTATCGCGGCTTCCGTCCTTGACCAGCGTCAAGCATGGTCCGCCTGCCGGAAACCCAGCACCGTGAGGGAACCTTCCACTGTCTGTTGCAGCGCCCCGCCGGCATTGATCCGGTGCCATGAAACCGGTCCCGCAAGACGCTCAACCTGATGGCGAACCACCTCAGCCGTCGCATCGGATGCATCGCCCTTGCGGGCGCTGACCCGCTCAACAAGGCGCTCTTCCTCTGCCTCCAGCCACAACCCGGCAAACAACGCACCGGCATCTGCGGCCAACTGCTCAATGGCAGTTCGTTCAGCCTCATGCAGGAACACCGCATCGACTATAACCGTGTGGCCTGCCCGCAGGGCGATCATGGTTTTGCGCAAAACCCGGGCATAGACCGTGTCGCTGGTCTCGCGCGTATAAGTTTCCTTCGGCAGCCGGGTCGTTTCGCTGACACCGAACATCTGCTTGCGCTCAACATCGGTTCGCAGGTGCACGGCACCAGGACACGGAACAATTCGTGCGGCAAGTTCCCGCGCGAGAGATGTCTTGCCGCTCCCTGACAGTCCGCCAACCGCAATCAGACGAGGGTTTTGCAGCGCGAGATATCCCGTTGCCTCGAGAAGGTAGGAATTGGCGGCATCAGCTGTTTCAGTTGGACACCCGGTCCCCCATGACTGTTGTAACCGGGTAACAGCAACCATGGCCCGCACACCTGCCCGGCAGGCCATGAACAGCGGCAGGGCCTGTAGTCCGGCCAGATGATCCTCGTTTTCGGATCGCGACAGATACCGGTTCAGAATGCGGTTCGCATGACCATCTTCGCCAAGATGGCCCAAATCCATCAGCAGAAAGGCCAGGTCGTACAGAATATCGACGGTCGCAATCTCATCGTTGAATTCTATCGCATCAAACAGAACCGGCTGGTCGTTCAGGGCAATGATGTTGGACAGGTGCAGGTCGCCGTGACATCGCCGCACATATCCTTGTCTGCCTCGTTGATCCAGCAGCGGCCCGCATTGACGCAGCGCGGCATTCGCCGCTTTCTCAAACCGGTGGACTTCAGACAATGGCAAAAGTTCCGCCGCTTCCTTAAAGGCCACGCATAGTTCGTCAACGATGGCGATCATCCTGCCGGCTGCGTCGGCATCACGCACAACCGGTGCTTCGGCCTGATATCTGCCAATCTCAGCAACCAGAAGATCCACGAACTCGGCACTCAATCCGTCGGCTCTGATCACGTCCATAAGCAGAGAATTGTCCGGAAAACGCCGCATGTGCAGCACCCATTCCACCGGATCTCCAGCCCCGTTGATTGCAAGTTCACCAGTTGCCTCGCGAGTAACTGCCATAACACCGAGATAAATCTCAGGTGCATGAGGCTGATTGATCTGCAGTTCATAGTCGCAGGCCGCCTTGCGCTTTTCCAGGGTTCCAAAGTCAAGGTACGGGAAGGTAACGGCCTTCTTGATCTTGAAGGCGTCATGCTCGGTCAGGAACACCATGGCGGCGTGTGTCTCAACCATTTCGACAGAATGCACGGCCCCGGGGTAAGACACCGGATCTGAAAGAAATCCAATGACCGCTGCCTGATCCGAGGCAACATGGCTGTCAGCAGCGGCCGCATTCCTTGTCATGGTCTCGACACCAGGGTCCCTGCCCGACCGGCAAGAATGTCTGCGGCATCTTCCAGCCTTCCAATGCCGGCAACGCCGCCGGTCTGTATCACAAACCGGCACGCCGCATCGACCTTCGGCTGCATGGATCCGGCGGCAAATTCGTGCTGCAGCAATTCATCGGGGCTCACCCGGTCCAGCCCTTGTTGTTCAGGTGTGCCCCAGTTCAGGTAAACCCGGTCCACGTCCGTCAGCATCAAAAGCGCATCGGTTTCAACATCGCTTCCCAGCAGGGAACTGGCAGCGTCCTTGTCAATCACCGCTTCCACACCGACAAGAGACCCGTCTGCCCGGCGCACCACCGGAATGCCGCCACCGCCGGCGCAGATCACGGTGATGTCGTGGTCCAGCAGCAGCTTTATGATCGCCGTGTCGGGAATGTGTTTCGGCTTTGGTGATGGCACCACCCGCCTGAATTTCGTGCCATCGGCCTTGACCGTCCAGCCTCGAGCCTGTGCCAGTTTACGGGCTTCAGCTTCATCATAGACCGGCCCCACGGGCTTGGTCGGACTACCGAATGCCGGATCGCGGGCATCCACCTCGACCTGGGTCAGCAGCGTCGCCACCTTGTGGCATGAGCCCAGCGCGTTTTCCAGTTCCTGCTCGATCAGGTACCCGATCATGCCCTCGGTTTCCGCGCCCAGAAGATCAAGTGGAAATGCGCTGTCCGCATCGTAGGCAGCAGACTGCAATGCCAGCAGCCCGATCTGAGGCCCGTTACCGTGTGTTACGGTAACCTGGTGACCTGATGACACCAGTTCTGCGATCGAGCGTGCCGCGCGCCTCACGTTCTCACGCTGGTTCCCGGACGTCATTGGCTCGCCCCGGCGTAACAGCGCATTACCGCCAAGAGCCACAATCACTTTCACCGGATCAGTCTCCCAGAGTGGCGACGAGTACCGCCTTGATCGTGTGCATGCGGTTTTCAGCCTGGTCGAACACGATGGAGTTGGCAGACTCGAATACCTCCTCGGTTACCTCCATGGCATCAAGGCCAAACTCCTTGTGTATCTGTTGGCCGACCTTGGTTTCGGTGTTGTGGAATGCCGGCAGGCAGTGCATGAATTTCGCATCCGGATTTCCCGTCTGCTCCATGACAACAGCATTCACCTGATAGGGCCTGAGCAGCTCAATTCGCTCTGCCCATTTCTCCTTTGCCTGTCCCATCGAGAGCCACACATCGGTATAAATAAAATCGCAATCGTGAACCGCCTCCGCAACGTCTTCGGTAATCAGTATCCGGGCACCGGTATCATTTGCGATCGCTTCAGCCTCCTCGACAATGCTTTTTACCGGCCAGCAGGCTTCTGGCGCGGCCAGCCGGACATCCATCCCCATCTTCGCGCCACCGATCAGCAGGCTGTCACCCATATTGTTGCCGGCATCACCGAGAAAGCACAGCGCGACCTTGGAGAACGGCTTGCCGCTGTGTTCGCGTATTGTCAGAAGGTCTGCCAGCACCTGCGTGGGATGAAACTCATCAGTCAGACCATTGTACACCGGCACACCGGCATGCTCGGCAAGCTGTTCGGCCGTCGCCTGGCCAAATCCACGATACTCGATTGCATCATAGACCCGGCCCAGCACCCGGGCGGTATCCTTCATGGTTTCCTTGTGCCCGATCTGGGTGCCCGACGGCCCCAGATAGGTCACATGTGCGCCCTGATCGTAGGCTGCCACTTCGAATCCGACCCTGGTGCGTGTCGAGTCCTTTTCGAAAATCAGTGCGATTTCCTTGCCCTCAAGCCGCTGACGTTCAATGCCCGCCCGCTTGATTGACTTCAGGTCCACTGCCAACTCGATCAGGTGACTGATTTCATCGGGCGTAAAATCACGAAGGGTCAGGAAACTGCGATTCTTGAGACTGATTGACATGGAAAGGGTTCCTTCAACGTTACAGCGGATCACGAACGATCGGGCAGGTCATGCAATGGCCGCCGCCACGGCCGCGGCCAAGTTCCGCGCCACGAATGGTGATGACCTCGACGCCTGCCTTGCGCAGCTGGGTGTTGGTGAAAACATTGCGGTCGTAGGCAACCACCACCCCCGGTTCGAGCGCGACAACATTATTGCCGTCATCCCATTGCTCACGGGCCTGTTCGAAGCTGTCTCCGCCGGTGGCGATCACGTTCAGTTTTTTGATGCCGATGGCTTCCGCAGTCACTTCGAACAGGGACTTCAGCTCCTGCCGGCAATCAACATCGCCGGGCTTGCTGCCGGGCCGCAGGCTGTAGCAGGTAACCTCATCGGCCACCTCGACAAAACTCGTCACCAGATCACGGTCACAAAACGAAAATACCGTATCCAGGTGCATGGCGGCGCGTGACTTGGGCATCTGGCACGCGATGACCCGGCTTGCGGCTTCTGCATCAAACAGGGCGCGAGCCACCTGGCCAACCGACTGCGGCGTGGTGCGTTCGCCCATGCCGATCAGCACAACTCCGTCGCCGAGCGGCATCACATCGCCGCCTTCAAGACTGGCCGGAGCCCGGCTGGTGTCACCATCACCCCACCAGATGTCGAACTCAGCGTCCTTGAACCTGGGATGGAACCGGTACACCGCGTCAGTCAGCAGTGTTTCGAGTTGGCGGGCCGGCCAGTGCATCGGGTTGAGGGTCACGCCTCCATAGATCCAGCAACTGGTATCGCGGGTGAAAATGGTGTTGGGCAGCGGCGGCACCACAAATCCGTCTGGCCCCAGATAGGGACCAAACATGCCTTCCGGTTTGAACGGCAGATCCTGCACGGCAACGCCACCGATGAGGTATCGCGCCAGGTCGGCGCCAGGCAGGCTGTCCATCCACCCGCGCAGTTCCGACATCATGCCGATACCGACATGATCTTCGGTCAACCGGCGGTCGAGAAGCCAGTCTCTGGCAGGCTCCTGCGCCACGGTTTCCGCCAGCAAATCGTGCAGTTCAAGAACCTCTACTCCACGATCGGCAATTTTCGTACAAAAGTCATGATGATCCGCCTTGGCCTGCTGGACCCAGAACACATCATCAAACAATAGCGCGTCGCAATTTGCAGGTGTCAGCCGCTCGTGCGCCAGGCCGGGACGGCAAACCAGCACGGTGCGCAGCTTGCCGGCTTCCGAATGAACACCGGGTCTCCAGGTCATGCTGCACCGCCTTGCATTGCCGTCACGCTCAAGGCTGCGATAACCATGACGGTGAGGATGAGCAGCAGCGGCCACACAAATTTCAGCCACTTGTCATAGGAAATCCGGCCAATGGCGAGCGCGCCAACCACCACTGCTGATGTTGGTGTGATCAGGTTCACCAGGCCCGAGGCAGACTGGAATGCCGTCACAACAAGCTCGCGGCCGACGCCGGCAAAATCCGCCAGTGGCGCCAGTATGGGCATGCTGAGCACGGCAAGACCGGAGGTCGATGGCACCAGGAACGACATCAGCACTTCAACTGCGAACACGCCGTTGATGAAGGCAATGGCCGACAATCCCTGAATTGCCTGCTCCCCCCAGTTCAGGATTGTATCGGTAATCTTGCCCGCGTCCATGATGACGACAATGCCGCGCGCCAGGCCGATGATCAGCGCGACCCCCAGAAGATCTCTGGCACCGGCAATGAACGCCTCAATGAAGGGTTTTTCTCCAACCCACCCGACGATACCGACAATGAGGGCTGCTGCCAGGAACAGACCGGACATTTCCGCCATCCACCAGCCTTGCGACGATACCCCCCAGATCATCACAGCAAAGGTCAGGGTGAACAGGACAAGGATCAGTTTGTGCTGACCGGTGAACTCATCCTCGGCACTGCCCTTGAGCTTGAAATGGGCTTCGTTGGCCGCTTTCATGTTGGCGACAATCGAGAGTTCCGGATTGGCACGCACGCGTTCCGCGTACCACATCACATACGCCACGCATGCCACCCATCCTGCCCCCAGAATGATGAAACGCAACATCATGCCGGTAGTAAACGGAATGCCTGCGGCGTTGGAGGCAATGGTCGTTGCAAACGGGTTGATGGTCGATCCAAGCACCCCGATACCGGCCCCAACCAGGATGATGGCGACACCTGTCACGGCATCATATCTGGCGGCTATCATCACCGGGATAATCAACACGTAAAACGCCAGTGTTTCTTCGGCCATGCCGTAGGTTGTGCCGCCTGCCGCAAACAGCGCCATCATGATCGGGATCATCCATTTTTCCCGGCCACGCAAGGCGTTCATGGCTCTGGCGATACCGGCATTTATGGCACCGGTGCTGTTCACAACACCCAGGAAACCACCGATAATCAGGACAAACAACGACACATCAATGGCGTTCGCAGTTCCCGCCGACTGACTGTAAAATCCATTTATGGGTGCCAGGAAAATATCGAAGAGCGATTGCGGCGCAGCCTCAACCGCCTTGTAGGTTCCAGGAACCGCCACTTCACGGCCCAGGGCTTCATTCTGCACCCTGTCGTATTGACCGGCGGGAACAAACCAGGTCAATGCGGCCATGAACAGGATGAGGCCGAACAGGATCGTGTATGCGGTCGGAAACCGGCTTGCGATACCGGCTGGCAAGTCAGCAGGCGTGGCTGCCTGGCTGGATGTATCCTTTGTGGCGGTGGTCATCTGGTGTCTCCATTCGCCGTGATTTTTTATGGCTTATCAGTCAACAGAACATGTTTGACCGGGCATCTCCTTGACGATGATCAAATACCGTGGGCGTAAGACTGTTAGGTTGGTGAAAACCCCTTCAACCAGGAGGCATCACAATGAAACCAGTTCGAACATGGATACTGTTGGCAGACGGCACCCGCGCCCGCATCGTTTGTCACACCGGACCCGGCAAAGGTCTGAAGGAGGTGCGCGGGATGGAGTTTGAGGGAGATAATTCCCGATCCGGCGACCTGGTGACCGACCGGCCCGGTCGCACTTTTGATTCAGCCGGTGCACACAGACATGCGATGGAACCTACTTCAGACCCTCAGCGCGAAGCAAAACGATCCTTTGCCGCTGAACTGGTTGCCAGGTTGCAGGAACAGTTGCAGGCACAAGCCTTTGATCGGCTGGTGCTGGTGGCCGCACCGGCAACGCTTGGCGACATGCGCAAGGTCCTGCCAAAATCCCTGCTGGCGGTTGTGTATGGAGAAGTCCCAAAAAACCTTGTGCATGTTCCCAACCAGGAACTGGACGGCCATCTCGCCGACGTCCTGGCGGTCTGAGCGAACGAGAATTGCCTGGCAATGCACTTCCAGTTGATCGCGGTCAAGGAAAGTCCTGCATCGCTTAGGCTAACATTATCTGCATGGATGGCCCCTACTTTCGTTACCTATAAGGAGACAGATGATGACAGAGAAAACTTCACTTCCGTCGCTTTGGAAAACCCAGAACTGGCCCGGCATGTTCGGGTCCCTGCACGATGAGATCGACAGGGTGTTTCACGACTTTACCCAGTCGGTTGGGCTAACTCCCGACCATGCCAACGGCAACGCCCTGATATCGCCTGTCATCAACGTGGCAGAGACCGACAAGGCACTGGAGATCACCGCAGAACTTCCCGGGGTGGATCAGCAGGACGTCAATGTCACGGTGACTGACAACCGCCTGACCATCCTGGCCGAGAAAAAGGTCGAGGAAGAGGACAAGTCGAAAGACTATCATGTGGTTGAAAGATCCTACGGCAAGTTCTCCCGCTCCATGACACTGCCCTTCGGCGTGGAGCCGGACAAGGTCGATGCGCAGTTCAAGAACGGCGTTTTGACTGTAACCTTGCCGAAGCCGCCGGAAGTCGCAGCCAAGACACACAAGGTCAAGATCAAGCACTCTGCGTGATCTTTCCTTGAGGCTCGACTGAAAGCGAAACGGCCACTGCTGCAAGGCAGTGGCCGGTTTGTTTTTTACATTTCAAGCAGCGTCAACGGACTTCCGTCGCGGTGATGACCCGGAAAGTTCTCATCTCGCCATCCTGCTCGCGTATCGAGACATACTCTCCAGGCCGAAAACGCTCATCACCAAACCGGTAGCCAGTCTCATCATCATCCTCGTTACCGTGAATGTCGTAGTGGAACGCCCAGGCGCCACCGGGCTTGCGGACCAGATGTCCGACTTCATGTTCATCAGTCCCCCAGAAACGCGTGACCCTGCACTTCTCGCGATTGGCTTTCCACTCCGCTGCATCAATCCTGTCCATATTGTCCAGCGGTGCCATCAGACTATAGCCATGCTGGCGGCTGCCCTGCGGAAAATCCCGGTCGCGGGCAAGTTCCATGCGGATATGTTTCATGGTCATGAGAATGTGTCTCCGTGTCAGGGGCCGTGAAGAAATCTCAGTGCGACATCAGCACCGGAACCGTCATGTTGTTGAGCACGTGCTCGGTGGCGCCGCCAAATACGAACTCACGCACCCTTGAGTGCCCGTATGCTCCCATTACAAGCAGGTCGGCCCCAACATCTTCGACACGGGCAAGCAAGGCGCGGCCGGCATCGGAATCCGCTGTCGGCATGGGCTCAGCCGTAACTCTTATGTCGTGGCGAGCAAGGGTTGCCGCCAGTTCCGCACCCGGCACATTACCTGCCAGGGGGCGCTGTTTCTGTGGATCGACCCAGACAATGCTGACCTCGCTGTCTCCCGGCAGAAGCGGCAAGGCGTCGAAACAGGCGCGTGCAGATTCCTTGGCTCCGTTCCAGCCCATCAGCACCTTGCTGCCAATCGCCTCGAACGGCTTGCCGCGTGGCACGAGCAACACAGGTCGCCCTGCTTCCATCACCACATACTCGGCAAAACTCGGTTCAACGCCGCAACTCTCATTACCGTCAACCTGGGCGATCATTGCGAGATCTGCAAACCGGCAGTGCTGAACGAATTCCTGCCCGATGGATGAACTGATTGCGTCAAGCTCGCGCCATTCGTGTGACAGTGAGTTCAGGGTCATTATACGCTCAAATTTCTCGCGTACTTCCTTGCCCATTGACTGGTATCGTTTGCGCTGGGCATCGACGACATCGGCCATGGCGATCCCGCCATACACGGCATAGACCTCCACGGATGGGATAATGTAGACGCCAATGACGTGGGCGTCGTTGCGTGCCGCAAACGGACTGCAGGTGGCAAGCAGATGATCCAGATTGTCCGTGTCGTTGAGACTGACAACAAAGGTCTTCGGGTTCACGAAACGTCCTCCTGACTTGGTGGGTGCAGACATCATGCGGCCAACGACATGCCGTGTGCATTGATCGAAGTCATATGCCTTGATCAACCGGTGTGTTTGAGTGCCACCTCACTGGAGGTGCATATGTCCAAGACCCCTGATGTCAGCCTATGATAATGGCCTGCCTGCATAAATATCTGCCGGCATCGGCAATCACATCAGCGCTGGTGCTTCTGGCGATCGCCGGTGCAGTCCCGTTTGCACACCATTCGGCGTTGGCCACTCAGGTCACCCATGACAAACCGGCACCGTCAGCACGCGAGCATGAGTTTGGTGATGCGTTCATCGTGTCGCTGGGCGGCAAGCTGTACGACAACTACTGGGCAGGCTCAGGCGCGAACCCGCCGGCAACGCGAAATCCGGCATTTCCCTCAGACCTGACAGTCAGCGATACGGACAGCTGGCGCTGCGTCTCCTGCCATGGCTGGGACTATGATGGCGCTGCCAAGACGGATGGCAGTGTGCAGCAACAGAAACAGTTTGTTGGGCTGAGACATTTGCAGGGCACTGATCCGTTTAACATGCTGGAACTGTTCACCAGAGCCCATCCTGATCAAAAGGCACTGGCGTCAGGCGGATTGCCGTTGGATCTGTTGCTGCTGTTTCTCACCGTCGGTCAGTATGACCAGGAAAATTTCAGGCCGGAAAAATCCCTGTCACAGAAGAGTTTAAGTCGCGGCAGAGATATTTTCGAGGGAGTGTGCATGTCTTGTCACGACCCGAGCGGCAAGTCGGGTTTCCAGGTCACACCGGGCATGCGTGGCAGTCTTGGCTGGCAGGCACGCAATCAACCCGGGCGGATGATCCACAAGATCATCAATGGTGTGCCGGGTGAAAGCATGTTGGCCCTCAGATTCATGGATGAACCGGCCATCGCTGATCTGGTTGCCTACCTGAAAACGCTCGATCCGGAAGCCAATTAGCGCCCCTGTTTTTCGCCTGCTCTGGATCGGAACTCCTCATCCAGCAATGCTTCCAGCTTGACTAGGTCTTCCGGCAATGGCTGTCCGGTTGCCTTCAACTGGGCCAGTTCGGCGTGCAGTTGTTCCAGAACCTGATGGGCATCTTCCGCTTCGTTTTCCGCTTCATTGAAAAACAGGTTGATACGGGTGATAAGATCGTCAAACGCCATGATTTCAACCTTGCTTTTTGTTGGCGGCTTTCCATGCGGCGAACCCGCCTGCCAGTGAATAGACTTCTGAAAAACCCATATCCTGCAGCGTCTTCGCAGCGAGTGCCGAGCGCCCACCGGTGCCGCAGAACAGTACGACACGTTTTGACGTATCCAGTTGCGACAGATGCGCCGGACACTCCGGATCCGCATGAAATTCTAACAAGCCCCTGGATGCATGTATGGAGCCTGGTATGGTGCCATCAGTCTCGCGCTCGGTCGCCTCACGAACATCCACGACAACCACATCCGGCTCGTCCTGCAGATATGGAAAATCCTGCACCGAAACCGTTTCGATCACGGCGTTCGCTTGCGCCAGCAATGCCTTGAAACCTGTCTTTAGCACGGTACTTCCTCACATGGGCTGATTTGAACGGCACTCTAGCACAATTTCACACTCCGGGCCTGCCCCGTTAATCAGGCAAGGGCACGTTGCGTTGAATTTCCGCCATAATGAATGTTTTGCACGGCCTGCCTTTGATCTGTGTCATCTCAAGCCGAACTCGCCGCGCCTATCCTGCCGCAGGTGTCGCGATGAACCGTCTGGTGTACAAGTCATACCCGGGTCACACGCGATTGAGCCTGAGCAAGGCAGCAGACATCTCAAACTGAGGGCAAGGTCAATGAAGCTCAAAAGCTGGATAGTTCTTGGTGTTATCGCCATGGCTGGCGCAGCAGGCGGGTACGTCTACTGGCAACGCCAACTCGCAGCGCAATTGCCTGCAGGCATCGTCAGTTCCAATGGCCGCATTGAAGCTGAGCAGATCAACATATCCAGCAAGCTTGCGGGCCGTGTGGCTGACGTTCTTGTTGATCAGGGAGACATGGTGGATGCAGGTCAGATCGTTGCCCGCATGGATGCCGGAGAAATCAATGCGCAGGTACGGCGCGCGCAAGCGGAAATACGGCGTGCCGAAAAAGCCAAACTCGAGGCAAGCGCGTCTGTCATTCGCGTCAGAAGCCATTTGAAGTTCACCGAAGTCGAGCTTGCCCGCGCACAGAAACTACATCGAAAAGGCTTCGCAACCACAGAGAAGCTGGATCAGCGTCATAACGAACTGCAGGCTGCCGATGCCAACTATCGCGCCGCCGTGGCCGGTGTCGAACAGGCCGACGAAGCCATCATATCGGCACAGGAAGAGCTGGCCCGTCTGACAACGATTCTTGATGACACCACGCTGAAAGCGCCGCAACGAGGCCGTGTGCAGTACCGGCTGGCGGAGCCCGGTGAGGTTGTAGCCGCCGGCGGCAACATTCTGACGCTTCTGGATATTGCAGATGTCTACATGACGGTCTTCCTGCCGGCTTCCGATGCCGGTCTGCTGACACTGGGAAGCGATGCCCGGATCATTCTCGATCCGATCCCGCAATATGTCATTCCTGCCAGTGTTTCATTTGTCGCTGCCGAGGCGCAATTCACGCCAAAAGCAGTTGAAACGGCGCAGGAGCGCGCCAAACTCATGTTCAGGGTCAAACTGACCATCGATCCGAAATTGCTGCGCAAACATGAGGATAGGGTAAAAACCGGGGTTAGAGGTTTAGCCTATCTGCGGTTGCCGCAGGCTCAGGAGTGGCCTGAAAACCTGACCGTCAAGTTGCCGGAATGACATCCGCTCCAGATAGTATCGCGCAACTCTCAACCGTCACTCACGAGTATGGCGAAGTGAGTGCACTTGACGATGTAAGCGTGAAAATCCCAGCCGGATGCATGGCAGGCCTTATCGGTCCTGATGGCGTTGGCAAATCCACATTGCTGGCGCTGATTTCAGGTGTCCGCACAATTCAGGCCGGACGTGTCCACGCGCTTTCGGGCGACATGCGGGACAAGGCTCATCGCCGAAATTGCTTCAATCGCATTGCCTACATGCCGCAAGGCCTCGGCAAGAACCTTTACCCCACACTCAGCATTTACGAGAACCTGGATTTCTTTGCCAGGCTCTTCGGTCAGGACGCCAAAGAACGCCACAGGCGGATCGGGGAGCTTCTGCAGGCAACGGGACTTGCCCCGTTTCCCGACCGACCGGCAGGCAAACTGTCCGGCGGCATGAAGCAGAAACTCGGGCTGTGCTGTGCCCTTATCCATGATCCCGACCTGCTGGTCCTGGATGAGCCGACGACCGGTGTTGACCCGCTTTCAAGACGCCAGTTCTGGCAGTTGATTGACCGCATTCGTGCCCGCCGTCCCCATATGAGCGTTGTCGTTGCAACCGCCTATATGGATGAAGCGGAAGGGTTCGACTGGCTGGCGGCCATGGATGATGGAAAGATCATCGCTACCGGGTCACCGGCGGAACTTAAATCGCAAACCTCTGCAGACACGCTTGAGGCTGCCTTTATCGCACTGCTGCCGGAGCAAAAGCGCTCCGGACACCAGCAGATCAACGTCCCGCCGCGCACCGGCGAAGACGGGCAATTTGCCATCCAGGCCAGTGGACTGACCAAACGGTTTGGAAACTTCACTGCTGTCGATCATGTCAGTTTTGATATCGAGCGGGGCGAGATCTTCGGCTTCCTCGGGTCCAATGGCTGCGGCAAGACCACGACCATGAAAATGCTGACCGGCCTGCTGCCTGCCAGCGAAGGTGAGGCCAGGCTTTTCAACAAGAAGCTGAATGCCCGGGACATGCAGACCCGCCGCCGGGTTGGCTACATGTCGCAGTCGTTCTCCTTGTATGGTGAACTGACAGTGCTGCAGAACCTCGAATTGCACGCACACCTGTTTCACCTGCCGAAACATCAGCGCAACGATCGCATTACAGATCTTCTCCAGCGCTTTGATCTGCACGATGTACTCGATCACAAACCGGACAGCCTGCCTCTGGGCGTCAAGCAGAGGTTGCAACTGGCCGTCGCCATCATTCACCAGCCGGAAGTGCTCATTCTCGACGAGCCGACGTCCGGCGTCGACCCGATTGCACGCGATGATTTCTGGTTATTGTTGATAGAACTGTCACGCAATGAAGGCGTAACCATCTTCATCTCGACCCATTTCATGAATGAAGCGGCCCGCTGTGACCGCATATCGCTGATGCATGCCGGCAAGGTACTAGCCGTCGGCGCCCCGCAGGATCTGGCGGACGCCAGACACGCCGGTTCGCTTGATGAGGCATTTGTTGCCTATCTCCAAGACGCGATCGCCGATGACAATACAGACACCGCAGACAATCCCATTGTCGCCGAGCCTGCCGATACCGCAGCGGGAGCCCGCCACAACGCCAGTGTGTTCAGCGTCCGGCGCATGTGGGCCTATGCCAGCCGGGAAGCCAAGGAACTGTTGCGCGATCCCATCAGGCTGGCATTTGCCCTTCTCGGACCCATGATCTTGATGGTCACCTTTGGTTACGGCATTTCGTTCGATGTCGAAGAACTGCCCTATGCTGTTTATGATCAGGACAGATCCCACGAAAGCCGCCAGTTTCTGGAAAATTTTTCCAGTTCGCGCTACTTCATAGAACGGCCACCCGTCACACAACCGTCCGGCGTCGAGACCCGCCTGAAAAGCGGTGAACTGAAATTCGCCATCGAGATTCCATCAGGCTTTGGCAAGAACATGCTGAAGGGCGGGCAACCGGAAGTCGGTGTGTGGCTGGACGGCGCCATGCCGTTCCGGGCCGAAACGGCGAGAGGATATATCCAGGGCGTGACCGCGCAATATATTGCAGACATGTCCACCCGGCAGACAGGGCACTCCGTCAGTGTCAGCCCGGTCTCGATCGAGACCCGTTTCCGCTATAATCAGGCTTTCAAGAGCACCAATGCGATTACCCCCGGCGTCATCATGCTGTTGTGCATCCTGATACCCGCCATGATGACTGCGGTCGGCATCGTGCGGGAAAAGGAGATGGGGTCGATCACCAACCTTTACTCCACGCCGGTCACCAGGATGGAATTCCTGCTGGGCAAACAGTTGCCTTACATCGCCATTGCCTATGCCAGCTTCATCAGCCTGTGTGTGCTGGTCATCCTTGTGTTCGCCGTGCCCATCAAGGGATCACTAGCGGCACTGGCGGTCGGAGCCCTGTTTTATGTATGGGCAACAACAGGCTTTGGCATGCTGGTATCCTCTTTCGTGAACAGTCAGATCGCCGCCATCTTCGCCACTGCCATTCTGGCCATGATACCCACCATGAACTTTTCCGGGTTCATGACGCCGGTTTCCACATTGGGCGGCGGTGCCAAGATCATGGGCGCCCTGTTCCCCGCGCCCTACTTCCAGCAGGTCAGCGTTGGCAGTTTTACCAAGGGATTGAGCTTTGCAGACCTGTGGCCCAACCATCTGTCGCTGATCGGCTTTGCCCTGGCGTTCTTCTTCACTGCAACCTTCTTCCTCCGCAAGCAGGATGTGTGAAAATGTTGCGAAGACTGGGCAATATATTCCGGCTTGGCGTCAAGGAACTGCGCAGCGTGCTGGCTGACCCTGTCCTGGCGATCCTGCTGGTATGGACCTTTACCTTCGCGATCTATGAGGTCGCGCAGAATGCGAAAATGGAGATATCGAACGCTTCGGTTGCCATTGTCGATGAAGATCGTTCAAAGCTGTCCAGACGCATTCAGGATGCCTTTCTGCCGCCCTACTTCAAACCGGCAGTCGAAATCCCCGGAACGGACATCGATCAATCCATGGACACCGGAAAGTTCATTTTCGTTATCGAAATTCCACCCGATTTCGAGGCCGACCTGCTGTCCAGCCGCACACCTGAAATTCAGGTCAACATAGATGCAACCGCCATGTCGGTTGCCGGCACCGGCGCGTCATATATCCAGACCATTATCACCCGGGAAACCCTGGACTTCATGAACGCCCGGGGATCCGCGCTCAACCCCCCGCTGAATGTGGTTGTGAGGGCCAGCTTCAATCCCAATCTCAACTCGACCTGGTTCATGGCGGTGATGCAGATCGTCAACAATGTTACCGTCCTGGCCATGATCCTGACCGGAGCAGCCCTCATTCGAGAGCGCGAGCACGGCACCATCGAGCACCTGCTGGTCATGCCGGTCACATCGGCCGAGATCATGATTTCAAAAGTCTGGGCCAATGGTCTCGTAATCGTTGTTGCAGCAGCACTGTCGCTCACCTTCGTTGTACAGGGGCTGCTGCAGGTCCCCATTGCCGGGTCCAAGTTGCTGTTTATCGCCGGCGCTGCAATTTACCTGTTCTCCATCACGTCATTGGGCATTCTTCTGGCAACCATGACAAGCTCGATGCCACAGTTCGGCCTGCTGGCAATTCCTGTATTTGTGGTCATGGAGTTGCTGTCGGGCGGCACCACACCAATGGAAAGCATGCCGGCATGGCTGCAGACCATCATGCAGGCATCTCCCTCAACACACTATGTCAGCTTCTCACAAGCGGTTTTGTATCGAGGCGCATGGATAGATATCGTGTGGCCGCAAATGGTGACCATGGCGGTGATCGGTTGCGTTTTCTTCGCAGTCGCACTGATCCGGTTTCGCAGGACTATTGTAAGCTTTTCCTGACCCAACCGATCACTTCTCAAACGAAAACTCAACTTTTTCCGGGTTCAGTTGAGCACTGCCGCCAATATAGTCGGCAGCACGCGCTGCAATCATTTGTGTCGGTGCATTCAGGTTGGCACTCATGATTTGTGGAATGACCGACGCATCGACCACGCTCAGCCCCTCCGTGCCGTGAACCCGCATCTGGTCATCGACGACGCTATCAGGGCCATGACCCATTCGGCATGTGCCGCACGGGTGAAAATCGGTTGTTGCAGCTTTTCGCACCCAATCTCGAATTTCCACATCGCTGCTCACTTGCGGACCGGGCACCAATTCGACACCACGCAGGTCGTCGAAGGCGTGTTGCGCCACCAGCTCGCGTGTCTTGTGCACCCCTTCAACCAGTTCATCCAGGTCGCTCGGTGCCGCCAGGTAGTCGAAGTGCATGGCCGGCTTTTCGTAAGGATCACCGGACTTGAGCGAAATCGCCCCACGGCTGCGTGGGCGCAACTGATCAACATGAATCGCAAACGCCTGCAGCAGTTTGATGTTGCCTTCATCATACTCAAAACCCACCGGGCCGAAATGATACTGCAAGTTGGGATAGCTCACCTTGTGGTTGCCGCGGATCAGACCGCCGGCCTCCCAGATATTGGAAGCGGCCATGCCTGAGCGGGTAAACACCCACTGCAATCCTGCGGCAGCCTTGCGCCAAGGCGTATCCACCCGGTGAATCGGAAAACTCTTTGTACACTCGTATTGCAGGATGATGCTGGCATGGTCCTGCAGGTTCTGACCGACGCCCGGCAGGTTGACCAGCGGACTGATGCCGTTGTCGTTCAGGTGGTCTGCCGGACCGATACCGGACAACATCAGGAGTTGCGGTGAATTGATTGCACCGCCAGCCAGAATCACCTGCTTACCCGCATGAACGATACGCTCTGCGCCCTTGTGATCAAATGCGATGCCATAGGCGCGACTGCCCGTAAACAAAATCCGTTTAACCATGGCCCGGATCAGCAGGGTTACATTTCCTCGCTTCAACGCGGGCCTGAGATGCGCCACTGCCGCACTGCACCTTCTGCCGTTTCTTTTTGTGGCATCAAGTCTCGCGACCCCTTCCGGGTTGTATCCGTTCAGATCGTCCGACCGACCCTGCCCTGCCTGTTCGCCTGCCGCAATGAAGGCATCATACAGCGGATTGTCAAAACTGCCCCTGGACACACCGAGCGGGCCACTGTCACCGCGCCAGTCATCGCTGCCGCGATCCGATGTTTCACCCGCCTTGAAGTACGGCAGGCAGTGCTCATAGCGCCATTGTGTGAGGCCGCACTCATCGGCCCAGCGGTCATAGTCCAGCGGGTGACCGCGCATATACACCATGGAGTTGATGGATGATGAACCGCCAACCACCTTTCCTCTTGGCATGAAAACGCTGCGGTCATGCAATTCCGGTTCCGGTTCAGTATGATAATTCCAGTTGAGTCTGGGCTCATGCCATGTCCGGTAGACCCCGGCCGGCACATGGATCATCAGGTCGTGATCCATGGGACCGGCTTCCAGAACAAGGATCGACCTGCGTCCGTCCGCGCCCAGTTTGTTGGCCAGAACACAGCCGGCCGATCCTGCCCCAACAATTATATAGTCGAATGTATTCACGCGATTGCCTCAGTCATCTTGCTGGCAATGCTCGCGCAGAAACTGTTCTGTCTCGAGCCTGGTCGGCGCGCTTGCCGGGCCACCTGAGCGCATGCTTTTCAAGGTTCCTGCCGCATTTGCAAACTCGACGGCGCGTCGAATATCACAGCCCTGCGCAATCATCACGGCGAACGCACCATGCCATACATCGCCTGCTCCCAATGTTTCTTTCGCCTCGATGGTGATCGCAGGAACGTTTTCAACACGCCCGTCTTCCATGAAGTATGTGCCCTCCGCACCGTTGGTGACGCAAACCCAGGCATCGAGTTTTGACGATGCGACCTGCAGCGCATCCACCGGATGCTCGATACCGGTAAAGGAACGAATACCTTGAGCGGAGAACGCCACGTGACTGGCCAGCTTAACCACGTCCTGATCGAATGGCGGCTCGGCATCGACAATGGCGGGAACATTTCTGTCATGCGCAATCTGGATTGCCTTGGCGGTTAACGGCTCCCAGCGATTGTCGGCGAGCAACACGTCAAACTCGGGAACATTGTCCAGCCATTCAGCGTCCTCACCCAGGCCTTCGCCTCTGAAATTGGTGATCTGGCGCTCACCTGCACTGTCGACATAAATCGATGAGAATGACGAGGCACCACCGGTGATGCAGTTTACCAGGGCTATATCCACTTTGTGCCTGGCCAGTTCATCCAGAATGAACTTGCCGACAAAGTCATCCCCGACCCGCGCGGCGAGCATGGCTGTCGCTCCGAGCCGGCTGGCCGCCACCGCCGAATTGGCGGCATTTCCACCACCGCAGATATGGGCATTGGTCGCACGGTACTTTTCGGCCTTGCGCGGCATTGCGTCCACATTGAACACAAAATCTGCCACGGCAACACCAGCAAGCAGTATTCGGGTCACTGTTTCACCTCGGTCGCGATGCAGGGTCAGGACCCGCATCACGTGTATGTTTGTTTCTCCGGCTGATCGCACCTGTTACCATAGGCCAGCGCAGAACCAGAACAAGTCACGAGGTCTGAGCATGGGGAAATTGCTGATCTCTGCTCCCGGGATTACCGCAGCCGCCATAGCTGCCCTGCTGTACACGGCCGGCGCGTCCACTCCCGCACAGGCTGATCCTGACGTTATGCGCGGCCCAGCGATTGCCATTGACGGACATAGTCTCAGCATGAACGGCAAACAGCTGGTGCTGGCCAACATCATCGTGCCGGAACCGGGTGCCAAATGCAGGTTGCGTGGCAAACTGCGTGATTGCGGCAGCTTTGCCCGGCTTGGTCTTACGGAACTGGTCGTTGCGGCTACTATCGAATGCCGTAAACTGACCCAACGCACCTACAGTTGCAAAACCGAAGACGGTTACGACCTCGCCCTTGGCCAGATTCATGCCGGCTGGGCTGTGCCGGCCAGCTCGGCACCGAACCACTATTTCACCAAGATGAATGAGGCTAAAGCCAAGAACCGTATGCTCTGGTCGGCATCTCACGCGGACGGTAAACCCGGCTACGCATCGACCCTGCTGGGAAAACAGTAATCGGGCAGGCAGGATGGAAGATAGCTTCGTAAACTCAACTATCAGCCTTGTACGGAACCACCAGTGTTGGAATATCCGCCCGGCGCAATACCCGCTTCGCCACTGTTCCAAGGAATGTATGAGAAAACCCGTGATCATGCGCGCCAAGGACAATCAGATCACACTTGAGTTCCTTGGCACGACGCAGGATCACTTCCGCCGGGTAGCCGTCAATAAGTTCAATCGATTCAACCTGGTCGCGAATACCCTGATCCTCCTTCGGCAGCGCGGCCCAGAAATTCTTCTGCCGCTCCGCGAGAACAGCTTTGACATGTTCATGCCTGGTGTTCATCGCCTCTTTGCGCGATGCGTCATCCTGCATGAACATTTGCAGGGTGACGCGCGCATCTTCACTGAGCGGTTCCACCACATGCAGAATATGCAGCTTGGCACCCGTCATCTTCGCCATGCTGGCAGCATGGGTCAGCGCGTAGGTCGAGTTTTGCGACAGGTCGGTCGTGAACAGGATATGGGTTACTGTTGGTTTCATAGTCAGAGACCTTTTCTGGGTGACCCGATCAATAGCCGAAGAAGCGTGGCAGCCACAGCGAGATTTCCGGGAAGAAG
>CALHUA010000104.1 GCA_938039915.1 uncultured Anderseniella sp.
AGTCAATGTTGACTCAGTTTCATATCGATTGCCAGCGTGACTTTAGAACAGGATACGCACAGATTGAGCGGTTTTGGCAAACTTTCCTAGCACATTGCCGTACCGGATTCAGGCGCTGCCGCAGAAAAATTTTGCCCGAAAATGCAACGTGGTTCATTTTGTAGGTTGTCAAAATTGGTATAGCATTGGTATGCTATTGGTCAATTTGGTGCGTAAGCAGGGAGAAACCGTTCAATGGCAATGGATATCGAAAATTTCGTTGATGCGCCGGGCAGAGCCGAAAAGGTCAAGGAAGTCCGGAAAATGATTGATGAGCTGGGGATTGAATATCTCTACCTCCAGTTCGTGTCGGTCACCGGCAAGATAATGGGCAAGGGTATTCCAGCAGATCACTGGGAAGCGGTTGCCAAGAAGGGCTTCCAGCTCGTCTACGGCGCGACCATGAACCTGTTCACCAACCGGGCAGGCGAGTATCTCGGCTATGGCCCGGAAGCAGCCGAACTGGTCGGCATCCCGGAGCCGGAGACTTTCATGCAGTTGCCATGGGACAAGCGCATCGGGCGTTTTTATTGCACCTTGTTCCGCAATCGTGAGGAAAAGGAAGATCCCGGCGGTTACCTGACCGCAGACTGCCGCGGCAATCTGCGCCGCCTGCACGACGACTTCAAGAAAAAGCACAATGGCCTTAGCCTGCGTGTCGGCACCGAGCCGGAGATGATGTGGCTCAAGTTCAACGAGGACGGCAAGCCGGAACACGGTTATTCGAAGCCCTACTGCTACCATATCGATCAGTTCGAGAGTCTGCGTCCTGTTTATATGAAGGTCATGGAATATTCCCGCGCCATGGGGCTCGACATGATCCAGGGCGACCATGAGGACGCACCGGGTCAGCTGGAGCTCAACTGGATGTACGACGACGTGTTGCGCAATGCCGACCGGTTGACCACCTACCGGCAGATCTGTGCGCAGGTGGCGCGTGAGTTCGGCATTTTTGCCTGCTTCATGACCAAACCGTTTGAAGGTGTTTCGGCGTCTGGTTGTCACCACAACATGTCGCTGTGGCACGGCGGTGAAGACGAGTTCTGCCGCACCGGTAATGACCCGAAAGCACTGCCGGGCATGAAAGACAATTACATGTACGTCAAAGGTGGCGACAACACCTTCATGCCGGATGGCGACGACCCCCAGATGCCGCAGAAAGCCGGTCTGGGAGCAATCGGCGGTATTGTGCATCACTTGCGGGCACTGACTGCAATCGGATCGTCGACCGTGAACTCGTATCGCCGCTTGTGGGATACCGGTTTCTGGGCGCCGGTGTTTGCGGACTGGGGTTTCCAGAACCGCACCACGGGCCTGCGTGTGTCGGCACCGGGCAGATTTGAATACCGCTCGGTGGACTCCATGGTGAACCCATACCTGATGGGCGCGTGCATTCTGGCAGCAGCTGATGATGGCATTGTCAACAAGCTCGACCCCGGTGAACCGGAAGAGCGCAACATCTATGATGCCATCAAGGCGGGCAAGGATGTGAAGAAGCTGCCGATGTCACTTGGTGAAGCGCTCGAGGCGCTTGAGGCCGATGAGGTTGTCCAGCGTGGCCTGCCCGGTGAAATGTACCGGCTTTACCATGAGTACAAATCGGATGAATGGGGACGCTTCATGTCCTCCGTCACCGATTGGGACAAAGACACCTACATGGAATGCCTGCCGTAACCAGCGGCTTTTTCGACGATTGATTTTCGGCGGGCAAAGGCCCGCCGGCTAACCACCTAACAGGAGAGATGTGCCCATGTGCGGAATTGCAGGGCTGATACACCGGAAGGGCTCCAGCAATGTCGGTCAGGAAATGACCAGCATGCTGCAGGCCCTGAAACACCGGGGGCCGGATTCAACCGGGTTTGCGATTTACGGCGAACCTGAGGAAAATACCTTTGTCTTGCGTTTCAAGGTCGCCGAGCAGGAAGACCTGCATGGCGCACTCAAGATTCACGAGGAAATCAAGCGCCGCAAGGATGCTGTAGACGAAACCCTGAAAACCCTCGGGGTGAAAGTCACCGAACTGGAAGAAGCAACCGAATACGCGTTTCGCTACGAGATCCAGTATGACGGCGACATGAAACTGCTGTCCGATCATATCGAGGATATCGAAGGGGCGGAAATCCTGTCCATCGGTTCAGCCCTGGAACTGATCAAGGACCTGGGTGATGCCGGTGTCGTGTCGGGCGCTTACGGGCTGGGAGATTTTACCGGAACCCATGGTATCGGGCACACCCGCATGGCCACCGAGTCAGATGTCGACATCCGCTCTGCTCATCCTTACTGGGCCTATCCCTACAGCGACATCGCAGTGGTGCATAACGGCCAGATCACCAATTACTGGCTGATGCGCCGCCAGTTGGAACGCGAAGGACAGCGCTTCGTGTCCAATTGCGATTCCGAACTGCTGGCGGTTTATGTCGCCACCAGCCTGGAAAAGGGCATGACCCTGGAAGAGACGCTGAAGAAGTCGATTGAAGAGATCGACGGCGTGTTCACCTACCTGGTGACCACAAAGGATCAGCTTGGCATGGCCAAGGACTCCATGGCGGCCAAGCCGATGGTGCTCTACGAAACCGATGACATGGTTGCCCTGGCGTCCGAGGAAGTCGCGATCCGGGCAATTGTTCCCCACGAAATCGATACATGGGACCCTTATGACGAGGAGGTAAGAGTATGGCAGGCTTAGATAGCTCAGGCCACGCTGGCGAAGAAATGGGCCTTCATACGGAGCCGCTCAAGGGCCGTGACATCAAGACCATGTTCTCGCTGGAGAACGAAGGCGGGTATGCCTATGCATTTGCGCCGGACGTGGATTTCAACAAGCGTGGGTCGGTTGATTGCCAGGACAAGGAAGCGACCGAGATCAACAATGAAATTCGTGACCTGATAAAGTCAGGCCACGGCACCATTGTGCTTGAAAACCCCGGCGCCAAGCATTCGATCATCGTCGGCATTCTGCACCGGATGAATTTCATCGTGAACGGCTCTCTGGGCTATTTCGGCTGCGGCCTGCTCGATGGCCCGATGGTGCGGATTTCCGGCCGTGTCGGCTGGTCCTTTGCCGAGAACATGATGGCCGGTGTCTGCGTTGTTGAGAAAAACGCAGGCTCGACCTTTGGCGCCGCCATTCGTGGCGGTGATCTTGTGTGCAAGGGCTCGGTCGGGTCCAGGACCGGTATCGATCAGAAGGGCGGAACCATTCTCGTCGGTGGTGATACAGGTGCGTTTTCCGGTTTCATGATGCAGCGTGGCCGCATGGTCGTGTGCGGCAATGCCGGCAAGAACCTCGGCGACAGCATGTATGACGGCACCATCTTCATCGGTGGCGAAATCCAGGACCTGGGCGTCGATGCTGTTCCTGCAGAACTGACCGATCTCGACAAGGCCTGGCTGACCCGCAAGCTGACGCAATACGAAATGATGCCCGACAAGGGCGTGGATCATTTCACCAAGATCGTCGCCGGCAAGCAGCTGTGGAGCTACGACAACCTCGAACCGTCGGAGAAAAAACTGGTCCTTTAACGGATCGGATTTTCAGGCTCCAACAATATGAGAAAGTGAATTCAATGACTGGCAAGACCAAGAAAGAAACCGGCCATTCCAAGTTGCAGGTCGAAAAGAAGTACAAGCTGGGCAATTCGTTTGTGTTCCCGCCGGAGGTGGTGAACGACATTCACATCAAGTCCGAACTCGGCCGTTACCGCATGCGCGGGTTCTCCCTGTTCAAGAAAATCCCACACTGGGATGATCTGACGTTTCTGCCCGGCACACTGACCCGCTTCGTGATCGAGGGTTATCGTGAAAAATGCCTGACCAAGACCATTATCGGCCCGCGCGCCAAGCGCCCCATCGAGCTCGATATTCCGATTTACATCACCGGCATGAGTTTCGGCGCTTTGTCGTTCGAGGCGAAAACCGCGCTGGCACGTGGTGCCACCATGGCGGGTACCGCCACGTGTTCAGGTGAAGGCGGCATGATCCCGGATGAACGGCGTTATTCGTCGAAATGGTTCTATCAGTGCATCCAGTCACGTTACGGGTTCAACCCGCACCATCTGCAATTGGCCGATGGCTGCGAGTTCTTCATCGGGCAGGGCTGTAAGGTTGGCCTCGGTGGTCACCTGATGGGCCAGAAGGTAACCGACCAGGTTGCCGAAATGCGCTCGCTGCCGGCAGGTATTGATCAGCGCTCGCCGGCCCGCCACCCGGACTGGCTCGGGCCGGACGATCTGGCGTTGAAAATCCAGGAAATCCGAGAGGCGACCGATTGGCAGATCCCGATCCAGCTCAAGCTTGGCGCGGCCCGTGTTTACGATGATGTGCGCATGGCGGCAAAGTGTGATCCGGACTCGATCTACATCGATGGCATGGAAGGCGGTACCGGTGCCGGACCGCATCTGGCAACGGAAGAAACCGGCGTGCCCGGCATGGCGGCCATTCGCCAGGCGCGCCGCGCCATCGACGATATCGGCAAGCGCGGCGAGATAACTCTCATCTATGCCGGCGGTATCCGAAATGGAGGTGACGTTGCCAAGGCACTGGCGCTGGGTGCCGACGCCATTGCCATCGGCCACTCGGCCATGATGGCGCTGAACTGCAACAAGGATATCGACGAAGCCGACTTCCCGTCAGAAATGGGTGTGGAAGCAGGCGAATGCTATCACTGCCATACCGGACGCTGCCCGGTCGGTGTGGCGACCCAGGACCCGGTGTTGCGCAAGCGCCTCGACCCGGATCAGGCGGCAGAACGTGTCTACAACTTCCTGCATACATTGACCATGGAAGCCCAGATGATGGCGCGTGCCTGCGGCAAGACCAATATCCACAGTCTGGAGCCGGAAGA
>CALHUA010000105.1 GCA_938039915.1 uncultured Anderseniella sp.
GCGTGATGAAATGGTACACCGCGATGATCTGGTGATGACCGGAAAGGACACCGCATGAACATGGCTGAAACCATTGCCACCGCTGCAGTTGATCTGGAGCGCGACATGCAGGCCCTGGGCGATCGCGCCCGCAATGCCGCAACCATTTTGGCGACGGCGCCCACAGAGAAAAAGCAGGCCGCCCTGCGGGCCATGGCATCGCGTATCCGGGCCTTCGAAGAGCAATTGCTGGCTGCCAATGCAACAGACGTCGCCCGCGCCGAAGCTGCCGGAAAACCGGCATCCTTCATCGACCGGCTGACACTGACGCCCGATCGCATCGAAGCAATGGCGCGCGGCCTGGAAGAAGTTGCATCGCTTCCCGATCCTGTGGGTGCGGTGATGGCCAACTGGCAGCGCCCCAACGGTTTAGATTTTACCCGCGTGCGCGTCCCTATCGGGGTCATCGGCATTATATATGAAAGCCGGCCCAACGTGACCGCAGATGCCGGTGCGCTTGCCATGATGTCCGGCAATGCCGCCATTTTGCGCGGTGGCTCGGACAGCCATGACAGCTCCGGCCTGATCGTAGAGTGCCTGCAGGCAGGACTGGAAGAGGCCGGGTTGCCCAGAGCGGCGATACAGATGGTCCCTACCCCTGACCGTGCCGCGGTTGGCATGATGCTGCACGGACTTGGCGGCACGCTCGACCTCATCGTACCGCGCGGCGGCAAGTCGCTTGTCGCCCGGGTGCAGGATGAAGCCCGGGTGCCGGTGTTCGCCCACCTTGAAGGCATTTGCCACGTCTATGTGGACAAGGCAGCCGATCTCGACATGGCAGTGAGCATCATCACCAATGCGAAAATGCGCCGTACCGGTGTGTGTGGCGCAGCCGAGTGCGTGCTGATCCATGAAGATGTCGTGGCAAGCCACGCCCCCGCCATCATCGATGCCCTGACAGCAAAGGGATGCGAGGTTCATGCCGATCGCGCGGTCAATGCCGTATCTCAGTCCGGCTTACCTGCAAGCGAGGCTGACTGGGGCATGGAGTTCCTCGATGCTGTCATCGCCATGAAATCTGTGTCCGGTCTGGATGACGCCATGGACCATATCGCCCGCTTCGGATCGCAGCACACCGACTGTATCATCACCGAAGACGCCGATGCCGCCGTGCGCTTTCTGAACGAAGTCGACAGCGCCATCGTCATGCACAATGCCTCGACCCAGTTCGCCGATGGCGGCGAGTTCGGCTTCGGCGCGGAAATCGGCATCGCCACCGGCAAGCTGCATGCCCGCGGCCCGGTCGGGCTGGAACAGCTCACCACCTTCAAGTACCAGGTACGCGGCTCCGGACAGATCCGGCCATGACGGATACTCCATGATTTCTGGCCTGTATTCAGTTTCCGCCATTTCGCGCCAGCGAATTGGCCTGTTCGGCGGGTCCTTCAACCCGGCGCATAAAGGTCATGTGGCGCTTTCCGAGGAAGCACTGAAGCGGCTGCAGCTGGATCAGGTCTGGTGGTTGATGTCACCGCAAAATCCGCTCAAGGACAGCCGCGACACCGGCGACTTCAACGACCGTATCGCCCATGCCGAAAAACTGACGGTCAACCCGCGGCTGATCGTGACCGGCATGGAGGCAAAACTGGGCACCCGCACCACCGCGCAGACATTTCGCGCCCTGTTGCCGATGTTCCAGCAGTCCCGGTTTGTCTGGATCATGGGTGCTGACAGCTTTGCAGGCCTGCATCACTGGAACGACTGGCGCGAAATTCCCGCGACCTTGCCGCTTGCCGTGTTCGCCAGGCCAGGCTGGACCCAGAAGGCGCTGGGCTCGCCGGCAGCGCGATTGCTGGCAGATCACCGCGTCGACGCGGCTGATGCCGGCCACCTGGCAGACAGGGCAGCACCGGCCTGGTGCTTTCTCAACATGCCATGGCGCTATGAAAGCTCCACCGCCATTCGCAACGGCAATGATACCGGCAGCGGCTACTACGGCAACGGCTAGACTTGCAGGAACCCGGCAATTTTCGAAATGCACAGGTCAACTCAGCGGCCGGTTTCGACATCGACTGAAGGCCGGCTTTCGGATTGCGGGCGGACATTGGCGGACGGCAGCTTGATCGATCTCCGGTCATCTGTGTTCACAGCGTCTTTTGCTATACCCGGATACAAACAGCAGATCTGAGATGCCACAGTACCAACATACCAAAGTCCCAAAAAACAGGACGACTTGGACGAGCTTAACACGAGGAGCCTGACATGAAAGGAAGTTGCCACTGCGGCGCGCTCCGCTGGAGTTTCAACGGTGTTCCCGACACGGCGACGGCCTGCAACTGCACGATCTGCCGCCGCTACGGCGCGCTTTGGATTTATGGTTGGGAAGGCGAGACCGTGACCACCACTGGCCCGAGCGCAGTTTATTCCCGCGACACGATGATCGGTTTCAATTTTTGCCCGACCTGCGGCTGCCTCGCCCATTACCACGCACTGAAGACGGACGATCAGGGGCGCCGCAAGATGGCAGTGAACCTTCGGATGATCGAAGACCCTGATATGATTGCCCAACTCCCCATCCGTCATTTCGACGGCCTCGACAGCTTCAAAGATCTTCCCCGCGACCGACGCCATGTGGCCGATATGTGGTTTTGAGGCTCGGGCGGATCATGGGCTCAGAGCCGACATTCGACGCATTCACACAGGTCATGCAACCAGAGTCAAGACGGCAAAATGGCGTGGCAGTCATCGTCATGTCACACTCAGCAGCTTGAATCGCAGCAGAAACGGGCGTACCCTGTGATTTGTTATCGTCCACTCGTTCAACGGAAAAGGTTAACAGGCACATCGTGCAGCCAAACCGTCAGAAACAGATTACTGCAAGGCAGCAAGCCCGCATGCCTTCCAGCCATCAAGAGGACCCGAACCCTGACAAGCCAATCTATGCGTAGCGGCTCGCAAAGCACAGCCGCTAAACCAGCAC
>CALHUA010000106.1 GCA_938039915.1 uncultured Anderseniella sp.
GGGGCCTTTGCAGCCCCGCCTCTCGATGTTGCAGTCAAAGCGCTATTTGGCGCTCTCGAGCACGGTCTTGCCTCCCGGCAACCGGGTCTGATCCACCATGTCCTGGATTTCCTTGCTTGGTTCCGGTGTCATCAGCGACACCACAACCATGGAAATCAGGCTGACCGGCATGCCGATGATGCCGAAGCGCAGGCCGTCAAGCCCTGCAATCTGGCCACCACCGTTCTGGATGTAGACCAGATACAGCGCTCCTGACAGGAAACCGAGCACCATGCCGGCAATAGCACCTTGCCGGTTCGCCCGTTTCCACCACACGCCGAGTACCAGCGGGAAGAACAGGCCGGAGCAGGCAAAACAGAATGCCCAGGCCACCGCGCCGAGAATCCCGGTCAGTTTCAACGATGCCACCAAAGCACCGGCAACGCCGATGAATACCAGCAGGATACGAGCTGCCATCAGACGCTTTTTGGTGTCTGCTTTCGGGTCGATGATCTTGTAGTACAGATCGTGTGACAGGGCATTGGCGATCGCCAGCAGCAGGCCGTCTGCCGTGGACATGGCAGCCGCCATGCCGCCGGCGGCGACCAGGCCGGAGATCACATAAGGCAGGCCGGCGATTTCAGGTGTTGCCAGAACAACGATGCCGCTTCGCATGAAGAACTCGTTGATCTGCAAGATTCCATCACCATTGCCATCGGTGACCTTGAGCATGCCGACGGCATCCCAGTTCTTGATCCATTCAAGATTGTTCACATCAGCAATTGATTTGCCGATGATGCTGGTTGCCAGTTGCGGGTCAAGAAGCTGCAGCTTGGTCAGCGTGGCCAGGGCCGGCGCTGTGAAGTACAGCAGGAAGATGAACAGCAATGACCAGCCTACCGACCTGCGGGCTGCACGCACCGACGGTGTCGTAAAGTAGCGCATCAGGATGTGCGGCAGCGATGCCGTACCGGCCATCATGCACAGAGCCAGCGTGAAGAACCGCCACGAGTCATAACCGCCCTGCGGCGAGTTGTGCAGCGTGGTAAGTGCCTTCAGACCGGCAAACGACTCGGTTGGAGCCGTACCGACACCCAGTGTGGTTTCCAGTTCCGCAATACGCTGAACCGCATCACCGTAACCGAAATGCGGGATCAGGCCGAAGCCCTGCACGTTGGACATCCAGATCACCGGTACCAGATAGGCAATAATCAGCACGATATACTGTGCCACCTGGGTCCAGGTCACACCGCGCATGCCACCCAGCATCGAACACACCAGAATGCCGGCGATGCCGAACCAAACGCCAACCTCGAACGGAATGCCGAGAGCACGCGCGGCGATAGTGCCGGTGGCGTTGATCTGGGCTGTCACGTAGGTGAACGAGGCCACCACGAGGATGACAACAGCACAGAAGCGAGCCGTGTTGCCGCCGTAGCGTGTGCCGATAAAGTCAGGCACCGTATAGCAGCCGAACTTGCGCAGATAAGGTGCCATCAGCGAGTTCACCAGAACATAGCCGCCGGTCCAGCCGACAACAAAGCCCAGATAAGGATACCCGCCAAAGTAAATGCCGCCTGCCAGCGCCACGAACGAGGCACCGGACATCCAGTCCGCTGCGGTCGCCATGCCGTTGTACAGTGCCGGCACTTCCCGGCCCGCCACATAATATTCCTCCACCTGGGTGGTGCGGGACAGCCAGCCGATCAGTGCATAGATGGCAATGGTAAACAGCAAGAACATAACCCCGATGAGACGGGCGCTTGCACCGAGCTGTTCAAAAATTGCCATGAGGGCGAAAAACCCAAGGAACCCCAGCGTGTATACTCCATACACTTTGCCAAGGTTGTCAGTAAATTTACCTTGCATTGTTCCTCTCCCTATTCTTCTACGCCAAGTTCATCGTCGATTTGGTCCTGTCTCCAGTTTTGAATCCAGATCAGGGCCACAAAGATCGCCAATGAGCCTTGCACACAGAAATAATATCCCAACGGGAAACCCATGAAAGAAAAGCTGTTCAGGGCCTTCGCGTTCCACGGCACGATGAAGGCGAAGATCACCCAGATAACCAGCACGATGATGGTCAGTGTTCGAGTCTTCTCCCAGTGCCGCTCAATGCGTTGCGCATTTTCGTCAGACATGATTGCTTCCTCCTGGACCGGTCAGATCCTTGATTGAAACAATCAAGAATCAAACCTGATCGCTTAGTGTTGTTTGGATTGGGGCGGCGGCGTAAAATCGCCTGAACTGATTGTGACCCCTCACCAGTTCGCGTTGATTTATCGCGTACATCGCAAATTAGCGCATTTATTTGAGGTCGTGACAACGTATACAAACGTTTAACACACGGTAATGTTCTATATCAGGTTGAATTATCGCCGCAAACCGGCTGAATTCTGCGAAGGATCCGGGGAAATTGAGCAACCCACTGTTAGGTAGAATAACAGCATTATCCCGATTGATCGGCTCCAGCTTGGCGTTCCGGAGCGATTCGTTTCCACTCGACAACATCGACAGGCTGGAGAAATTCGTTGCAGGCCGAGCCGCCTTTGTCTCCCAGAAAAAGCTCTATGGCTACCTGAAAGAGCGTATCGGCACGCGCTGGCCGTCGATGTTTGAAGACGAAGTGTTCAGGAGCTCAATCGCTACTGCATCAATGCAGGTGTTCGCAGCCAGCCTCTCCGACCTGACCATTCACGCCGTGGCTCATGCGCTGTCAGGCTCTGCGGAACCGGACGAGGTCAAGGCTGACATAGCGCACGAAATTTTTGTGTCGGGACTTCAGAAGAACCAGGATGAGGCAAGCAATGATTTTAACCCGGAGCAGATAATAGCGGAGTTTGACTGTCGGCTGGAGGGAACCGACTGGAACTTCGGTGCCTTGCTGCCGGCAAACTTCACCCGGTCTCCGGCAGCGCTGTTGCGGTGGGCTCCCATTGCGGACAGGTACAAGAAATTCGACGCCGAGATTGTCGAAAACTCGCTGAAATTTGCATGGGTGGATATCCGCGAGCAATTTGCCAGGCGCCTGGATGCAGACGCAATCGCACACGAGGTCAGCGAAAACAATCTCCGGCCGGAAGGATGAAACCTTGAGTTTCATGGTTGAAAGAACCGGCCTTTCCGCTCTGCCGCTGGCGCTGGTACCGACGGTGGTGATGGATACCGAGACGACCGGCCTGGACACGGCATCCGACCGGATCGTCGAGATTGCCGCGGTACGCATCACCGATGGGCACGCCGACCCTGCTTCAATGTTTCAGGTGCTGGTCAATCCCGGCATTGCAATCCCGGCTTCATCAACCGCCATACACACCATAACCGATGCAGACGTGGCAGACGCAGATGGTATTGCAAATGTGATTCCGCGATTTTCACGGTGGACGGGAAACGCTGTCGTGATCGGTTACTCGATCGGTTTCGACCTTGCAGTCCTGAAAGCTGAGCACCTGCGTCATGGCCTGCGCTGGAACGCCCCCAGAAGCCTGGACGTGCGGCATCTTGTTGAACTGGTCGCAGAAGATCTGCCGGAACAGTCCCTCGATACTGCGGCCGCCTGGCTCGGTGTACCTGTAACCGACCGGCATCGCGCGCTTGGTGACGCCATAGTGACACTCAATGTATTCCAGGCGCTGCTGCCGAAGCTGAAACAACGCGGCGTCGTAACCCTCGCGCAAGCCGAGCGAGCCTGCCTGGAGCACGCTTCAAGGCGGCACGGTGAAGCACAGGCAGGATGGCACGATGTGGTGGATCCCGGGCGCACTGCGCCATCAAACGTTGCCGACTATGCCCGCATTGACAGTTTTCCGTATCGCCATCGTACCGGCGACATCATGCACTCGCCTCCGCTGAGTGTTTCAGGCACTACGAAAATGTCTGAGGCGCTGGCACTGACAATGCGCAAGCAGGTCAGTTCGGTTTTCGTCGCGCCGGAAACCGAACCTGATGACATCGGCATTTTGACCGAGCGTGATATGCTGCGCGCCATTGAAGCCAACGGCGCAAAGGCTCTGGATATGCCGGTCAGCAGGCTTGCAGCATTTCCCCTGGTCACCGTCGCAGCCGATGAATTCATCTACCGAGCCATTTCGATTATGGCTCGGCGCGGATTTCGCCATCTCGGCGTAACCGGGACAGACGGAAAACTGGTCGGTGCATTAAGCGCCCGTGACCTGCTCAAGCAACGCGCCGATACGGCAGTTGCGCTGGGCAACGATATCGATACCGCAAGCAGTACCGAAGAGCTCGGCAAGGTCTGGGCGCGCCTGACCACAGTGGTGCGCGCACTGGTGTCGGAAGATGTTGATGCGCGCGATATCGCAGCCGTGATATCTCGGGAACTGCGCTCTCTGACACAACGCGCATGCGAGCTGGGTGAAGCGGCCATGGAAACGCGGGGCAAGGGTCCGCCGCCACAACCTTATGCGATGTTTGTTTTGGGTTCCGGCGGACGTGGAGAAAGCCTGCTGGCGATGGACCAGGACAATGCCATTATATTTGGCAAGGGCGACCCCGGCAGTGTTGCCGATCTGTGGTTTGCTGAACTGGGAGCCGTTGTGGCCGATACGCTTAACGATGCCGGTGTCAGCCACTGCAAGGGCGGCATAATGGCATCCAACAGCGAATGGCGCATGGATGCCGGTCACTGGCGTGATGTGGTATCGCAATGGCTGTCAAAATCGCGGCCTGAGGACATCCTCAGCGCCGACATTTTCTTCGATGCCAAAGCCGTCCACGGTGACAATGCCCTTCTGGACACACTGCGCATGGATGCGTTGCGCGGTGCGCAAAAGGCGCACGGATTCCTGAATGCCATGCAGCTGCGGGCCGGAGAGTTTACTTCGCCTGTAGGCTGGTTCGGCCGGTGGAAGCTGGAGGATGGGAGGGTGGATTTGAAACGAGCCGGACTGATGCCTCTGTTTTCAGCCGCACGGATACTGGCCTTGCGCCATGCTGTTTCCGAGCCTTCCACGCCGGGGCGACTGGAAGCGGTGCGTGCGGCTGGTATTGATGCGGCCCATGTCATTGACGATCTGATCGAAGCCCACAAGATATTGCTGTCTGCAATACTGCGTCAGCAACTGCGAGATATAGAAGCGGGCCTGAAACTGGGCAACAGCGTGAACCCTGCCGAGATGAGCGGACATGACCTGCAACAAATACGCTGGGCCATTGATCAGGTTCCCAAGGTTCGCGATTTGCTAGGCATCCCGGCTTATGGTTGAAGCACTGATGTTGCCTGCGGCTTGCCAACAGCGGATTGCTCCCAATTGGGGCCCTCGTCTGACCAATATGCAACGCGCCATGGATGACCTTGAAATCCCGAGAGCCTCCTTCTCCCATTCGCCTTGTCAAAGATAAAATGTGCTCCCGCAGAACGGATGAGATCAATGAGTCAGGCCCCCAAAACATGAAAAATTTTCTGGTACTGAATGCCGGTTCATCGTCACTGAAGTTCGCGGTGTTTGCCGGCAGCGCACTTGGACAGATATTGCACGGGCAGGTCGACGGCCTCGGCAGCACTCCCGGCTTCTCCGCCAAATGGCCGGATGGCAAAGATCACCCGGGTGCGGCCCCTGCCTTGCCGCAACATGCCGGTCATGCCAAGGCACTGGACGCTGTCCTGGGCTGGCTCGGTGACAATGGCAACGGACCCGAAACGCTGGCCGGCAGCGGCCATCGCATCGTGCATGGCGGCGACATTTACACCGGCCCGGTGATTGTGGACGACCATGTGCTGGCCAACCTGGACAAACTACGCTCCAAGGCCCCGTTGCACCTGCCGTTTGGCATTGCCGCGCTTCGCCGGATACGGGAACTGGCGCCGGAACTGCCGCAGGTTGCCTGCTTCGATACTGCGTTTCATGCCGATCAACCTGAAACCGATGTGCGCCTGCCGTTACCGCAGAAATTCCATGAAAAAGGCTATCATCGATACGGTTTTCACGGGCTGAACTATGAACATGTCGTCGCCGCCCTGCCCGACCTCACCGGCAGGCCACTGCCGAAACGTCTGCTGATTGCCCATCTGGGATCCGGCGCCAGCATGGTGGCCGTCAGGGATGGTACAGGAGTTGCCACCACAATGGGCTATTCCACCGCCGACGGGCTGGTGATGTCGACACGGGCTGGTGCGCTCGATCCCGGCGTGCTGATTGCTCTGATGCGCGACGAGGGCCTCGAGCTCAACGAACTTGAGGACCTGCTGTATCGTCAAAGTGGATTGCTGGGCCTGTCCGGCATCTCAGGCGACATGCGCGTGCTGCTGGCCAGTGAGAATCCGCGCGCACGCGCCGCTGTAGATTACTACTGCTACTGGGCAGCGCGTCATGCCGGGTCGCTGATCACAGCGCTGGGTGGCATAGACGGGTTGGTATTTACCGCAGGTGTCGGGGAAAATGCGGCCCCTGTTCGCGCTGGCATTGTCAATCATCTGAACTGGCTGGATGTGGTGATTGAAAACCGGCGTAATGTTGAAGGTGAGATGGAAATCTCTCCACCGGCTGCAACCTGCCCGGTCTGGATCATCAAGGCCAATGAAGAACTGGCTATCGCGCATCACGTGAGGCGCACGCTGAAAGGATAGCCAATGCCCATTCCGTTTGATCTTGCCGGATGGTCGCTTGTTTGGATGGCAGTGGCCGTACTCGGGGCAGCCTACATTCGCGGTTATGCGGGGTTTGGATTCTCAGCGCTTGTGGTGTCTGCATCTGCGCTGGTCACCAACCCGCTAAATTTCGTGCCGGTGGTCATGCTGCTTGAAATTCTGGCGACAATAGGCCAGGCACCTGCTGCCCTGAAAGACTTCAACAGGCCGCTGCTGGGCTGGCTGCTGTTTGGTGCGACAATCGGCATGCCGGTGTCGATCGGGCTGCTCAGTTCGCTGGATACCGACATGCTCCGCCTGATCATTTCAGTCTGGATCCTGATCATGTGTGTCTTGTTGTTGAGCGGCTGGAGCCTGCGCAAGAAGGTCGGCACTGCGGGCACGGTGGGTGTCGGCATTGTGTCGGGACTTGCCAATGCGGCTGCCATAGGCGGACTGCCTGTCGCCCTGTTTCTGACCGCGCAAAACCTGCTTGCCAGGGTGTTTCGCGCCACGATGATATTTTACCTTTGCGCTATCGATCTGGTGGCGTTGCCAATCCTGGGTTATGCAGGCGTCATATCAACCGATACCTTCATCGCAGCAGCACTGTGCATCCCTCTGCTGGGTGCCGGGGTATGGCTCGGCGGACGGAAGTTCGTGCTGGCAGCGCCGGAAAACTTCCGGCGCATGGCAATCTCCCTGCTGGCCTTCCTTGCTATGCTCGGCCTGGCCAAGTCGCTGCTGTGACCAGGTATCATGCTGCTTCAGGCGGTGGCCATGAGAATGACGGCTGCAGAAACAACATCATCAACCGAACAGCCTCGCGACAGATCGCACACCGGTTTGTCAAAGCCCTGAAAAAACGGTCCGATGGCATCTGCATTGCCCATGTACTGCACCAGCTTGTAGCCAATGTTTCCGGAATTCAAATCCGGGAAAACCAGCACGTTGGCATCGCCAGCCACACCGGCCCCGTCCTTGACCTTACGCTGTGCCACTGACGGCACCAATGCGGCGTCAACCTGCAATTCACCGTCAATGGTCAGTTCAGGCGCCTGTTCACGCACGATCGCCAGCGCATCAGTTACCTTGGTGACACTGTCGTGTGCCGCACTGCCCTTGGTGGAAAAGGACAGCAGCGCTATCTTCGCCGGTTCGCTCAGGAGTTTTGAGGCTGTTTTGCCCGTTGCCATGGCAATTTCCGCTAAATCAGCGGCGGGCGGGTCAATATTTACCGCACAATCTGCGAACAGGAAGTCCCTGCGCCCGCCACCTCGATGATTCGGCACTGACATGAGGAAATAACTCGACAAACGCCTGGTCCCCGGCGTCAGACCAACGGTGCGCAGGGAAGCCGAGATCACTTTTCCGGTCGCATTTGCGGCACCGGCAATCATTGCATCAGCCTGTCCGGCAGCGACCATGGCACCTCCGAAATAGAGCGGATCCCGGACCATGGATGCCGCTTTTTCGGGGTCCATATCAGGCTTCTTCTGCAACAGTTTCTTCTGCAGATCTCCCAGTTCCGGCGAGGTTTCAATGTCCAGTATATTGATACTTTCCGAGGACAATTCGAGATTGTCGAAAACTGCCGTTACGGCATCAACGTTACCAAGTAAAACCGCGCGGGAAAGCCCGGATTTCTGCAGTTCTACAGCCGCTTTGACAATGCGGGCATCGGTGCCTTCAGGATACACGATCAGGCCATTTCTGGCCGCTGCTCTCCGGGTAAATGGTTCGACGATTTCTTGCACGCTGATTGCCCCTTGGTTGCCGGACTTGTGAACTGTAACCCGGTCGGTCGATATTCGAGATAGATAACGCTTTCGCACCTGCACACAAGCGCCAGTTGCTCACCTACCTTATGCCAGAAACGCCGCAAGCTGATGATCTGCCTGCACAAAATTGCCTTATACCTATCATATTGCCGACTTTATCGGGTCTAAAGTGCAGGCTGAGGGACGGCTCTCTTATACGATCAAGGGAAACTCTCATTATGTCAGTCAGCGCCGAGCACCCCCTCGTCGGCAATGACGCTGCCCGTGGAGAAGCACAAGATAACATGCAGAACACGGTGCGCGCCAAACACGAGAATGAACAACTTCGCCCGCGGAGCGAGGACATGTCGTTTGCTTTCCGCATTGAGCCTCAGCGCCAGGACGCACATGCAGCAGACCCTCATGACGATGGTCCGATCATCAGGCGAATTGACGGCAAACCTCAGACGAGAACGAAGTTTGAAGCGCCAAGAAAGCGCAAGAGACGCGATTTGCGCACGCCACGCCTGTTTCCTGAACAGCGTGAACCGCGCAACGATCATCACGCGGCAGCGCCTGAACCTGTGTCTTCCAGCATACCTGCGATGGAGGAAAGCCTGCTTGGGGAGCAGGCTGAAGAACACAGCAACAATGCTGGTTATCATCGCCGCCCGAACAACATGAATTTCTCGGTGTCTGCCATCCGCGCACAGCGCATGAGAAAGCCTGCAGGCACGCACAAGCCGACGAGTATCGTGACTAAAATGGCCATTGCCACCTTTGTCGGTATCACCTGCATTTCCAGCGGCGTCACGCTGGGTCTGTACGGACCGGAACTGGGCTATCAGATTGAACGGCAGGCCAGGCTGGCCAGCGCGTCTCTCGGCAGCCTTGTGACCTGGCCCGGCAGTGACAGCACCAGCAAACCGGTTCAGGCAACAACTGCTGCAGTAATCCAGCAGCAGGCAGAAAAACCACAAACCGCCAAGACTGTTGGTTACGCCAAGCAGGCCGCATCAGCAACGACGGGCGTTACAGGATCGAAACTATACTATGATCGCATCCTGCCGTCTCAGCCCGGCACCAGCGCCAAGGCACAGGTTAACCAGGCGCCTCCCGCACAGGCAGCGAAGCTGACCGGTCTTGAAAAGTACCTTGCCGTGCCGCTCGATCTTCAGGCCGCCCGGGTGAACGAAGGCTCCACAAGCACCGAGTAACGAAACACTCCAGGTCGAACCATGGGTTCGCCTGGATCATGATCTGACAGACTTCAAAGGCCCGCCGTTTCGGCGGGCCTTTTTCTTGACGTCAAGGGGTCCACCGACACCAGTTTCCTGCCCGATCTACGATGAGGGCCTGCCGAACAATGCGTTGTAGAGCTTCTTGTCACGGGAATAGATATCCTTGCGAAACTCCACCGATCCACCTTCGCCCCGCCACGCGGTAGCGTAGACAATATGCACTGGCACTTTTTCTTTGAGCCTGACACGGGTTGTCTTGCGGGTTTCAACAACGCGTTGCAGCCTTTGCAGGTCCCAGCCGGGCTCATTTCTCAGCACGGAGACACCGAATTCAAGCGGCTTGTATACCCGTATGCAACCATGACTGAAGGCACGCTGGGTTCTGCCAAACAGAGCCTTTGACGGCGTGTCGTGCAGGTAGATTGCATGACGGTTGGGCAGCATGAACTTGATGATCCCGAGCGCGTTCTTGGCACCGGGCTTCTGGCGGATGGTAAAGGGAAAGTCGCCACGTGAATAATTGTTGAAATTCACCGACGTGAACGGGATCGACTGACCACCTGACAGGAGTTCAAAATTGGGACCGAGATAGCCCGGATTGGCCTGCAGCTTCGGCAGCATTTCCTTGGTTGCGATTGAATACGGTACTGTCCAGGTCGGATTGATATCCACATATTCAAGCTCGTCAGAAAAGATCGGCGTCTGATGGCGATTCTTGCCGACCATGACCGGACGGGCTTCAACCAGGGTGCCGTCTTCATAGGTATACAGTTCGAATGCAGCGATGTTGACCATCAGGTGGCGATCACCCATGTCACGCGGCATATGGCGCCAACGCTCCATGTTGATGATGATCTGGCGCATCCTCTCTTCGGCCGTCACATTGAGCATGGACAGCGATCCGGGACCGATAACGCCATCTACATCCAGGCCGTTACGCTTCTGAAACTGCTCGAACGCCAGCACCAGGTCGGGTGTGTAGACCATGGGGTCCTCGACATGGCGCGGCGTAATATCACCAGACTTCTCCAGGCGCGCGCGAAGCTGCTCCACGCGCGGATCGACCATGCCGGGTTTCAGAACTTCGCCACGGTCAACCGTACCCCAACCGCCTTCTCCAGCGATGGTGCGATACTTGCGCAGCAGAGACTTGAGCGCCCGGTAGTGGGCGTTTTGCGGCTCCACCGTGCTCAGATACTGCGATGGATTGCGCGCTGACCCCACGCCTTCGAGCAATGCCAGCAGGTCCAGCTTGCGCGGTTTTTGAAAGTGGTCGCGATCAATCTTGGACAGTATGACACGGCCCGTCGCCAGGTCGCTGGCATAACCGAGAAAAAATGCCGAATAGGCGATTTCAGCGTAGGCTGCCGCGAGCGGATTCGACGGGTCTATCTGATCGCGAAGGCCAACAAGATAATCAACCGGGTAGTCTGCCCGTTTGAGACCATCATCGTCGGCAAATTCGAGCCGCTGAACAAACGGGGTCATTCGGCTGGTGCCCACCCAGAATATCTCACCGTTATTTTCGACATAGTGCGCGGTCAGCGTTTCGCGCACCTTTTGAATCGGCAATGGCAAACGGTCCTTGGTGTTCAGTATCTGTACGATTGCCTGGCGCGTCGTGGCGGCATCAGGAGCGGCATTGCCCTTGGCGGCGTGGGCTTGTTGTACCGTCAATGGCGCCGGCCCGGTCAGGCAGGCAATCCCGACGCACAGCGCTCCGGCAAGTTTCAACACTCGTGACCACATGAAAAATTTTCCCTTGCTGCAATGACCACGCCGTCCGCACAAATGCCCGTTCATGAATGTCTCCCTCAACACAGATGCCCCCCAGTGGTATTCGCCTCCACCAACCTTACATCCTGCCAGCAGATACAGGAAACGTTCAAACCAGTGAGGCGGATTGTTTTAGCCAAATGTTGTTTGGGATCAGTGTAGGCGTTTGGTTGTGATACATCAATCAATTGCACGTTAAAGTTCTGACAGTCAGTGATCACCGGATGTCACTTTCAGTTGAATTGAGGCATGAGAGGCTTTTGCGCATGCCATCAATTGCTGTAATGTTGCCGCCATGATGACGATACAGAACATGCAGTTTGAAACGATAAAGCATCTTGGCTTGCTTCCCCGCAGCCGGCTTGAGCAAATGGCCGAGGCCGGGCGCACGCTGAAAGAGATGTTGCGGGTCCTCAACAAGTCAAGCCAGAACATGGTTGGACAATGCCTGGCCAATCAGGGAAAGTTCTACGAACTCGATCACTACCCGAAAGGCGACGTGTATGATGACGAGACCCATTCACAGTATTACTACCACGCTCACAGGCCGGACTCCGGCGAGCACGGACACTTCCACACATTCCTGAGGGCTGCCGGGATGCCAAAAGGTGTCGAGCCGGTGCCATACAAGGGCAAAGCCAAACGTCCCGAGGGTAAGGATGCGCTGACACATTTCGTCGCGATTTCCATGGACCGGCCGGGCACCCCTATCGGATTGTTCACCACCAACCGCTGGGTAACCGATGAGACATTTTATGCTGCCGAGGATGTCATCGCACTGCTCGACCATTACGACATGGACCTGACTTATCCGTGCCTTGCCACCAACCGTGCGCTCAGCGCTGTCATGCGGTTGTTTCGGCCGCAGATCGAGAAACTGCTGATCGAGCGCGACAAGACCATGAAAAACTGGGCCGCCATGAAACCCGGCGTCGATGTCTACGAAGATCGCGATCTGGAAGTGACTTCAATCATGGACATCAGTATCGACAAGCAGATTGCCGCGGTTGAAAAGGCACTGGCCGACTTGCGCAATGTGGCATGACACAACGCCATAGACCTGCGGCCGGGCGGACTGGCATGTTCACGGCACTGACACTGTCGCTGCTAATGCTGCCGCTGCTGGTGATTCCAATCCAGGCCCGAACCTTCGATGTTCCTACGGTGTCTGTACCGGCGGGACCGTTCATCCAGGGTTCTGACAGGGAGGAACGCGAGGCCGCCTACCGGCTGGACGAAGCAGCCTATGGGCATTCCGTCACCCGCAAGAATAAATGGTACGAATCAGAACCCGCCAGAAAACCGGTCGATCTGCCGGCGTTTCACATCATGCGCACACCGGTCACGAATGCGCTCTATGCCCGCTTTGTTAAATCAACCGGACACCGGGTTCCGGACGTGGATCAGAAGACCTGGCAGGGTTACCGGCTGGTTCACCCGTTCGAGCGCACCAGGCAGTTTGCATGGCTTGAGGGCAAGGTGCCGAGCGGCCGCGACAGACATCCGGTCGTGATGGTGTCACATGCAGACGCACAGGCATTTGCCAAATGGCTCAGTGAACAAACCGGTAAACAGTGGTCGCTCCCCACCGAACAACAATGGGAAAAGGCGGCACGCGGGCCAGACGGAAACCGGTTTCCGTGGGGCAACGCGTTCAACCCGGATTTGCTGAACAGCCACGACAAGGGTCCTTTTACCACCATGCCGGTCGGCAGCTTTGCCGATGGAGCAAGTCCGTACGGGCTGCTTGATGCTGCCGGGCAGGTGTTTGAATGGACGTCGACACCTGCCTCGGCGCAGCGCAGCATCGTCAAGGGCGGTTCCTGGGATGACAAAGGATGTGGTGTGTGCCGACCTG
This sequence comes from uncultured Anderseniella sp., assembly GCA_938039915.1. Lineage (GTDB taxonomy): Bacteria > Pseudomonadota > Alphaproteobacteria > Rhizobiales > Aestuariivirgaceae > Anderseniella. The sequence continues at coordinate 13,201 of CALHUA010000106.1, forward strand.
CAGCACGGCATTCGCGGCCCGACAGCATCAAGCACATCCTTGTCGGCTTCCGGCTGGTTCACATGAGACTCACGGCAAATTGAAAATACATGTGTCGAGTTTGACCGCAACGGCCACAATACGCCGCTAAGGTTGCACCTGGGTCCAATACACAAACCGCCATATCGGCAAAACCCAAAGTGGAGAATACACTCATGAAAATGCACAAATCCAAACTTCTGTCAGGCGCTGCTGCTCTTCCTGTTGTCCTGGGTCTTGCTGCTGGTGCAGTTGTCCTGTCGCCGGCTGTCGGCGACGCCCCGGCATATGCATCCTGCAACCCGTGCAATCCATGCAAAGCCGCCAAGAAAGCTGCCTGTGGTGCGTGCAACCCATGCGCCGCCGCCAAGAAAGCAGCATGCAATCCCTGCAACCCATGTGCCGCCGCAAAGGCAGCATGCAACCCTTGCAACCCATGCTCGGCAGCCAAGGAATAGCATCTGCTGAAACCTTGATACCACAACAGACCGAGGGGTAGTTCATACCCCGTGGTCCCTGTTTGAACCGCCGGTCATTTGCGTGGCCGGCGGCATTTTTGTGTTCACAGCAAGTTGACACTGTGACCCTTGATCGTGACTGGGGTGTAGCAGCCGCGCACATTACAGTGCCGTAATGTTCATTATGTCGCACCGGCATATTCAAGGAGGAAACCAATGAAGTCATTTAAATCCAACCTGCTGAGAAGTGCTG
>CALHUA010000107.1 GCA_938039915.1 uncultured Anderseniella sp.
TGTTGTGGGTGATGTGGCCATGGATCATGGTGACGATGGCAAAGATCCTGGACAGGCAGCGTTATTATGTCCGCTACATCGTGGCCTACAACTGGTCGAGCGTATATGTCATCGCCGCCCTCGTGCCCGTATTGTTGTTGCAGCAGGCCGGCATGATCGATGCGATAATCGGGGCGCTGCTGAGCCTGTGCGTTATCGGATGGTCACTGTATTATCGCTGGTATGTTGCCAAGGTTGCGCTTGAAGTTCCAACATTCACGGCCTCGATGCTGGTTGCCGGAGATCTTGCCATGTCGATTGTAGTGTCAACCATCGTCTAGAGTCTTTTCAAACGCTTTTACTTGGTTTGCAAAGGCTCACAGTAATCAACTTTCACCAGGTATAGTCCGTCTGGAGGTGCGACAGGCCCGCATGCCGATCGGTCTGCCGCTTCCAGTGCGTCACGCACGTCCTTCGCCGACCATTTCCCGTCGCCGGCCATTTTGAGTGTGCCCACGAGCGAGCGCACCTGATTGTGAAGAAACGATCTGGCCGATGCCCGCACGATGACGTCACGCCCTTCGCGAGAGACATCCAGCCTGTCCAGTGTCTTCACCGGTGATTTCGACTGGCACTGGCTGGACCGGAACGTGGTGAAATCATGATGCCCGGTCAACTCCTGGGCCGCTGAATGCATGGCCGCTTCATCCAGCCGGTACGGCACCCACCAGACCCGGTGACGGTCCAGCGCCGGCGGGCTCCGGCTGTCCCGGATGCGATACTCATAATGCCGTGCTGATGCTGAAAACCGGGCATGAAAACTGTCGTCCACTTTCTCGATGTCGAAAACGCTGACAGGGTCAGGCCTGATCTGCGCATTGATGGCCGCCATCAGCTTTTCCGGCAGCCAGGTCTTGTCCAGATCAATATGGGCCACCTGGCCGAGTGCATGCACGCCGGCGTCGGTCCGCCCGGCCCCGAACAGTGTCGGCTCGGATTGCCCGAGACGGGCGACCGCATCTTCAATCGCTGCCTGCACTGAAGGTTGACCCGCCTGGCGCTGCCAGCCGGAAAACGGCGAGCCGTCATACTCGATGGTCATGCGATAGCGCGGCATTGGATTACCCCGCTTTCGATCCGACAGCGGGCTGCATGCCGTTCAGGAACGTGTCTAGATCCATGACCGCTTTGCCTTCACGCTGCAGGCGCACCGGGCGAATCGCCTCCTGCCTGCAGGCAATGGCCAGACGCTGGTCCAGCACCGTACCCGGCGTGCCGGTCAGGCCCGGCACCCGCTCAACCTGGAGCAGCTTTACCCGCACAGGCTTGTCGTGACCGTCGAACATGCACCAGGCACCGGGAAACGGTGACAGGCCGTGCACGTGGCGCAACACCTGGCTCGCAGATCGCGTGAAATCTATGTGCGTTTCCTGCTTGGTAATCTTGGCGGCATAGGTGATGCCCGCATCTGCCTGTGGCACTGCCTGCAGGTTTCCGTCCGCTTCCAGTTGCGCCAGCACGGCGCTCATTGCGATGGCGCCGGACTGTGCCAGTTCGTCATGCAGCGATTGTGCAGTGGTCCGGTCATCTATGGGTGCGCGCTGTTCATACACCACCGGCCCTGTATCAAGTCCCTGTTCCATCTGCATGATGGCAACGCCTGTTGCAATGTCGCCCGCCATGATGGCGCGTTGTATCGGGGCGGCACCGCGCCAGCGCGGCAACAGCGATGCGTGCACGTTGAGACAGCCAAACCGCGGTGCCTCGAGAATCGGGTTCGGCAACAGCAAACCGTAGGCAACCACGATTGCCACATCCGCCTGCAGGGCGGCGAAGGCGATGTGGTCTTCCTCGTGCTTCAGCGAGACCGGCATGCGCACGTCTATTCCGCATGCCAGGGCAAATTCATGAACCGGTGTCCGGCGTTCTTCCAGACCGCGTCGTCCGGCTGCCCGTGGCGGCTGGGTGTACACGGCTGCGATGTCGTGACCGTCGTCTATCAGGCGGGCCAGGGTCGGTACGGAAAATTCCGGCGTCCCCATGAAAACCACGCGCAAGCTCACGCACTTTCTCGCTGCTGGCGGGCCAGCTTGGTAAACTTCCGCACGATCGTGCTGCGTTTGAGCCGGGACAGGTAATCAATGAAAAGTACGCCGTTCAGATGGTCGATTTCGTGCTGCAGCACTGTGGCCATCAGGCCTTCATAATGCTCTTCATGCTGTTTGCCGTCCCGGTCCAGGTATGACACCCGGACCTGTGCCGGGCGTTCAATATTGTCGAACACATCCGGTATCGACAGGCAGCCTTCTTCATATTCGGACAGTTCGTCGCTGCTCCAGACAATCTCCGGGTTGATGAATGCCATCGGAGACTTAGGTTGTTCGTCCTTGGCGGTATCCACGACCAGCAGGCGTCTGGGAATGCCGATCTGTACCGCGGCAAGACCAATGCCCGGTGCATCATACATGGTGGCGAGCATGTCATCGACGAGACCACGCAACTCATCGTCCACGCGCTCAACCGGCTGCGAAATTTTCTTCAGTATCGGGTCGGGCAGTTTGACAATTTCACGAATGGCCATGAACAGCTGTATCCGGTTTATGAATGCATCTGGTATTCAGATAAGCAATCGTCATGCTGCGTTCAACGCAGTGTACACTACTCATGCCTGACGCAACCAAGTCGTCAACCGGTCGAGCGCCTCGTCAAGACTGTCCGGATCACGCAGGTAGCACATGCGCAGGAAGCCCTCGCCACCTGGTCCGAAGGTCCCGCCGGGAGCCAGGCCGACATTGGCTTCATCTATGATGCGCAACGTTGCGCCGAGACTGTCGGTCAGGCCGTCAATGCGAAAGAAGCTGTAAAATGCACCCTGGGCATTTTCAAAGCTCACATTATTGAGTTGTCCCAGTGCACCGGCTACCTTGTCACGGCAGGTGCGGGCCATCTCAATCTGCATCTCCACAAAGTCTTCCCCGTCCTCAAGCGCTGCCAGTGCGCCTTTCTGCATGAACGCGGCTGTACCTGACGTGTTGTACTGGATGATGCGTTCAATCGCCGGGCCCAGCGCCTCAGGCGCCTGCAGCCAGCCGATCCGCCAGCCTGTCATGGCCCAGTTCTTCGAAAAGGTGTTGATATAGATCACCCGCTCATCGGGATCGCAGACATCCATGAACGAGGGTGAGCGCGCTACCCCGGCCGTGTCCGGCCCGTAATAGAACCGGGAATAGACCTCGTCAGCCAGGATCCAGACGCCGGTGTCGCGGGCCATGTCACGAATGGCAATCAGGTCTTCGCGCGATGCCACCCATCCTATGGGGTTGGAAGGGGAAATCAGACAGATCGCTTTGGTCCTGGGGCCTATGCTGTCGCGCATCCTGTCGAGATCCAGCGACCATTTCTGCTCGTCATACAACATCGGTACAAACACCGGCTTCACTCCCATCATGCGCATGGGGCCGGGGAAGTTCGGCCATGCGGGAGATGGGATGACAATCTCCTCGTCCTTGTCGGCCAGCAGTTGCAACGCCACCTGTATGGCCTGCATGCCGCCACCGGTCACGAAAAACCGCTCCGGCGAAAACCGGCCGGGCCAGAATTTTTCATGGTACGCCGCCAGCGCGCCGCGCAGTTGCGGCAGGCCGCGCTGCCAGGTGTAGAACGTCTCTCCGTCGAACATGGCCTTTGACGCGGCCTGACAGATGAATTCAGGGGTTTGCAGCGGGCCTTCCCCCGTCCACAGCGGAATCAGGCCCTCGCGGCCAAAGCCGTGGTTCACTGCGCTCAGTATACCGCTGTCCGGTTCGTCGCGCTGACTTTGACGGATACCTGAAATCAGCCTGTCAGGGGTGAGAGCTGTCATGTGAGTGCTGCCATGTTCCTGGAGTGTCGTTGACCAGTGATCAGTATTTCAAGCGATGGCTGCAGGCAAACAAAAACCCCGGCCTGCGTTTGGAAGCAGGCCGGGGTCCGGTATTGAGCGGGTCGGGTTCCGGGATCAGCGCTTCTTCAGGAGATCGCGGATTTCAGTCAGCAATGTGACATCTGCAGGCGGTGCGGCAGGTGCTGCCTCTTCTTCCTGTTTCTTCATGGAGTTCGCTGCACGCACGATCATGAACAGGATGAAGGCGACGATCAGGAAGTTGACAACCGCTGTCATGAAGTTGCCATAGGCCAGGACCGCGCCTTGTTCCCGTGCTGCTTCCAGCGTGCTCGCTGTCACACTGCTTGCCAGCGGTGCAAACATGTTTGAAAAATCGAGACCGCCAAAAATGGCACCCACAATCGGCATGATGATGTCACCCACCAGCGATTTTATGATCAGCCCGAATGCACCGGCGATAATCACACCGATGGCCAGGTCGAGCACGTTGCCCTTGAAGGCAAACTCTTTGAATTCTTTAAACACGGTATTTTCCCCTCTAGATGTTGTTCAAATACCGTCACCCCCGGGCGACGATAATTTTTGAAACTTTCGGCATCAATTACAATGAACCAAAAGTAGGCGCAAAATAAGCCCAATCAGCCAAATTACAACCTAAAATTGCGCTGCTGCGTTCAGTTGTGTGCTGACGGTCCTGCGGCGAAACACAGCGTTTCTTTGCTGAAATCTGCCAAACAATAAACCCGATCGCTTTCAAAGCGTTAAGGCAACTTTGTGGGTTCACTTGACCCTGTGATACTCTAGACTTGATCAACTCTTGCTCATCTCGAGCGAGTATAGAAAGACCCGGATACAACCGTCATGCTTTCCACCTGGGGCGTCATACTCATCGCATTGGTCTATGTGGGCGTCCTGTTCGCCATCGCGGCCTATGGTGATCGCGCCGCCTCCGGCATGCGGCGCGGTGTCGGACGGCCATATGTATATGCCCTGTCGCTTGCGGTATACTGCACGTCCTGGACCTTTTACGGCAGCGTGGGCCTGGCATCCACGTCGGGCTATTATTTCCTGCCGATCTATCTCGGGCCGATCCTGCTGATCGGCCTGTGCTGGCCACTGGTCCGGCGTATCGTCAGCCTGTCCAAGGCCCAGAACATCACATCGATCGCCGATTTCCTGTCAGCGCGCTATGGCAAGAACCAGTTGCTTGGCGGCATAGCGGCCTTCATCGCGGTCATCGGTGTTGTTCCCTACATTTCGTTGCAGCTGAAAGCGGTTTCGCTTTCACTCAACGCATTGGGTCCGCTTGGTGTTGATACCGGCATTCTGGAAACCGGGTTCGGTGATGTTCCCATGTTCGTCGCCATCGCCATGGCTATTTTCGCGATCCTGTTCGGCACCCGGCATGCCGATGCCACCGAACATCAAAACGGCCTGATCCTGTCGGTTGCGGCTGAGAGTGTGGTCAAGCTGATCGCTTTCATCCTCGCCGGGGCTTTCATCACGTTCGTGATGATGGGCGGGCCGGCGCAATTATACGAGCGTGCATCGCAAAGCCCCGAGATCGCAACCCTGTTCAGCGCGCCGATAGATGCGCCGAGGTTTGCGACCATGACGTTCCTGGCGATCTGCGCCGTCATCCTGCTGCCGCGCCAGTTCCATCTGGCGGTGGTTGAAAACACCTCGCTGGATGACGTGCGCAAGGCGTCATGGATGTTCCCGCTGTACCTGGTGACGATCAATATCTTTGTCATTCCAATTGCCGTAGCCGGATTGCTGATGTTCGACGGACAGGCTGTTGACGGTGATACATTTGTGCTGGCTCTGCCGGTGGCAGATGGCCAGGCATTGCTGGCCATGGTGGTTTTCCTGGGCGGCTTGTCTGCCGCAACTGCCATGGTGATCGTGGAAACCGTCGCCTTGTCGATCATGGTGTGCAACTCGATTGTGATGCCGTTAATGCTGCGCCGTGCAAGTGGCCAGATGTGGCAGGGCGACATGACCTCGCGTATCCTGCAGATCAGGCGCGCGGCCATTGGCGTGATCATTGTTCTGGCCTACTCCTACTACCTGATGATCGGCAATAATGCGGCGCTGGCCCAGACCGGCCTGGTTTCGTTCGCTGCCGTGGCTCAGTTTGCACCGGCATTTTTCCTTGGCCTGATCTGGACAAAGGGCAATGCCCGTGGCGCCATGTTCGGACTTGTCGCCGGTTTTGTCGTGTGGACATACACCTTGCTGGTGCCGTTGTTCGCCGATGCCGGGTGGTTGCCGGCCGGCCTGATGAGTGATGGTCCGTTCCACATTGAAATGCTGCGTCCGAGACATCTGTTCGGCAGTGATCTTGATGCACTCACCCATGGTGTCCTGTGGTCGATGGCCGCCAATATCGGGACTTACGTCCTGATTTCACTGTTTACCCGCGTCGACCCGGTCGAGCGCATGCAGGCACAGGCATTCATGCCGCGCGGGCAGGCCGAAAGCCTGCCGGCACAAAACCAGCCGGAAGTATCCATCAAGCAATTGCAGGCAACAGTGGAGAGGTATCTCGGCAAGGAAAGAACCAAACGCTCATTTGATGAGCTGGGTGTCTCCCGCGCGGGAAAGCTGAACCCGCGAAGCATGGCTGACCAGGAGACGTTGAAGTTTGCCGAGCGGCTGCTTGCCAGTGCCATTGGCACAGCGTCAGCGCGCGTTGTCATGGCACTGTTGCTGCAACGCGGTGCCGGTCATACCGCCGGTGCCATGCGGCTTCTGGATGATGCATCCGATGCCATCGTCTACAACCGGGACCTGCTGCAGTCGGCGATCGACCATGTGGAACAGGGTATCGTGGTGTTTGATCACGAACTTGCGCTGGTGTGCTGGAACACCCAGTTCCGCAACCTGCTCAACCTGCCGCCCGAGTTCGGCCGCGTCGGCGTGCCGCTTGGCGATATTGTCCGGCGGCTGGATTCGGAGTTTGTGCTTGGCGATGCCGTCCAGCACGATGCCAGCATGCAGCTTCTGCGCCTGCTGGCCAATCAGACCGAAACCTTCCATTTACGCAGCAGGCAGGCCAACAAGGTGCTGGAGGTGCGCAGCAACGACATGCCCGATGACGGCCGGGTCATCACCTTTGCCGACATCACCGAGCGTGTGCATGCCTCCGAAGCGCTGGAGCAAAGGGTGGAAGAAAGGACTGCCGAACTGACCAAGCTGAACACCCAACTGGAAAAGGCGCGTGCCGATGCGGTGGAAATCAATGCCGGCAAGACCAGGTTTATCGCGGCTGCCTCACACGACATTCTGCAGCCGCTCAATGCGGCCAGGCTGTTTACCACATCCTTGATGGAGCGAACCGCATCCCGCTCCGATGGCCAGCTTGTGCGCAATGTCGACCTGTCGCTGGAGGCGGTGGAAGAAATCCTGTCGGCACTGCTCGACATGTCCCGCCTGGACGCCGGCGCAATCAAGCCCGAACTGTCGGCATTTTCGATCAACGGCATTCTGAATCAGTTGCGCACCGAGTTTTCGGTCGCAGCCGAAGACAAGCAACTGGATCTGACCATCATGCCATGCAGCAGGATGGTCTACTCGGACCGGCGGTTGATAAGGCGCATTCTGCAAAACCTGCTCAGCAATGCCATCAAGTACACGGTATCAGGCAGGGTGTTGATGGGTGCGCGCGTCCGCAATGGCCAGCTCTGCGTCGAAGTTCATGACACCGGCCCCGGCATCCCCCACGACAAGCAGGAGCTGGTCTATCGCGAGTTCGAACGCCTGGAGTCGGCGGATTCCCCCATTCAGGGTCTGGGCCTGGGATTGTCCATTGTTGAACGCATGGCGCGGGTGCTGGAGCATCCCCTGACGCTGAAATCCGATCCCGGATCAGGCTGCCTGTTCAGGCTCGATCTGCCGCTGGCACAGGGCAGGCAGGAAGCTGTATTGTCACACGCGCCCGCACCGGTCAGGGTCACGGGAAGCCTGGCAGGCTTGTCAGTTCTGGTGGTTGACAATGAACCGGCGATCATCGAGGGCATGAATGCCTTGCTGAAGGGCTGGGGATGTAGCGTAACGACGGCAACATCAGCCGACGCAGTGCGCAAGCTCGCGACAGACCAGACCGTCTGGTCCCATGATGCGGTGTTGATGGATTATCACCTGGGCTCGGAGAACGGGCTCGAACTGATAGACGAATTGCGCGGCCGCACCGGCGTGACGTTTTCCGCAGCGCTGATCACGGCGGAGCGTTCTGCGGATGTTCAGGCGGCGTCGGAAGCTGCCGGTGTTGCCTATTTGCGAAAACCCGTCCGCCCTGCCGTGCTGCGTACGGTGCTGATGATGGCGCAGACGAAGTCTGAAGCTGCAGAGTAGATCGGGTCTGCTTGATCTAAGCCGAAAAGCCAGCGTCCACGGCGTCAGCCTGATCGCCGTCAATGCGTGATGCCGCGATCACCGCCTGTGTGCGGCTGTCCACGTTAAGTTTTTGCAGAATTGCAGAGACGTGCGCTTTCACGGTGGCCTCGGAAACCGACAGCTCGTAGGCAATCTGCTTGTTGAGCAGGCCTTCTCTGAGCATCATCAACACCCGGGTCTGTTGCGGGGTCAGGGTAGACAGGCGATGGGCCAGGTCATCAATTTCGTCATTGCCCTGTGCACTGAGGTCCACATGTTCGGGAAGCCAGACATCGCCTTTCAGCACGGTGGAAATTGCTTCCTGCATATCTGCTACCGGTGCGGACTTTGGAATGAAACCCAACGCCCCAAGCGAGATCGCGCGGCTGATGACGCTGGTCTCCTCGCTGCCTGAGACCACAACCACCGGTATCAGCGGAAACTGTGCCCGCATCAGCATGAGTCCGGAAAAACCCTGCACGCCGGGCATTTTCAGATCAAGCAACACCAGGTCGACATCGTCGGTTGCGCTCAAAATGTCGAGGGTTTCTTTCAGGGAGCCGGCATCGTCGAACGACACATCGGTCAATGCATCCTGCAGGGCAAGCCGCAACGCATCCCGAAACAACGGGTGATCGTCTGCAATAACGATGCGATGTGGCATTAACTGGCTCCCAAAAACCTTGTGGCTGACTTTTATTGCCGGTACCGAATCACTTCAGGGTCCCGAAATGTTCGCCATCACCAGTTGCTGATGAAAAAACCGACCTTTTGACAGATATTCGGGCGTTATTGGCCTGTTGTCCAGCTTGATATTACCACCTGAAGCGAACTGGCCTCAGAATTGCCTAGGTTTGGCCAATCTGTGGTCGCGAATGACAAGCATTGTGTTTTGCAGCAGAGGGGTCTGCCGAAAACAACTGGGAACTTCTATCGCTCCAAGCGTTGTGTGGCAATCTTCAAACCCCTTTATCTGACGGCGCACCGGAATTTCCTGCGCCGTAAAAGATTCGGAATTGGTCGCGTGGCTCCTGTCGCCGTCCCGAGCAGCGCGTACCATGCTCGCCCGTACATCCTGCAAAGGAAGTATGGGCGAGCGACCTTTTAGCGGTCCTTTTTCTCAAGGCATGTTTTCCGATCTAAAACCCGCGCCGGACCCAGGCGTCGAAGGCATCCAGCCACAGTTTCAGGAATTTTCCGGTCTCTTCATCAGCAAGACTGCCATCGTCGGCAAACTTGGTGTGTGCCGAGCCCACAAACACCTCAGGTTTGTTCATTGCAAGAGCTGACAGTCCCACCAGGTTCTGGCGCAACTGGTATTGCGAACGTGCCGTGCCCAGCGGCCCGGCGGCAGCACCCACGATACCGACCGGCTTGTTGCCGAACGGCTGGTTCTTCACGCGACTGATCCAGTCAGTTGCGTTTTTCAGTCCGCCCGGAATAGTGAAATTGTATTCCGGTGTGGCGATGATGACGCCGTCGGCTGCCCGGATTTTTTCAGCCAGGTCGATTACAATCTGAGGCACGCCGGTTGCGTCTTCGTCATCACCGTCATAGACGGGAATGCCTTTCAGGGTTTGGATGTCTATCGACATGTTGGCATTGGCAATGTCTCGCATTGCGCGCAACAGGCTGGTGTTGAAGGATTTGGCTCGCATGCTGCCGGAGATGGCAACGATATTCAGTTTGTCAGGCATTTATTTGTTTCCGGATTTTGAAAAGGTAAGACGGATCGGGACAGGCCCGCAGGTATCAGTACGTTGCGCGCCCGCCAGACAGATCAAATACCGCACCAGTGGTAAAGCTGTTCTGCGGCGACACGATCCAGGCAATCATGTCTGCCGCCTCGTCGACCTGCAGGAACCTGTTGCGCGGTATCTTGGACAACATGTAGTCGATGTGTTCCTGTTTCATCTGATCGAATATTCTGGTCTTGGCAGCCGCTGGCGTGACGCAGTTGACCGCAATGTCGAGGTCTGCCAGCTCTTTTCCCAGCGACTTGGTCAAGGCAATCACGGCTGCCTTTGAGGCTGAATAGGCTGAGGCATTGGGGTTACCTTCCTTGCCGGCAATGGATGCAATGTTGCAGATGCGGCCATAACCGCGCTCCGTCATGCCGGGCACCACCGCCTTGTTGACGTAGAAGGTGCCGTTCAGATTGATGTCGATGACCTGGCGCCAGGCGGCAGGCTCATAATCTGCCACGGTCGCATTGGGTCCGGCTATGCCGGCGCTGTTGACCAGAATGGCGACCGGGCCCAATGCTTTTTCCGTGTCGGCAAGTGCGGCAGCGATTGCGGCTTCATCGGTAACATCAACCGCAAACCCGGCTGCGTCACTGCCCAGTTCGCCTGCCGCCTTGCCGGCAAGAGGCCCATCTGCATCCCACAGCGCGAGTTTGGCGCCTGCCTTGGTCAGTGTTTGTGCCACTGCCAGGCCGATGCCCTGCGCGCCACCGGTTACCACGGCCACCTGGCCGGCAAGATCAATTTGCGTCATATCGTCGAAACTACCTTTATTCCCTGAGAGAAACAGTCAGGCCATATCGAACAGCAGAAATTCCGCGCCGTCGAGAGCCTTGATGTCAATTTCTGTTTCACCGGAAATGGCGAGGCCATCGCCGGCACGCATTTGTTCGCCATTGACCAGCAACTCGCCTGAAGCAAGTTGTATCCACTGGCCGCGACCGGCAGCCGGTTTGTGGCTGACGCTTTCATCCTTGTCCAGCAGGCTGGCATAAACGTCGGCCTGCTGGTTGATGTGCAGAACGCCGCTGCCGGGCTTGTTCGATATCACCAGTTTCAACTTGTTATGGCGCTCTGTGCGATCAAAATGACGCTGCTCGTATGATGGCTCGATGCCGTTTTTCTCGGGCATGATCCAAATCTGCAGGAAGTGCACCGGCTCGGTTGCAGACCCGTTGAACTCGGAATGCCTGATACCGGTGCCGGCCGACATGCGCTGCACATCGCCGGGCCGGATGACAGACCCTGATCCGAGCGAATCCTTGTGCTCAAGCGCGCCGTCCAGCACATACGAGATGATCTCCATATCGGCATGGCCGTGGGTGTCGAAGCCGCCACCGGGCGAAACCACGTCCTGGTTGATGACCCGAAGCGGCCCAAAGCCCATGTGCTCGGAATCATGGTATTCGCCGAAGGAAAAACTGTGTTTTGATCTCAGCCAGCCAAAGTCAGCCTGTCCGCGTTGTTCTGCAAGTCTCAGGTTCAGCATTGTCGTGTCTCCTGTTGCCGGCGGGCTTGCGCCGGACAGTCGGTTCAAATGTCTGACATGAAAATAGGACCGGATCTGACGGAGACAATCGTGTGAAAGCTATACGCATTGTTACATTAATCGCTACAATCATCCGATGGATCGATTCGATGGCATGAAGGCGCTGGTGACCGCCGTTGACGAGGGCGGGTTTGCCGCCGCGGGACGCAAGCTCGGTCTGTCACGGGTCCAGGTATCGCGGCTGGTCACGGCGCTGGAAGATCATCTGGGTGCGCAATTGCTGGTACGCACCACGCGCACCATGGCGCTGACCGAGGCCGGACAGGTGTTTGTCGAACGCGCCCGTGTTCTGGTCGATGACATGGCCGAGGCCGAAGCGGCCACCGGTGACCTGACCGGGGAGTTGAAAGGCCTCCTGCAGATCAATGCCCCGATGACCTTCGGCGTCTCCCATATTGCGCCTGCCGTCAATGACTTCATGCGCCAGCACCGCGACATCACCGTGTCCCTGAACGTCAATGACCGCTTTGTCGACCCGTATGAGGAAGGCTTCGACATAACCTTGCGCATAGGCGAACTGCAGCCGTCTTCGCTGATTGCCCGGAAGATCTGCCCGATCCGCCGGCTCATGTGCGCCAGCCCGAATTATCTGGAAGAGCGCGGCCGTCCGCGCACACCCGCCGACCTGGCCGACCATGCCATCCTCCACTATGGCCACCTGGGCAACGAACTGCACTGGCCATTGCGCGGCATCGGTAATTCAAACCGTCTGCCGGTCTCACCGGTGCTGTGCTCGAACAATGGTGATGTGTTGAAAATGGCCAGCCTGGCCGGCCAGGGCATTGTTCTGCTGCCGGCCTTCATTGTTACCGACGAATTGGCGAGCGGCGCGCTGGTACCGGTTCTGGAAGGCTTTGAACCGGCACCCGTTGCCCTGCATGCGATTTATCCGCCGGACAAGTATCGCCCGGCCAAGACCCGGGCCTTTGTGGACTTTCTCACCGGCAGGTTTCAGCACCGTCCACCCGGTGGACCGGTATGACGGTTACGCCGCATCCGGTTTCCTGATCGTCTTGTAGGCCGCAAGGGCGGCGTCACGGGTCTTGCCAAGGTCGACGATTGGCCGGGGATAGCTGGTTCCGAGGTCTACCCCGGCTTTCTTGAGCACCTCATCCGGCGCCTGCCAGGGTTTGTGGATGAACTTGTCGGGCATGGCCGCCAGTTCCGGCACCCAGCGTCGGACATAGCCGCCGTGCTTGTCGAATTTCTCACCTTGCAGGATGGGGTTGAAAATCCGGAAATAGGGTGCTGCATCGGCTCCGCACCCGGCCACCCACTGCCAGCTTGCCGAGTTCGCACCGATGTCTGCGTCCACCAGCGTGTCCCAGAACCACTGTTCACCTGCCTGCCAGTGGATACGCAGATTCTTGATGAGGAAGGACGCCACGATCATGCGGACGCGATTGTGCATCCATCCTGTCGCCCACAGTTCGCGCATGCCCGCGTCCACGATGGGAAGACCGGTCTGGCCCTTTTGCCAGCTGCTGAGTTTTCCTTCGTCCTGCAGCCAGGGGAAATTCGCGAACTCCGGCTTGAACGGCTCCGTAGGCAAAGTTGGCCAGTGATGCAGCAGGTGATACGAAAACTCCCGCCACAGGATTTCCTTCTCGAACGTGTGAGCGCCCCGGTCAATACTGCCGTGCGCCGACGCGACGGCGTGGCTCGTTGCAGCCCAGCACAGCAAGGGACTGATCTCGCCAAAATGCAGGTGCGGTGACAGCCGTGAGGTGCCGTGTACATCCGGCAGGTTGCGGGCATCGTTGTAGTCGCCAACCGCATCTTCCAGAAAATCATTCAGTTTCTTGTGGGCGCCGGCCTCGCCCGGCGTCCAGCGGTCAGGGAATTCCGCCGCCCAGTCCGGTTTTCCGGCGTAAAGCTCGAGTTCGTCCAGGGTATCACCGGCAACTTCCGCGCCGTAGAAGTCAATTTCTTTCGGCGCCGGTCGAGGTTTTCGGGATATATCGCGTGACAGGCAGTTTCGCGAAAACGGGGTGTAGACCTTGTATGGGCCGTCGTTACCGGTCCTGATGGCTTCAGGTTCATGCAGCAGAAACCCGGAAAAGCGTTTGCACTCCACACCTTGGACGCCACATTGCGCGGCAACCTTTTTCTCCAGTTTG
>CALHUA010000108.1 GCA_938039915.1 uncultured Anderseniella sp.
ACCAGTACAAATCCATGAGAACCGTGTTGCCATGTCCCACCCCCGTTCAAAATCACAAGATGCACTGGTGCAAACTCCCGCCGGACAGGAGATATCCGGCGGATTTCCCGCCACCCGCCTGCGCCGGACGCGGCAGGCCGACTGGTCACGCCGGCTGGTGCGCCAGTCCACCCTGACACCGGATGATTTCATCTGGCCGATCTTTGTCATGGAGGGACAAAACCAGCACGAACCGATTGCTTCCATGCCCGGCGTCGAACGCCTCAGCATCGACCTTGCCGTGACTGCAGCCCGAGAGGCCCGCGATCTCGGCATTCCTGTCATCGCCGTATTCCCCAACACGCCGCCGGAAAAACGCAGCGAAGACGGCAGAGAGGCGCTAAATCGGGACAATCTGGTATGCAGCGCTGTCCGGGCAATCAAGGATGCCGTGCCGGATATCGGCATCATGACCGATGTGGCACTTGATCCCTACACGACACACGGCCATGACGGCTTGCTGCAGGACGCGCGCATTCTCAACGACGAGACGATTGAGATTCTGGTGGCACAGTCTCTGATCCAGGCCGAAGCCGGCAGCGATATCATCGGCCCGTCAGACATGATGGACGGGCGCGTTGGCGCCATTCGGTCCGGCCTGGAAACATCAGGGTTTCAGGACGTGATGATAATGGCCTACACGGCCAAGTATGCATCTGCCTTCTATGGCCCGTTCCGGGAAGCCGTTGGGTCATCGGCAACCCTGTCGGGCGACAAGAAAACCTACCAGATGGATTTCGCCAATGTCGACGAGTGCGTGCGCGAAGCCGAACTCGATATTGCGGAAGGCGCAGACATGATCATGGTCAAGCCCGGCATGCCTTATCTTGATGTCGTTTCGCGTCTGAAAACCGAGTTCGGAATTCCCACCTTCGCCTACCAGGTGTCGGGCGAATACGCCATGCTGACGGCTGCCGTCCAGAACGGCTGGCTCGATGGCGAGAAAGTCATCATCGAGGCACTGCACAGTTTTAAACGTGCCGGCGCGGACGGCGTGCTGACCTATTTCGCACGTGACCTTGCAAAAAAACTGAACGGGTGATCACAAAAGGAGCGCGATATGGGCGACAAGGTAATCAGGTTGCTGGCAGGCGGTGATCCCGTATCCGGCATGCAGAAATCGGACATGACTGCAACTGATGCATTTACCAGCGATGATCACACCGAACTCAACCACACGTTTTTCGCCACACCGGACGACAGTGTTCTTGCAGGCGTCTGGGAGTGCGCACCGTGCCGGGAGGAGATCGACAGCTACCCGGTGCATGAAATGATGACGGTCATTTCAGGGAAATTGACAGTTACCAATGGCGACGGTCACGCTGAAACGTTTACGGCCGGCGACACGTTTTACATTGCAAAGGGTGCAAAATGCATCTGGCACATCGAGGAAACGTTGCGAAAGTTCTACATGATTGTGGAATGATGCAGCCGCGCTAGATCAGGATGATTTTTGGTTGAATCAACCAAAAATCATAAACCTGATCGCTTTCAAAGTGACAGAGCAACTTTATGGGCTCCCTTGAACCCATTTTGCTCTATGCGGGAAAAGCGTCCACTGTAACAAAACTCAACTGCCCAAGACCGTTGAAATCGGTACGCAGGGCATTTGAATAAGCGCCCATCCAGCCAAACACAACATAGTCGCCTTCATCAATTGTGTCCGGTAACTCGATCCTGGTCGGCAGGGTGTCGAGGCTGTCACAAGTCGGGCCAAACACGGTAAAAGCTCGATCAGCGCCTTCAAGCCTTGAACCATCAGACGCGAATGCGGTTGCCGGTGGCGCGATGCCGGAAAATTTTATCTCGTTCATGCTGCCATAAATTCCGTCGTTCAGATAAAGGCTGTCTTCCTTGCGCAGATGCACCTGTGCAATGTTGGCGCCTCCGGTCCATGCCAGAGCCGATCCCGGCTCACAATTGAGATCGGTGCCGCTCATATGCTCAGCCTTTGCCAATCTGATTGCGGTAAAGAAGTCCTCCAGCTTGCGATCCTTCGGCATCAGTACCGACGGATAACCGCCGCCGAGATTTGCATATTTCAGGGACACGCCGGCCGCTTCCGCGCATCCTGCGCCCATCGCCATTGCTTCTCCCCAGGCGACCGGATTGGGCGCCTGCCAGCCCACATGCATTGCAACTGCAACGTCAAACCCCAGGTCGCCGGCGCGCCGCATCAGATTTGCTGCTGATTGCCCGTCGCAGCCGAATTTGGAATTCAGATCAACGGCGGAATCCGGATTGGCCTTGGCGATACGGATCTCGATGGTGCAATCGCGCCCGCATATATCTGCAAGCTTGCTCAGTTCCCTGTCATGATCAACAACGAAGTCCCTCACTCCGAGATCACAATAAGCTGTCGTGATATCGGCGCGTGACTTGACCGGATGATTGAATGCGCAATGCGCATCTCCCAACTGGTCGCGCACCACCTTGATTTCCGCGATCGAGGCAACATCAAACCCCTTCACGCCGCCTTCAGCCAGCCAGTGCAAGACGGCCGGATGCGGATTTGCCTTGACTGCATAGTGGACATCGCCCGGAAAGCCTTCCGCAAAACGCTTCGCTTCGTCGCGAAAGGCAGTTGGGCAAAAGCACATGACGGGTTGATCGGGTGCTGTCGATGCCAGCAATTCATCGACAGACCGGTAGTGTGGAAGCGTCATGGATGGTAGGTCCCTACTTGTCCTTGTCGAGCAGCGCAATCAGGCTGGACGTGTCCCAGCGACCGCCACCCCTAGCCTGGACCTGCGAATAAAACTGGTCAACCAAAGCAGCAACCGGAAGCTGCGACTTGTTGTTGCGTGCCTCGTCCAGGCAAATGCCTAAATCCTTGCGCATCCAGTCCACGGCAAAACCAAATTCAAACTCGCTCGCAATCATGGTCTTGTAACGGTTTTCCATCTGCCAGCTGCCTGCCGCACCCTTGGAGATGACATCCACAACCGCTTCCATGTCGAGCCCGGCGTTCTTGCCGAAATGAATGGCTTCAGACAGACCCTGCACCAGCCCGGCAATGGCAATCTGGTTGCACATCTTGGCAAGCTGACCGGCACCCGGTCCGCCCAGCAGGCGGCAGCTCTTGGAGAAACACTCGATCAGGCCTTCGGCTTTGTCATAATCAGCCTGCTCACCGCCACACATCACTGTCAGCGCCCCGTTCTCGGCACCGGCCTGACCACCGGAGACCGGAGCGTCGACAAAGCCGGTACCCTGTGCGGCAGCCGCAGCCTGGAGTTCACGCGCCACATCGGCGGATGCGGTTGTGTGGTCCACGAATACGGCACCCTTTTTCATTGTTTGAAACGCACCGTCCGGACCGGTCGTGACCGAGCGCAGGTCATCATCATTGCCGACACAGGCAAACACGAAATCGGCACCTTCAGCTGCCTCCTTCGGTGTCAATGCATGCGAACCGCCATGGTCTGCCACCCATTTTTCGGCTTTCGCGGTGGTGCGGTTGTACACCACAACATCATGGCCACCCTTGGAGACCAGGTAGCCTGCCATGGGATAGCCCATTACACCCAAACCGATCCATGCTGTACGAACGCCCATGCCTCAAAACCCTTCCATTCAAATCTGGAGCAAATTCCGGTTATTCGGAACTGGCTTCAACTGTTAGATTGATCGCTATTGGTATTCGCTTTAAGCCATCCGTTCAACCACATGACACGTCAGTTTCAGCAGGCAGGATGACAATCACCTTCGAAGACATACAGCGCGCCGCCAGCTCCATTGCCGGCAAGGTTCCGCACACCCCGTTTGTGCGGGCCGCCACCTTGTCCGACATGACCGGCGCCAATGTGATGTTGAAACTGGAGACCCTGCAGACGACCAATGCCTTCAAGGTGCGCGGAGCCCTGAACAAGCTCCTGTCGCTGACACCTGAAGAACGCAAACGCGGTGTCATTGCCCTGTCAGCCGGCAATCACGCACAGGCGGTTGCCTATCATGCGACCCAGCTCGGCATTACGGCAACCATCGTGATGCCGGAAACGACGCCGTGGACCAAGGTGGAACGCACCCGCCATTTCGGGGCAACCGTTGAGCTGGCCGGTGAAACGCTGGCGGAAGCACGCGATCACCTAAACCATCTTATTGAAGAGCGCGGCCTTGTACTGGTTCATCCCTACAACGACCCTCTTGTCATCGCCGGTCAGGGGACCGTAGCGCTTGAAATGCTGGCTGAGGTCGCAGATCTCGATACGCTGATAATCCCGATAGGCGGAGGCGGACTGATCAGCGGCATGGCCGTGGCCGCACGAAAGATCAAACCCGATATCCAGATCATCGGTGTCGAGCTGGAGCGTTATCCGTCCATGCATGCAGCCCTTTACGACACCGGTGCTCAGTCCGGCGGTTCGACATTGGCCGAAGGCATTGCGGTCAGGGACGTGGGCGAAATCGCCATCGATGTGTGCCGAACCCATGTCAACGACATTGTGCTGGTGAGCGAAGCTGCGGTGGAAAATGCAATCGCCACTTTGCTGTCGCAGGAAAAACTTCTGGCCGAAGGTGCCGGCGCTGCCGGTGTGGCCGCGGTGTTGCAGGATCCGGCACGCTGGAAAGGCAGTAATGTCGGACTGGTGATTTGTGGCGGCAATCTCGATCAACGGATGCTTGCATCGCTGATCGTGCGTGAACTTGGTCGGGACAAACGCGTAATTTCACTCAGGTTTCGTATTGAAGACCGGCCGGGTATTCTGGGTCTCATCTCATCCGCGCTCGGAGAGCAGAAAGCCAACATACTGGAAGTCCATCACCAGCGTAATCTTCTCGATGTGCCAGCCAAGGGAGCGGTGCTGGAAATTACCATCGAAACGCGTGGCCCGAACCATGCGGACGAAATCATCGCTTTCATGCGTGAACAGCCGTACATCGCGAACGTTTCAAGGTTCGGCGCCAGTGAGTAAAGTCACAGACTTGTCGATTGCATTGTTGACAATCACAGCTGCACACTTAACCCTTACATCAATGTCTGTAATTGTTTGTACCATAGACTGCCAGCGACCACGTCAAATCAAACGGAATGCCAGACCTTGAGTGTTGAGCGCCGAAATTTTCCGCAGTTTTTCATAACTGCACCGGCACCCTGCCCCTATCTCGAAGGCCAGCAGGAACGAAAGGTGTTTACCCATCTGATCAATGCGGATGCGCGCCAGCTTCACGATACACTGGCACAAGGCGGATTCCGGCGGTCGCAGAACATCGCCTATCGGCCAGCCTGCGACGGATGCGCGGCGTGCGTTTCGATCCGCGTTCCGGTTGCCCGCTTCGAGTGGACAAAATCGTTCCGGAAACTGCGCCGCCGCAATTGCAATGTCATCAGCAATACCATGCCGGCGAAAGCCACGGCGGAACAATACGCCGTCTTCAGGCGTTACATCGATGAGCGCCACGGCAGCGGCGGCATGTCCGACATGTCGATGATGGACTATGCAGCCATGGTGGACGAAAGTTTCGTCGATACCCGCCTGATCGAGTACCGGCTTGCGGCACAGCCGACACTATCGGGTCCAGACGGGCGCAAGGGAGAACTGGTGGCAACCGCACTGACTGACATTCTGGAAGACGGGCTGTCGATGATTTATTCGTTTTTCGCGCCCGAATACGCAGCCAGCAGTTTCGGTACTTACATGGTTCTCGATCATATTGAACGGGCAGAGCGTGCCGGCCTTCCTTATGTCTATCTGGGATATTGGGTCGAAGGCTCACAGAAAATGGACTACAAGGCCCGCTTTCTCCCGCAGGAGCGCCTGACGCAGACCGGCTGGTTGTTGCATCAACGGCGAGATATAGACCAAACATGACAACA
Organism: uncultured Anderseniella sp.; assembly: GCA_938039915.1. Taxonomy (GTDB): domain Bacteria; phylum Pseudomonadota; class Alphaproteobacteria; order Rhizobiales; family Aestuariivirgaceae; genus Anderseniella. Next base: position 5,858 of record CALHUA010000108.1, read on the forward strand.
ACTGCGCCTCGCGCGTCCGGATCAACTGCAGAAAAAGGGATTGCCCTGTCTTTTTTGGGCGGTCTGCTGCTTTCATTTGACGTGCCATTGCTGAAATTGTCCGGCGCTGACACCTGGACGATCATTTATGTGCGCGGCACGATGTTGTTTATCGCCCTGTTCCTGTTCTGGCTTTTCACCAACCGGCTGCGGGAAAACAAGACCCGCTTCATCAACGGCAAGACCGGGTATGTCATCGCTGTCCTGGCCGGCATTGCCAATATCATGTTTGTCGCCTCCATAAGCCTGACATCAGTCGCAAACGTCGTCTTCATCCTGGCTTTCAATCCTTTGTTTGCCGGACTGCTGGGCTGGTTTTTCCTCAAGGAACACCTCGCTCCTGCCACGTGGATCGCCATTGGATGTTCTCTTGCAGGCGTTTTGCTGATTGTGGCGGACGGATTGCAACTGGGAACATGGCGAGGTGACCTGCTGGCGCTGGGCGTTGCCTTGATCATGGCGACGTCCCTGACGATCGTGCGTTATTCCGGTACCAATCAGTCTCTCAGCGCAGGCGCTGGACACCTGATGTCGGCTATTGTCGCGGCACCGTTTGCAGTCCCGGGCAGTTTGACGGCAGCGGGATGGGGCTGGCTGTCGATCAACGGATTTCTTGTTGCGCCTGCAGCGACCGCATTCCTGATGATAGGTCCGAGATATGTCGCTGCTGCTATTGTGGCGATGTTCTTCCTGCTGGAAACGGTGCTCACTCCGGTCTGGATGTGGGCCATATTTTCTGAAGTGCCGAGTAGGCTGTCGCTGATAGGT
>CALHUA010000109.1 GCA_938039915.1 uncultured Anderseniella sp.
AACTCGCGCGGCACCCTGACCGGGCCCTTTTCCTTCAACTGCTTGTGCACCGTGAACGCCTGCTGACGGCCGTACTGGGCGGCTGATCCCGATCCATCGGAAATTGCCATCACCTTGTCCGTCAGAAGCGGCCCGTAAATAAAGCGCGCCCACACATTGAGAATGTCGATCAGCTCATTGTTGAGGCTCTTGAACCCCCAAATGTCGTAGGCCGATACAATCCTGTCACGATCATCCGCCTGCAACCCCCTGTAGAGTTCCACCACGCCCTTCACGAAAGACGGCGGAAACACACGCACACATCCGAAATCCAGCAGGTTCAGCCCTTGTGGATCCCCGGCAGCATCAGACCATGCAGTGTAATTGCCGAGGTGCGGGTCGCCATGGATGACACCATGGCTGGTGAACGGCCGCCACCATGCCTCGAACATGTTGCGGCACAATATATTGCGCACGTCTTGCGTGTCGTCCTTGAATTCAAGAAGTTTGCGGCCCTCCAGCCACTGCATGGTGATCAGGCGGCCGGTGGACAAATCCTCGTGCAGGTCGGGGACGTGAATGTCGGGCCGGTCTGCCAGCACAGCCTTGTACAACCGCATGTGACCTGCCTCACGAACATAATCGAGCTCTTCACGCAGCCGCGCGCCGATCTCTCCGGCTATTTCGGTGGTGTCGATGGCCTTGCTGATCTGCCGGTGCAGCGCAAACAGCACTTTGAGTTGGGCCAGGTCGGCTTCAACAGCCGATGCCATGTCGGGATACTGCAGCTTGCACGCCAGCTTCTCACCACTGAGCGATGTGGCGCGGTGCACCTGGCCAAGCGAGGCGGCAGCGGTTGCCTCACGATCAAACGAGGCAAACTTTTCCTGCCAGTCCGCACCGAGTTCCGCAGCCATGCGGCGGCGCACGAACGGCCATCCCATGGCCGGCGCCTCGTTCTGCAATTGCGCCAGTTCTTCGGCAAACTCCGCCGGCAGCGCTTCGGGAATGGTTGCCATCAACTGTGCAACCTTCATCAGCGGGCCTTTCAGCGACCCGAGCGCCTGCCTGAACAGTTTTGCCTCGGCTAAGTGATCCTTGTCGGATGAAAACGCCCGGCTTGCCGCAACCCGCGCTGCCGCAGAACCAACCCCTGTTCCAACCTTCGCATACCGCGACAACCGGCCGGTCAGTGAATTGGCTTCATTGTCCTTGTCATCTGTCTTGTTGTTCACTTTGGGCCCTGTCCCGCCAGCGCAGACAGTTCTGCAAGAACCAGGTCGCGGTGATCGGAAATTCCCTTGTAATCAAGTTCCGCCGCATCGAGGGTTTCAATGTGGTCTTTAAGCCGGGCCGCAATCTGGCGTCTGTCTGGATGTGTCATGAGCAGTGAAACGGGATCGACCACGATCTGGATTGTAAACAGTACATCCCCGCTTGCCGGCAGCCGCGTCAGCGTCTGGCGTTCTGCGCGCAACCAGGTTCCTGTAAAGAACCCGCCCGATGTGTCGGTCCACCTGGTATGCGTCGAGTGAGAGAACGGATGATGCAGGTCCGGCACCTCGTAGATGGACCAGTTGCACCGCTGCACCGGGTGACCTGTTTTCAGGTTGTCGAATATCCGGTCTATCAGGCGGGCCGTTCGCGTTCCCGGCCCGAAACCCGGTACCGGTGCATGTACTTCGGCAATCGGTTTGGAAAACTTGTCCGCCAGTACCCAGGTCGACGGAAAACACACCGCGGCCGCAGCAATGCGATAACCGGCACTGCCCTTGCGCATGATAACCAGATCATCCTGAACCAGTCGGCAGGCCAGTTCCAGAGGCGCATGGGCATAGTCTGAAATCTTCAGGGTCATGCCGGCGGGAATCACTGTCACCTGGTCATCGGATACACTGTAGATGTCTGGAAATGTACGAGGCAGATAGTCCAGCAACAGCGCCAGCGTCTCTGCCTGTGCATCGAGCGTGTCGTCCTCGGCCTGAAACACGGCCTCACGCCGTTGCTCAAAATGCTCCGCCTTGTCACGCAACTGATCCGTCAGATGAACATCCGGCATGATCCAGTCAATCGGATCAAGTGCCGACAACCCCACGGAGAACGGTCTTGGCAACTTGTCCGGGTTCAGCGCTGAATGGGGTGAAAGGTCGGTCATCTCACATCCAGGCTCAGGACCCGGCTTCCATTTGTTCCAGCTCGTCAATGAAGCCTTCAAGCATGCCAAGCCCCTTGCCCCAGAAATCCGGGTCTGTTGCATCCAGCCCGAACGGCTCGAGCAGTTCGGAATGGTGCTTGGTGCCGCCGGCCCGCAGCATTTCGAAATACTTGTGCTGGAAGCCGTCTTCCGCCTCCAGGTATCTCGCATACAGGGAATTCACCAGGCAGTCGCCGAAGGCATAGGCATAGACATAAAACGGCGAATGGATGAAGTGCGGGACATAGGACCAGAAGTTTTCGTAACCGGGGCCGAATTCGATTGCGTCTCCCAGCGCTTCCTTCTGGGTCTTGATCCATATTTCACCCAGTTGATCCGGTGTCAGCTCACCCTCGCGGCGGGCCAGGTGAACCTCCCGTTCAAAACAGTAAAATGCAATCTGGCGCACGACCGTATTGAGCATGTCCTCGACCTTGCCGGCCAACAGGATTTTGCGGGTTTTCGGGTCACTCGTCTGGTTGAGCAGCGAGCGGAAGGTCAGCATTTCGCCAAACACCGAGGCCGTTTCAGCCAGTGTCAGCGGCGTGGATGCCATCAGTGCACCCTGGTCGGACGCCAGCACCTGATGCACACCATGACCGAGCTCGTGCGCCAGCGTCATGACATCGCGCGTCTTGCCCTGATAGTTCAACATTACATAAGGATGTGCAGACGGCACGGTCGGGTGCGCGAAAGCGCCGGACGACTTGCCCGGGCGTACCGGTGCATCAATCCAGCGTTCGTCAAAGAAACGGCGCGCAATGTCCGCCATCTCCGGCGCAAATCCGGCATAGGCACTCAGCACGGTTTCCTGCGCATCGTCCCAGCCGATCTTGCTGTCATCCTGATCAGGCAATGGCGCGTTGCGGTCCCAGTGCATCATCCGGTCCATGCCGAGCCATTTCGCCTTCATGGCATAATAGCGATGCGACAATTTCGGATACGAACCGCGCACTGCCGAAACCAGCGCATCAACAACCGGGCCCTCAACACGGTTTGCCAGGTGGCGGCTGTCGGCCACGTCGTCAAAGCCGCGCCAACGATCAGAGATTTCCTTGTCCTTGGCCAGCGTATTGGTGATCGAGGCAAACAGTGAAATATTGGACTTGAACACCTTGGCAAGTGCTTCTGCTGCGGTTTTGCGCTTCGCAGCATCTTTCGAAACCATCATGTTCAGAGTTGGCTCGAGAGACAGCTCCTCTCCGTCGACATCGAATTTCAGCGCTGCCATGGTCTCATCGAACAAGCGGTTCCAGGCACCTGCTGCGGTAACGGATTTCTCGTGAAACAGTTGTTCCACCCGGTCTTCCAGCTGGAACGGCTTTTCCTTGCGCAAGTCCTCAATCCACGGACGGAAACGAGCCAGACTGCCCGAGGCAGCCATAGCGCGTTCAAGCGCATCTCCATCAAGCCGGTTGAATTCCAGCTCGAAGAACACCAGTCCAGTGGTGACGGCAGTCAGCTTCTGGGAAACGTCGCCGTAGAATTTCTGCCTGTCTGCGTCCGTGGTGTCACCCACATAGTACAACATCATGAACGATCCGATGCGGCCGAACAGGTCGGACATCGCTTCATAGTCCCTGATCACAGCAGCCAGCGCTTCGCCACCGTCGCCATCGCGCAGGATACCATCCAGCCTGCCCTGATATGTTTCGGCAAACCGCGTTGCCTCAGACGCGGCCTTTTCTATATCGGCCTTGAACTCTGGCGCATCCGGTCCTGAATAAAGGTCCGCCAGATTCCATTCGGGCAGGTTTCCAAGTTCAGCCTCTGCGGCACTTGAGGGTGAAGATTTTTGCAAATTCTCTTTCGGATTGCGCATTTTAACTCCAGGAGGTCAGGTGCCGGAACGGACAAAACAGGGTGTGAAGTGCACATATGACCGCTCAATCTGCCTCAAACAAGCTGATTTCACCAAGATTTCCAGAAAATCATCAACTTGTATCAAAGTGGTCCAATTTTAAGCTGCCATTTACCCCTCTCAGGCACAGTGCCCTGCATGAAGCAGATGGAGTGAACCCGTGGGAACATTCAGACAGGCCCGTTCATTGTGCGCTTTTAATTCTGAGACGGCTGTGAGTAATAAAAAGAGACAGCATGGCACATAAAATTCTGATTGTTGACGACGACCCGGCGCAGCGCCGCATCCTCGAAGAGCTGGTCAAACGGTACGGTTTTGAAACTGTTACCGCAGACGGAGCAGGCCAGGGCCTCGATATTCTCGAGGCAAGCCGGTCCAAGCCGGTTGATCTGATTATTCTGGACCTGGTGATGCCTGAAATCGACGGGCTTGAATTTCTGGAACGCCTTTCGGCCTACCGCACATCTGTTCCCGTCATTGTACAAACCGCACAAGGCTCCATTGAAACCGTGGTCAAGGCCATGCGTGCCGGAGCGGATGACTTCGTCGTCAAGCCGGTCAATCCCGAGCGTTTGAAAGTTTCCATACAGAACCTTCTCAAGGTCAACGCGCTGACCGAGGAGGTTAAGCGACTGAACCAGAAAGTATCTGGCGAAATGTCGTTCGATGATCTGATCATCGCCAGCCCAGCAATGTCGAGCGTGGTCAGGCTCGGCAAACGGGCAGCCCATTCAAACATTCCCGTCCTGATCGAGGGCGAAAGCGGGTCAGGCAAGGAAATGATAGCCCGCGCCATCCAGGGCGAAAGCGAGCGCAGAGGCAAGGCATTCGTGGCTGTAAACTGCGGTGCGCTGCCTGAAAACCTGGTTGAGAGTATTCTGTTTGGTCATGAAAAGGGCGCTTTTACCGGTGCGGTCGGCAAACACATCGGCAAGTTCCAGGAAGCAGATGGCGGAACCCTGTTCCTCGATGAGGTCGCGGAACTGCCGCTCGACATTCAGGTGAAACTGCTGCGTGCCCTGCAGGAAGGTGAAATTGATCCGGTCGGTTCGCGAAAACCGGTAAAGGTTGATATCCGACTGATTTCCGCAACCAACCGGAACATGATCGAAATGGTCAAAAACGGCCAGTTCCGCGAAGACCTGTATTATCGTCTCAATGTATTTCCGGTGATGGCGCCGCCATTGCGCGAGCGCATTGAGGACATTCCCCCGCTGGTGACACATTTCATCACCCGTTTCGCCGCTGAAGA
>CALHUA010000110.1 GCA_938039915.1 uncultured Anderseniella sp.
GTCGGTCGAAATCTTCGGTGTCGAAGCCGCTGGCCGCGGCGTCGACACGGATGAACATGCCGCCTCGATTACCGGCGGCAGGCCCGGTGTGCTGCACGGCAATCGCACCTATCTGTTGATGGATGATGATGGCCAGATCAATGAAGCCCACTCGATTTCAGCCGGTCTCGACTATCCCGGCATCGGGCCTGAGCACTCTTGGCTGAACGATACCGGCCGGGTTACCTACATTTCCGCAACAGACGACGAAGCGCTTGAGGCATTCAAGCTGTGCTGCAAGCTGGAAGGTATTATCCCGGCACTTGAGCCGTGCCATGCGCTGGCCAAGGTCATGGAGATAGCACCGGACAAGCCGGCCGATCATCTGATGGTCATGAACATGTGCGGGCGCGGTGACAAGGACATCTTCACCGTTGCCGAACATCTGGGGGTGAAGCTGTGAGTGCCGGAACCCGTATCGAAGCCCGCTTTGCCGACCTGAAGGCGCAAGGACGAGCAGCCCTGGTCACCTTCGTCACCGCCGGTGATCCGGGTTACGACACCTCGCTTGAATTGCTGCGCGCATTGCCCGGCGCCGGTGCCGATGTCATCGAACTTGGCATGCCGTTTACCGATCCGATGGCGGATGGCCCGGCCATCCAGGCCTCGTCATTGCGGGCACTGGGTGCCGGCCAGAATATGGTCAAGACGCTGAAACTGGTCAGCGAATTCCGCGAGAGCGACAACGACACACCGATTGTGCTGATGGGCTATTACAATCCCATCTATATCTACGGGGTGGACCGCTTCATAGCAGATGCCAAGGCTGCCGGTGTCGATGGTCTCATCGTCGTTGATCTGCCGCCGGAAGAAGATCATGAGCTGTGTATCCCGGCGCTGGACAAGGGCCTGAACTTCATCCGGCTGGCCACACCGACAACCGACGACAAGCGCCTGCCGAAAGTGCTCACCAATACGTCCGGCTTCGTTTATTATGTATCGGTAACCGGCATTACCGGCTCCAAGGCGCCGGACATTTCGCGGGTCAATGAAGCGGTTTCCCGGATCAAGCGGCACACGGATCTGCCGGTCGCGGTCGGGTTCGGTGTTCGGACGGCGGAACAGGCTGCCGGTATTGCATCGGGTGCAGACGGTGTGGTGGTCGGTTCAGCCCTGGTCAACACCATCAGGGAAAGCCTGGACGAAAATGGAACTGCCACGGGCACAACCGTCGCCAATGTGCTAAAGCTGGTCAGTGAATTGGCACAAGGTGTGCGTCAGGGCAGTAACGGGTAGGTAGGCGGTCATGAACTGGATCAAGAACTTCGTCAGGCCCAAGATCAGCGGTATTCTCGGCACCAAGCGCGATGTACCGGAAAACATGTGGGTGAAATGTCCGGAAACCGGCGAGATGGTGTTCTACCGCGATCTGGAGGCCAACCAGTTCGTGATTCCGCGCTCGGGTTATCACATGCGGATGGCGCCGGAAGCGCGCCTCAAGCACACGTTCGACGACAAGAAGTGGACCGATATAGCGTTGCCGGAGGTGGTTGTTGATCCGCTGAAATTCCGTGATGAGCGCAAATACGCCGACAGGCTCAAGGAAGCGCGCGCCAAGGCCGATCGCAAGGATGCCATTGTCGCCGGGCGCGGTCATATTGACGGGCTCGAGGCGATAGCCGTGGTGCAGGACTTTGCCTTCATGGGCGGGTCGCTGGGCATGGCTGCGGGCGAGGGGATCGTCACCGCCATGTTCGAAGCGGCAGACAACAAGCTGCCGTTGATCCTGTATGCCGCATCAGGCGGCGCGCGCATGCAGGAAGGCATCCTGTCATTGATGCAACTGCCGCGCACGACGGTTGGCGTGCAGCGGCTGCGCGAGGCAGGCGTTCCCTACATTGTCGTGCTGACCCACCCGACCACCGGTGGTGTGACGGCATCCTACGCCATGCTGGGTGACGTTCACATTGCAGAACCGGGTGCGCTGATCGGTTTTGCCGGTCCGCGCGTCATCGAGCAGACCATCCGCGAAAAACTCCCCGACGGGTTTCAGCGTTCCGAGTATCTGCGCGAGCACGGCATGGTCGATATGGTCGTGCATCGCCATGAACTGCGCACCACACTGTCGAACGTGCTGCACATGCTGATGAAGCAGCCGACGCCTGCCCGGGCTGCAGTGCCATTGCCGGCACCGGAAGCACCACAACCTGAAGCTGCACCAGTCGGCACCGGAGCCTGATCCGACATGGCTGTCAGCGACGCCATCCTGATGCGGCTGCTTGAGCTGCACCCCAAGATAATTGATCTGTCTCTGGACAGGATGTGGCGACTGCTCGAGGCGCTGGGAAACCCGCATCTGTCGCTGCCGCCGGTAGTGCACATTGCCGGCACCAACGGCAAGGGCTCTACGCTGGCGAGCATGCGCGCCATCATCGAGGCGGCCGGCCTGAGTGCCCATGCCTACACCTCGCCGCATCTCGTCAGATTTCATGAGCGCATCTCATTGGGCGCACCCGGCAGCGGCAACCTGATTGGCGAACAGGTGCTGGTCGACCTGCTGGCCGAATGCGAACAGGCCAATAAGTCAGAGCCGATCACCTTCTTCGAGATAACAACGGCTGCCGCCATGCTGGCGTTCGCCCGCACACCGGCAGATTATGTGCTTCTGGAAGTGGGACTTGGCGGCAGGCTGGATGCGACCAACATAATATCTGACCCGGCGGTCAGCGTGATCACACCGGTTGATATGGACCATGAACAGTATCTCGGCGACACTCTGGCGAAAATTGCCGGTGAAAAAGCCGGTATCCTGAAGCAGGGAAGACCTGCCTGTATCGGTATTCAGCAGGACGAGGCGCGTGCTGCCATCGAAATCGCCGCGGCCAGGGTCGGTGCAAAACTGAAAATCGCCAACCAGGATTTTCAGTGTTTTGAACAGTACGGGCGCATGGTGTACCAGGATGAAAACGGTTTGCTTGACCTGGACCTGCCCTCGCTGTCCGGACGCTTTCAGATCGATAATGCCGGCCTGGCGATCGCCGCCATCAGAACCCTGGACGACAAGCGCATTACCGCCGACCACATTGCTGAAGGTCTGGCAAATGTGAAATGGTCAGCCCGGATGGAACGGCTTGAGCCGGGCTTCCTGCATACATTGGTGCCTGCAGGTACCGAAATATGGCTTGACGGCGGGCATAATCCGTCTGCCGGGCGCGCCGTGGCGGCTGCGCTGGCAGACCTGGACGAACACGCACCGCGCCCGCTGATCCTGGTCACCGGCATGCTCAATACCAAACGCGCTGACGGTTATCTTGGCCCGTTCGCCGGTCTGGTGCAAAAGGTCATGACCATCGCCATTCCCGGTGAAGAAAACACCATCCCGGCCGTTGACCTGGCCCGGGATGCCATCGCGGCAGGCCTTGATGCCAGGCCTTATGACAGCCTTGAGCAAGCCTTGCGTGCCGCAGGCGAGATCGCCGGCGGTGACACACCCGCCCGCATCGTCATCGGCGGGTCACTGTATCTGGCCGGCAATGTGCTGGCGCTGCACCGGGATGAAACACCAAGCCAGGTTTCAGGCACGGCACGCAGGTAGGGCGCGGTTTTAAGTCAATAAAGGCCGCGCCCCATGATTTCAATGTTGATTTGAGACAGTCAAAAGACGCCCTAGATGGATGCCTTGATCCACTCGGCAATCTTGCCTTTCGGGTTGGCGCCGACCTGGGTCGAGGCGACCTCGCCGCCCTTGAACACCATCAGGGTCGGAATGCCGCGCACGCCGAACTTCGATGGTACGGACGGGTTTTCGTCAATATTGATCTTCACGATCTTGACGTCCGATCCGAGCTCGTCGGACAATTCTTCCAAGGACGGGCCGATCATCTTGCATGGACCACACCATTCAGCCCAGAAATCCACCACGACGGGTGTGTCGGACTTGATCACATCATCTTCGAATGAGGCATCCGTGACAGCGTTCGTTGCCATGTTGCAAAACCTTTCTTGAGAGAGATTTGCCCTGAACTCGAAAGAATCGGCATCAGCGCAAGAGTTGTACGTACCGAACAAGTAGGTATTGACCCGACGCGGGTCAAGTCTCGATGGGCATTGTTTACGCTGTTGTGATTACCGAACCCTGCCAGGCCTCTTCCAGCATGGCATTCGGTATCGGCATCAGGGCAGGGGCATCCGTCCATAGAAGGGCGCATTCAATGGCCCTTCCCGGATATACCCGCGCAATCGCCTTGGCGTACGCCGCAAGCTGGCGCAGATAGATCCCGGGCACGTCATTGACGCTGTCCGGTGGCGGGCGATTGGTCTTGAAATCCACCACCAGTACCCGGTCAGGTTCAACCAGCAACCGGTCGATCTGGCCTGTCAGGCCGAGCCTGTCCTGGTCCGGCAGATCGATCATGGCGGCAATCGAGACTTCAGGGCGTGCGGCAGCGGAAAACACACCGGCAAACCGCGCGTCTGCAAACAGCGCCATGATTTCCGACACCGTTGCATCAAGCTCGGGCTCAGTAACACCGTTTGCCGCCAGGAATCTCCGGGCCGCCGGTTCACGCTGCTCATCGGCAAGTTCCGGCAGTGATTGCAGCAGCCTGTGCACCAACTGGCCCCGGCGGAACCGGGTATGGCTGAGCGGCGCCAGGGGCGACAATGCGGTTTCGCTGCTCCAGCCGTCTTCTGTTTCACCGGCTGCATCCAGGCGCGAGGGCGCCAGCCAGCGGTTGGGCGCAGCAACACTGCGGGCCGCAACATGTGCCCATGCAGGCGGCGCACTGGCCTGGGCTGCGCTACCGCTCGAACTTTCCTTGTCGTCGCCGACTTCAGGTTTGCCGGCTCGCCATGTGCAAAACCCTTCACTGTCCACATGCTGATGCAGCAAGGGTGTTTCGCCGCCTGTCAGCGCTGCATGCATCATGGCATACCAACTGGCGCCCGGAGCCTCAGCCGGTGCTGTCTTGCTTTTCGGTTTAACGAAACCGCACACGTAAAGCCGGTAGCGCGCCCTGGTCATCGCCACGTAGAGCAGGCGGTTGTACTCTTCCATCAGGCCTTCAAAGGCTCTGTCCTTCAGTGCTTCCGTGACTTTTGTGGCGTAGTCCGATTTCAGCCGCCAGACCGGAACATTGCTGTCAGTGAACAGGACGTTGTCGATTTTCCTGGTCTCGGGCGCTGAACAGGTATCAGGCAGGATCACAATTGGCGCTTCCAGACCCTTGGCGCCATGCACCGTCATGACCCGCACTTCACCGCCGGCCTGGTCCATGTCGCGGCGGATATCGGCCTGGGTGGCCTCAAGCCAGGCCAGGAACCCGGCCAGTGAAGGCGCATGCTGCTGTTCATATTCAAGAGCCAGTTGCAGAAAGGCATCTATCGGATCTGCGGCTTCCGGTCCAAGCCCGCCAAGCAGGGCCCGCCTGCCGCCATCGCGCGACAGAACGGATGAATAGAAGTCGAACACGCTTGATCTTGCAGCCAGGTCGCGCCAGCGGGCCAGTTGCTCACAGGCGTTTGTATAGGGTCTACCTGCCTCGGCAGCTTTTTCCAGCCTGTCCCGGATGTTGCCGGCTTCGCGCTGGTGGGCCAGCTCGAACAGGTCGTTGTCATCGTCAAACCGCGTGACACCGTCATCATGAGTAAACAGCGGGCTTTTCAGGACACCGGCGAGGTTCAGGTCATCCTGCGGCAGAATGCAGACCTGTGCCAGCGCCATCAGATCCTGGATGGCGATGTGGTCGAGCAGCTTCAGCCGATCAGCACCGGCAACCGGCACACCGGCTTCCTTGAGGGCCCGCACAATCGCCGCCATCAGGTATGATCGCTGGCGCACCAGAATGAGGATGTCGGACGGCTTGACCGGTCGATCCTGCTTCAACATTTCAGGCGAACGGCCTTGCGTCCATTCTGCAATTGTCGCCGCGATACGGCGCGCCATCACCAGATGTGGCGGATCTGTAATCTCGCCTGACTTCGGCGCCCAGTGCTGAACCTCGTCATCTGACTGGCCGCGCTCGAGATCCCAGATCTCGACCAGTCCCTGTTCACCCCTGCGGATCGGCAAATGCCGGACTTCGGGCTGAATGGCAGAAGTCACGCCCCGGCTTGCATCATCACGTTTGAACACCAGGTCTACAGCGCGCAGCACCAGTTCGCTGGAGCGGAAAGAGTGCTCGAGCGGGACTTCGCGATAGGTCTCTCCGGCGTTTCTGATAAGGGTTTTGTAGAGGCCGGCCTGCTTGTCGAACTCCTTCGGGTCAGCCCCCTGGAAAGAATAGATCGACTGCTTGCGGTCTCCCACGGCGAACATGCTTCTGGCTGACCCGTCGCGCGCGCCTTCGCCGGCAAAGAATTCTTCCGTCAGCGCGTTGATGATCTGCCACTGATCGGGGCTGGTATCCTGGGCTTCATCTATCAGAATGTGGTCCAGCCCGCCGTCGAGCTTGTACAGCACCCAGGCGGCATCGGCGTTGTGATGTAGAAGATCAACCGTCTGGTGTATCAGGTCCTCGAAGTCATAAGCCGCAAGGTTCTGCTTCATCTTGTTGAAGGTGGCGATGATCTCCAGCCCGAGATAGACCAGCGCGTTGGTGGAGCGCACGATCAGCAGCCCATTGATGCTTTCAAGAGCTGTGAGCAGCAGTTCACGCATGCTCAGCAATGTCTCCCGGCATTCGGGATGGCGCTCGTCCAGCTTCTTGGTCACCAGCGCCGTATCGCCCTTCGGCTGGCCTTTGCCGGTCAGCGCAATCTGCCTGGCAATTGACAAAATGTCCTCAGGGGATTGTGTCGCCAGCATGCGGGTAATCAGCGTTGCCTGTTTCGTGTTCGTCACCGCGGTGTCAGTTGCCATTAGCGCGGCCGCGTGCTGAAGGGACGGCCTGTCGAGCCGGGCAGCGAAGTCCTGTGCAATGCCCCGTGGCGCTTCATCGCCGGTCAGACCGAATATGTGGTTGAGCTGTGCGCTTAACCTTGGAAACGTCTCCTCGCTTCCAAACGCGGCCAGCAGCTTGTTGCCATGCTTTTGCATTTCGTGCAGCAGGCCGGAAAAGGCCTGTTCGTTGGCAAATGGTGTAATCGTCGACACGGCGTCCCGGATCCTGTCGTCATCGCGGGTCAGCACCTGCGCACGCGCCAGCGCCATCAGGTCGCGGCTGTCGGTTGTGCTCAGTACGTGGAAACCGGGCACCACACCGGCTTCGATCGGGAACCGCTGCAGCAGGCGTTCGCAGAAGGCGTGGATGGTCTGGACCTTCAGGCCCCCGGGTGTTTCAAGGGCACGGGTGAAAAGCCTGCGGGCCTCGTCCAGATTGCGTATGTCCATATCGGACTGTGCGACATCCCTGCGGATCAGGTCAGTCAGTTCACGATCACCCCGGGCGATCCAGCCGGACAGCTTGTCAAACAGGCGCTCCGACATCTCGGCTGCAGCCGCGCGGGTATAGGTGAGGCACAAAATGCGTTCCGGCTGCACCCCGTTGAGCAGCAGCCGTATCACCCGTCCAACCAGCACGTGGGTTTTGCCGGCGCCGGCGTTTGCCGGTACGAAGGCCGAAACGTCAGGGCCGGATGCGAGATCCTGCTGTTGCCGGGCTGTGTCAAATTCCACTGATGCGCTCATTCGCCGTCTCCGGCATCTGATGCGTAATCACTGCCCTGACCCCATTCGCGCCACCGTGACAGGTGGTCATAATCGCCCTTGCGGTTCCATGCTTCCGCACCTGCCCGGGCCGGATAGGCCTGTGTGGCGCTCAGATAGCTGGTAATCAGAGACCGCACGCCGTCGGCAGCATTGTCAATTTCGTCGGCAATATCCACCTTGCCTGACGGCCCGATCAGGGCGCCGGGCGGGTCGCCGCCGGACAGGCGGATGTACAACAGTTCTGCAACCTGCGTAGCGGGCAGTTTTCCAAATCCGCCCTGCTGGGCAATCCAGCCTTCCAGGTAGAGCTGCGGTTTGTAGCTTTTGCGTTGCTTGCCGTCTTTATCATGCAGAGCCATCAGGCTGGCACCGCCGGTCTTGTAATCAACAATGCGAAGCGATCCCGACTGCATCCGGTCGATCCGATCTGCCCGCGCCGTGAGTTCGACATTCTCACCACCGACCTCGAACGCATGCGCCCCTTCCAGTTCGGTCAGCTGGGCGACGACATCCTCGCGCAAGGCAACCTCGTGTTCACAGAACCAGTCGGTCATGCGCCACACCTGCGGCAGCCAGAGTGCGCGCAGGGCGGGATCGGGGGCAAACTCGCCAATGAGTTTCACCGCGATGTCGCGCATGATGGCGGATGCATCATCGGGCATGGCGCCCGGATACTGCTCAGTGAACCTCTCGACAACCGCATGAACAAGCTGGCCGCGCTCCGCCGCACCGGGCTCCCGGTCAAGCGGTGGCAGCGGTTTCAGTCTCAGGATGGCATTTGCATACAGCCAGTAAGGGTCCTGCATCAGCCGCTCGACCCTTGAGACTGAATACCGCCGTGGCCGTGCCGCAACCGGCGGCACCGGCCTCGGCGGTACTGCGGCGGCCGGTTTTTCGCCGCTTGGCAACTTTGCATGCCAGTCCAGTCCCAGCGCCCAGCCTGCCCAGTCGGTTGCCGGATCAGGCTTGAGTGCGTCTTCAAGCCCTGCCCCTGCCAGTACCGCTTTCAATCTTAACAGCCAGCGTGATGCCACCGCCGGTGTGCCATTGACCTTGCGGGCCCAGGTGAGCATTACAGTGTCGGCGCCAAGCCCCTGCACGAAATCGTGTGCCGCCAGGCCCAGCCTGCGCTCCGGTAGCTGCAGGCCGACAGCCAGATGCTGCGGGCGCGACAGCCAGGGTCCCGGGTCAGCGTCGCCCGGCCAGGTGCCCTCGTTCAGGCCGCCGAGAATAACCTGTTCCGTCTGCACCAGCCGGGCCTCCAGCAGGCCCAGTATCTGCAGTTTCGGATGCAGCGGATATCGCCGGCGCACTGGCACTGCGCGCAAGGTGTCGGTAATGAAGCTGCAGTAATCCGCATGAAACATCGCGGGCGCGGCGGCTGCATGATCGAGCAGGTCGCGCAAGGTCTCCGACAGCGCGTTGCCTGCCTCGCCGGTCCATAACCTGTCTGCGACCCCGGTGGCCCCGGCACTCAGGACCTCGGCAGCCGAAATATGAGCATTAAGCAAACCGGCCAGCGGACTGCTGTTGTCTGTATCCGACAGGTCCAGCAATGGCGTCATTATCTGCTCAAGCCGTGCGGCCGCCGCGGAGAGGTCATCCCATTGTTTTGATGAAATATTTCTGGCTAGCGGATGCGCGAACATGTCCTTTGCCAGCTCTCTCGCCTGTGGGATGCGCGTTGAAAGACCTCGCAGGTGATGACCGCCGGGCATCTGCCTGAACAGGGCGACTTCAAGTATTTTGGCCAATGCTCGCATGTCGGTTCCGGCAACCAGCTCATCCGCCATCAGGCTGTGCCCCAGCAAGGCGACAATGTCATGGGCGCGCGCGGACGGTGCACATACCTCGCCCACCAGCCGGAAGAAAATACCCTGTTCAGTGCCGGCAAGAGGTTCGCCCGCACTGTCGTCGACATGAACGTCCCAGCGCGCCAGTTCGGATGCAACCCTGCGGGCCAGTTGCCGGTCCGGCGTTATCAGCGAACAGGCGCGGTTTTCATCGTGCGCCTGGCGCATCAGCATCGCGATCATCAGTGCCTGCTCGCGCATTTCGGGGCACACCAGTTCACAAACAGTCCCGCATGCAAGCTTGAATTCGCTGTGCCGGCTTGCGAGATCCTTCCACAAATGTGTCGCCTCGCTCGGCCGCATGGTCTCTGACGCGAGCAGGGCACGGGCCTGACCCGTCTCGGTGACGTGCACGCCCGGCAGGTCAGGCACATCGGCTCGCTCCACGCTGATCTTCTCAAGCAGTTCCTTCATGCCGTACTGGGGATGTTGCGGGGAGGCTTGAATGCCGGCCCAGCTTTCGTCATCCAGGCCGTGATCTAGGCCCGGCAGGATCACTGCCCCGCGCGGCAGGTGAGCAATTGTGGCCAGCAGGCCGGCGGTTGCGGGGACCGATCCGGTGGAGCCTGCCGCGATCACCGGACCGGCGGGCGGCTGTTGCCGCAGTCTTTCCGCCTCTGCCTGCAGCAGGGCGGAGCGTCGTGCCTGCGGGCCCATGAGGCCTGCTTCAGCCATGGCCGCCGGGTAGGTGTGGGCAATGATGTTCAGGAAGTCGGCGGCCTCTGTGCGATGCAGCGGCATCTCATGATCACCGGCCAGCAGACGAGGCAGATCGGCCAGCGTAATGTCGCCGGTTTCAAGGCTGTCGATCAGTTGCACCAGGGAGGCGGCCATCTGCAGTGCGTGCGAAACGCTGTCATTGACGGCACGTGCCGCCGGGCTGACAGGGTTGGAGCTGGCCCAGTCACTGACAATGCGGGTCAGCAGGAATTGTCGCTGCACCTGGGTGGCGGCCGGAGGCAGGTCCAGGTCGCCCACCGCACCTGGTCCGTAGGCGCCGGTGATATGGAGTTCGTCCTCGTCCACGTCGCCCAGCGCGCGAATGACCGGCAGCAGCCTTGCCGTATCCGGGTCCGCCTCGATGAAGGCTTCACGGCAGGCCCGTACCGCGCGCCGTGTCGGCAGCAGGATTGTCCAGGTGCTCAACTCAAGCGGATCCGGCGCGCCGGCAGGGCCTGGCAACAAGTGCCCTTCAAGGATGGATGCAACAAGGCTTGGCAGAAAACCGCAGGACGCAGGGATGGTGAACACAGACGCTGTGGCGTGCTGCGTCATGGTGCGCCCTGTGCGGCAAGCCTGTCTTCTGCGTCTTTAATGGCCGCCGGTGTGCCCACATGCAACCACCAGTCATCGTGCTCCATGCCGTAAAGGCGCCGGTTGGCGATTGCCTGGTTCCACAAAAGGTTCATGGAAAACGCACCGTCCGGCGCATCGGCGAACAGGCGCGGATGCACCATGTAGGCACCGGCATAGACCAGGGGTGCAGTGTCGCCGCTTCGGCGCGACAGTTGTCCTTGCGTGTTCATTTCAAAATCACCGGGCCCGTCAAAACCGACCGAACGGGTTTTGCCGGACAACAGTAACAGACAGTCCATCTGCCGGTCATCCCACAACGTTGTCATGCGCTGCAAGGCCGGCACCGACCCGTCAACCCAGAACGAGTCCGAGTTCAGCACGAAAAACGGCTCGTCACCCAGCAACGGCAGTGCCTGCGAAATACCGCCGCCGGTATCCAGCAGCAGGCCGGTCTCATCCTGCACCGTGATGTCCAGGTCATTTCTGCGCGCTGCCCAGGCCTCTATCTGGTCGGGCAGGTAATGTTTGTTGACCACCATGTGCGACACGCCCGAGCGCGCAAGTGTGTCGACGCCGCGATCCAGCAGCGATCTGCCGGCAACTTCGATCAGTGGCTTGGGTTGATCCAGGGTCAGCGGCCGCATGCGGGTTCCCAGCCCCGCCGCCAGCACCATGGCGCGTGAGCCGATCATGAACCGCCACCGTCGCGCAGCGAATACGGCAGATGCTTGTCAAACCATGTCTTCAACGTGCCAAGGACCGGGTGACGCAGATTATGCTCCAGCACATCACTGGTGCGCGGCAAATGCTTGAGATAGGCCGGTTTGCCGTCACGGGCACTCAGGCGGGCAAAAATGCCCAGTATCTTGGTGGCGCGCTGGGCACCCAGTATGGCGTAGGCGGCTGAAAAGGCGGTAGCGTCAAAATCCTCGTCATCGGCGCTGCGCGCAGCGACATACATGTCGTAGTAATCGTTCTCGGCATCGGCAGGGATCGTGACACGCACGTCCTGCAACAAGGATGCAAGATCATAGGCCGGATGACCCAGCACACAGTCCTGTGTGTCGATCAGGCCGATCTTCTTATCGCAGTCACGCTGGGGCAGCCAGAACAGGTTGTCGACATGAAAGTCGCGCAATACCCAGATCGGTTTGCTTGCCTGTACCTTTTGCAGAACGTTACGCCAGGCTGCCATGAAGTCATCGCGCACGTCGCTCGGCAACGGCGCACTGCACACAAGCGGCCAGTACCAGTCAAGGCACAGCTCCGCCTCGATCAGCAGTGCATCCATATCGTAGTGCGCCAGCTTGTAGGTATCGCCCGACGACAGTTCGATCTGGTCCGGCCAGCTGGTCCGGGCCATGTTGGCCAGCATCAAAACGGCACTGGTCACGCACAGGGAAAACTGCTCGGCATCATCGAGCAGTGACCGGAAACTAACAGCGCCGAAATCCTCGATCACAGCAAGCCCGTTGCCTGTGTCGATGGCATGGACTTCCGGGGCAGACAAACCGTGTGCCAGCAGGCCTTTATTGATTGCTTCCACTGCGGTTATGTCTTCTGCCAGGTGTGCAATACGGCTGTACGGCAGGCCGTTGCGGACAGGATCACCGTCGGGACGCGCCGGCATGTCCATCAGCAGGCCGTTCGAGCCATCCGGTCCGTCGCTCAGGCGCTCATAGCGGCGTGACGAGGCATCGGCAGGCATCTTGTGGCGGGTTGCGGTGTCCCAGCCGCTGTCCGCCAGCAGACTGTCGATGTGTTGCAGCCTGTCGAGGCGCGCCCGCCAGCTCTCGTTGCCGCTGGTCAGATGGGCGCTGCGTCCGCCGTCTTTTTCGCTCAGTTCAACCAGCAATCCACCGGGTGTCAGCAAATCAGAAGCACGCGACGGCCATTCAACAATGACGATGCCTGCATCAAGTGCCTCGTCAATGCCAAGTTCATCAATCTCGGCCGGGTCTTCCAGCCTGTAGAAATCCATGTGTGCCACGTTTGCGCCGTCCAGTTCGTAGATCTGGACCAGGGTGAATGTCGGGCTCGGCACCTCAAGTACCGGATTGCCGGCCATGGTGCGTATGAAGCTCCTGGCGAGCGTGGTCTTGCCGGCGCCAAGGTCGCCTTCCAGTTTGATCAGGTCACCTGTGCCTGCCAGCATGGCAAGGCCGGCGGCAAGCCGCTCACTGGCAGCCTCATCCGCCAAATCTATTCGCACGCCTGGTTCGCTGACCTCGGTTGACATCATGATGGTCAGCTTATCGACGCGGATCGGGGCTGTTCAATGTTGGAAGGTGTTGCCACCTCACGCGGGCCTGAATCAGGCAGTCTGCAGATAACGGTCGTGCCCTGCTGCAGTTTCGACATCAGGCGAACCGAACCGCCGTGCAGCTCCACGAAACTTTTCACCAGTGCCAGGCCGAGGCCGGGGCCGCGATGGCCGCCTGCCAGTGGTTTCGCATTGAACCGTTCGAACGCCTTCTTCTGGAATTCGTCGTCCATGCCACGTCCATTGTCCGCCACCCATAACAGAACATCGCTGCCGTCACGCCGGGCCCCCATGCGCACCGTGGCGCCGGTTGATGAAAAGCCGATGGCATTGGACAGAAGGTGCCCGATGATCTGGTGTAACCGTCGGCTGTCGGCTCTCAGTGACCCTGCGTTTTCGGCAATTTCTATGTTCAGTGTCAGGTCGCGCTGGTCGATGCGCCGGGCAAACTCATTGGCGACGTCGGACAACAGGTCCTCAACCTTGATTGTCTCAAGATTCAGTTCCATGGCGCCTGCATCAATGGTTGTCAGGTCCAGGATGGCATCGATAACCGCCAGCAGATCATTTGATGATGATTGGATGTCAGCGACATATTCCGATTGTTTCGGGGCAAGCTCGCCGGCGATGCCGGCCGACAGCATCGAGGCAAAGCCCAGGATCGAGTTCAGCGGCGTGCGCAGTTCATAGGATACATTCGACAGGAAACCGGTCTTGAGCCGGTCTGCTGCCTCCAGCGCGTCATTGCGCTCGCGCAGCGCCCGTTCAATGCCGGAACTGGCAGTTACGTCCACATAGGTAATCAGCGTATTGCCATCCGGCAACGGCACGACATTATAGTCCAGCACCATGCCGTCAGGGCGGATCAGCCGGTCCTGAAGCGGTTTGCGGCTGTCAGACAGGGATGTTACGGCCAGTTTGACCTCATTCCACATCTCTGCCTGCGGCATCAGCCGTGCGCACTGCTGAAAAACCTCAACCACGTGCGGTCGCTTGTCCAGGAAAGCTTCGTCCAGCTGCCAGAAGCGGGCGAACGTCGGGTTGAACAGCTTCAGGCAGCCATCCGTACCAAACAGCGCAAGCCCCTCGTGCATGTTGTCGATGGTCTCGCGCTGCACCCCGATCAGCTCATTATAGCGACTTTCAAGCTGTATCTTTTCCGATACGTCCTCGTACAGGACAGACACTTCGCCCGACCGCGGCTGCTCAGACACGACCCGCAGAGAGCGCCCGTCCGGCAGATGCCACAACTCGTCCGGCGTATCCAGGCGTGCATAAGACGCAAGCTGCTCTGTCTTCCAGGTGCGATAGTTCGCCTGTTCAGGCAGTTTGCGCTCCTCGCGCAGCCGGTCGAGAATTTCAGCATGGCTGGGGTGGGTGTCGAGCCACTTGGTGTCCAGCGACCATAATTCCGCGAAAGCGGCATTGTAAAACGACAGCTTCTGATCTGCGGCAAAGGTGGCGATAGCTGCGGTAATCTTGTTCAGCGTGCTGGCATGTGAGCGGATCTGGCGATCAAGCTCCTTGCGGGTGTCTTCAAGGCGCGTCATGTCCAGTGCAAACGAGGCCGTGGTATTGTCAAACGGCACTTCCACCAGTTCCAGTATGCGTTTGGCACCTGCCACTACTGCGGCCCCGCGGGAAATGGAGCGCCCATCTTCGCCAGGCGAAGTGATCGGTTTGAAGGCTTCACGGTCGATGAGGGGAATGTTCTGTGAGATCACCTTGTCGATGTCTTCATGTTCAATGGCGTCCATATAGGCCTGGTTGACCCAGACCAGATCACCTGCCTCATCACGCAGAAATACCGGAAACGGTGCTTTGTCGAGCATCGAACTGAGCCGTTCAACCTGTTTGCCCAGGCGCCTGGCGTCGAACATCAACTCCTTGGTGTCGCGCCGCTCACCTGACAATGGCTTGATGCGCATGGTGGCAACACCGCCGGCAACGCGCCCGTCGGCTTCGACCAGTTCGCCCTGCAGTGTTTTCAGGGCTATGTTGAACGGAGTGCCGGACGCGCGCAGGACACCAAGCCCATTCTCCACCGCACTGATGGATTCATCATCAAGCCACCTGGAGAAATCAGCCAGAGCCTCGATGTCCACGTTCAGTTGCACAGTGCCGCGCAGGTCACCGGATATGCTGTCAGGGGCTCCCTCACCGGTCCGCCAGATGAACAGCACGCTCGGTTCGGCATTGATGATGGCGTGCGCTTCGTTCAGATCCGCTTCCAGTTCCGCAATCCGCGTTTCGGCCTCGGTCCTGCGCGTCGTCATGCGCCTCACGGCAATGAAGGCCCACAGCATGACAACGGCCGACAGCAGCAGCGTTGCGACAGCGTAACTGTTCTGGGTGGAAACCGTTGAATTCAGGAAGCTCTGGGCCGTTGCAGGAGACGGCAGTGCACACAATGCCCCCGTTACGGCAACCCCAAGTGTTGCCGCACATGACCCCCCGCCAGTGTCTCGCACAAAGTGCAAAGCGTTTCAGGCCCCCTGAAAACGTTTTTCCCTGGAGCACCCTCCGGTCAGGCGGAATCACCTGATATAAGAAAAGGTACTCGATTCCAAAGTGTTAGAGCAACCATGCGCATTAGTGTGAATGCGAGTTGTCCCAAACGCAAAGCAACATCACTTACCTGTGCCAGGGTTCTCCGAGCATGCAGTGCGTTCTCACGCGAATCGAACACGCCATGTCCCGCAACAGGTATAGCGGTACAAGCGTCAAAAGCACACTACCCCGTTGCAATCTTATCAACGGGGTAGTGCGCTTTGAAGAATATCAGGAGTGCCGGGCAGCTATCAGTAGCGATAGGTTTCCGGCTTGAACGGGCCGTCGGGAGTGACACCGATGTAACTCGCCTGTTCGTCGGACAGTTTTGTCAGCTTGGCGCCGATCTTCGACAGGTGCAGCATGGCAACCTTTTCATCGAGATGTTTCGGCAGCACGTACACCGAGTTCTTGTACTGGTCGCCCTTGGTCCACAATTCGATCTGCGCCAGTGTCTGGTTGGCAAATGATGCCGACATGACGAAACTCGGATGGCCTGTTGCATTGCCCAGGTTCACCAGCCGGCCTTCAGACAGAAGGATCATCCGGTTGCCGGCGGGAAACTCGATCATGTCCACTTGCGGCTTGATATTGGTCCATTTGAAATTCTTCAGCCCGGCGACCTGAATTTCATTGTCGAAATGGCCGATATTGCACACGATTGCCATATCCTTGACACGGCGCATGTGTTCAACCGTCAAAATGTCCTTGTTGCCGGTTGCCGTAACAATAACATCGGCGCGTTCGATATCGTCATCGAGCGTGACAACTTCAAAACCGTCCATGGCGGCCTGGAGCGCACAGATCGGATCAACTTCGGTCACCAGCACCCGCGCACCTGCACCGGCGAGCGACTGTGCCGAGCCCTTGCCGACGTCGCCGTAGCCGGCCACGATTGCCACTTTTCCGGCAAGCATGACATCGGTTCCGCGTCGGATGGCGTCCACCAGTGATTCACGGCAGCCATACTTGTTGTCGAATTTCGACTTGGTCACACTGTCATTGACGTTGATGGCCGGGAACGGCAGATCGCCCTTCTTTTCCAGTTCGTACAGGCGATGGACGCCGGTTGTGGTTTCTTCAGACACACCCTTGATGGCCGCGCGAGCCTTGGTGAAGAAGCCCGGGTCACGCTCCATGCGCTTGCGGATGGTCGCGAAGAATATTTCTTCCTCCTCATTGCCCGGGTTATCCAGCACGGAAATATCTTTTTCAGCCTTGGCCCCGATCAGGATGTACATGGTGGCATCGCCGCCATCGTCCAGGATCATGTTGGCTGTTTCACCGTTTGGCCAATCAAAGATCTTGTCGGCAAAGTCCCAGTACTCCTGCAGTGTTTCACCCTTGTGGGCAAACACCGGGATGCCGCGCTCGGCAATGGCCGCTGCAGCGTGATCCTGGGTGGAGAAGATGTTGCACGACGCCCAGCGCACTTCTGCACCCAGGGCTACAAGTGTTTCGATCAAAACAGCTGTCTGGATGGTCATGTGCAATGACCCGGCAATGCGCGCGCCCTTCAACGGTTGCGCAGCGCCGTATTCCTCGCGCACCGACATCAGGCCGGGCATTTCAACTTCTGCAATGGTGATTTCCTTGCGACCAAATCCTGCAAGAGAAATGTCGGCGACGGCATAATCGTTTGAGCTGGTCATGGGCAGCAATTCCTGTGTGAACTTTGCAATAGGACGATGATTTGGCGCTCTATATCAGGCCGCGCACGCAACTGCAACGAACATATAAATAAATCTTTATATATCACTCGCGGCAATGGCGGTGTCCGCAACATCGTCTTCGCGGTCTTCGCCGAACCGGTCGGCCAGCAGGGCCGTAATCGCGTCCAGCGCGGCGTTTGCATCCTTGCCGGCCGCGGTAACCTCGATGATCGTTCCGGTTGAGGCGGCAAGCATCATAAGGCCCAAAATAGATGTTCCGGGCACGCTTTGGCCGTCATGGGAAACTGTCACTTCAACATCGAACTGTTCAACGCACTTGACGAATTTGGCAGAAGCACGTGCATGAAGACCGCGACGGTTGGTAATTTCGAGCTCGCGCACCATCGTCATCTATCCAGCAGACTTCCCGCAAGGTTTATGTATTTACGCCCGGCATTCTGGGCTTCTTCGGCGGTCTTTTGCAAAGGCAGCGAAGCGCGCACGCTGGCAAGCTTGATCAGCATCGGCAGGTTTGCGCCGGCGAGCACTTCTATGTCGCCGTCGTCCATGGCCGAAATGGCAAGGTTGGACGGTGTACCGCCGAACATGTCGGTGACAACGATAACTCCGGCGCCGGAATCGACTTTCTTGATGGCAGACAGGATGTCGTCACGGCGCTGGTCGCCGTCATCATCGGGATCGATTCCGATGACTTCAATATTGTCCTGTGGCCCCACTACATGAACCAGCGCATTGCACAGTTCCTGCGCCAGCCTGCCGTGTGAAACCAGTACGAGTCCGATCATATGTGCAATGCCTGAATTGGTTTGGTAAAAATTGCCGACAATGGTTCGGTACCTTCGTTTTACGGACGGTTACATTACCGGTTCAGCGACTGTCTGCAAGGCCCGATTCCAGGATACTCACGAATTGCTTAAACCCAGCAATCCCCAGTGGATGAGGGCCAGTGTGCGGACCTGCGCGGTTGCTGACGGGCTTGAAAAGTCGATTTTGTGCTGGGGCAGGCTCCGGCCGGCCAGTTCGGTGACTTGAGATGCCGGCATCCGCTCGATGTCGGCCGCATCCGCGTGAGCAATGACCATATCAAGTTGTACCGGAAAATGGGTGTTCTTTACCCTGATAATGCCTATGCCGCGCACTTCCAGCAGTCCTGCAATGGCCGCTGGCGCAGTTGCCATCGAAATACCGTCAACATCCTCAAGCAAGACCTGATCGTCACTTACAAGGTATGCTCGGATGGGTTCCGCCGATCCCGCGCCAAACCCCGGCTGGTCAATCAACCGCAGGGCCAGCGACGATTTTCCGGTACCCGCTGCGCCCTGCAGCAGCATGCCCGCGGTTTGCCCGGCGTATGACAGGGCAATGCAGGTGCCATGTATGTTGACGGGGCCTGGTGCCGGATTGCTCACGAGCCAGGGTCAGGACTTGCGGCGCGGCAGGTCGGACGCTGAGCGTTCAACCGGCAGCCGAACCGTAAAGCGGGCTCCCTTGATGTCGGCATCCTCGCTTGCGTCAGATTTGCCGCCATAATGGTTCGTTGCACGGATCGTTCCATTGTGCGCTTCCACGATCTGGCGGGAGATCGAAAGGCCCAGTCCGGAGTTCTTGCCGAACGAGTTTTCCGGCCTGTCGGTGTAAAACCGCTCGAAAATCCGCTCCAGGTTTGCCGGTGGAATGCCGGGCCCGCTATCCTGCACGACATATTCCACGATGCGTCCCTTTCGCCGCAGCGTTACCGCGACTTCGCCGTCCGGCGGCGAAAACGAAACCGCATTGGCAATCAGATTGCGCGTAACCTGGCCCAGCCGGTTGTCATGACCGGCGATTGTAAACCCGTCCTTGCCGGAAAATTCGCCCGGCAACGGTTCGATTTTCAGGGTCACTTTAGGCTGTTTTTCGCGCCTGGTTTCATTGGCCAGTTCGACAAAGGTCTCAAGCAACTGGCGCATGTCGACCGGTCCCGCCTCACTGCGGGCCAGTTCGGCGTCCAGACGCGATGCATCGGAAATGTCGGAAATCAGCCGGTCCAGCCGCTTGACGTCATCCTTGACGATGGCAACCAGGCGTTCGCGCTGTTCCGGTGTGCGGGCATACTCGATGGTTTCAACCGCAGAACGCAGAGACGTGAGGGGGTTTTTAAGCTCATGCGCAACATCGGCTGCAAATGCCTCAATGGCTTCGATCCGGTTGTAGAGTGAACTGGTCATCTCCCTCAATGAGCCGGACAAATGCCCGATTTCGTCACGCCGGGAAGAGAAATCCGGAATCTCGACTCGCTTGGCATTGCCACGGCTCACTGCGGCGGCGGCACCGGACAAACGTCTGATGGGTTCAGCGATATGGCCCGCCATCAGCAATGACAAAATGATGGTCACGAGCGAAGTGAACATGAAGATAAACAGAATAATCCGCAGGTCTTCGCGCAGGACCGCGTCGATCTCGCCACCCGGTGTGGTCAGAACAAGGGCGCCCTGAACTGCGCGGAACCGCTGTACCGGCACGGCAACCGCCACAATGATCTCTTTTTTCTTGTTGACGCGCACTACGGAGACAGATGCACCATTTAGTGCTGCGCGAATTTCTTCAAACTCGCCGCCATTGGTGGCGGTATATTCCTTTTGTTCCTTGTAGCCTACGGCGAAGAACCACTCGTTGAACTTGTCCCACAATTTGGCGTACAGGGAATCTTCGTCCTTTGTGTCGCGCGGCGGCAGGTTGATCCGCAGCACCTCGCCGCGCCCGTAGAAATACCGGCTGTCCACAATCATGGCGCCGTCGCGGTCAAACAGATGCGCCCGAATGTCGGTGTTTGACACAAGCCGCCGCAAAACAGGCCCGGCCCGGTCCGGATTGACCAGAAAGTCGGTCTGTCCCGACGTTGCCGGTGCTGCCGCATTGGGGTTGAGCTGCTGTTCGATCAGCTGCTCAGGGTCGAGAATGAGCTGATCGGTTTCCACTGACACCGACGAACCTACCGCAGCTGCCATGATTTGCGCCTGTGTCATCAGACTTTGTACACGGCTGTCAATCAGGCTTTTGCGGCTTTGATTGAAGAACAGGATGCCAAGCACAAGGATGATCAGGCCGCACAGATTGATGATCAGGATGCGACTTGTCAGATGGGCCGGTGCGAACCGGTCCCACCATGCAGCGGGCCGGGTCAGATGCTCTTCGGGCTCCATGTTTTCAGAGGCCGACTGTTCAGAAACAGACGCCGCCCGGTCACTATGTCCAAGATCCGATTGGATCGTCATTGGCCATCCCTACTGAAACGCTAACAGACCACCAGGGGTTTCGGTGAACCCCTTGATGGTCTGGTATTTTGAAGGCGATCAGGTTCAAAATTACGGCCAATTCCTCCGTAATTCGTCCTGATCTAGCCACGTCCGTTTTACATCTCGCGGAACCGGTATCCAACCCCATAGAGCGTTTCGATAGCGTCAAAGTCGTCATCGACCACCTTGAACTTCTTGCGCAGCCGCTTGATGTGACTGTCGATCGTGCGGTCATCAACATAGACCTGGTCGTCGTAGGCGGCATCCATCAGTGAATCGCGGCTCTTGACGATGCCTGGGCGCTGCGCGAGCGCCTGCAGGATCAAAAACTCGGTCACGGTCAGAGTGACCCCCTTTCCGTCCCAGGTGCTGGAATGGCGGTCCGGATCCATCATCAGGCGGCCACGTTCGATAATCTTGCTGGCTTCGCCGGTAACCTCGATACCTTCGCGGTTTTGTGCACGGCGTAACACCGCCTTGACACGTTCAACCAGCAGGCGTTGCGAGAACGGTTTGCGGATAAAGTCGTCCGCGCCCATTTTGAGGCCAAACAGTTCGTCGATTTCCTCGTCCTTGGACGTCAGGAAGATAACCGGCAGGTCCGATTTCTGGCGCAGTCTGCGCAATAGTTCCATGCCGTCCATGCGTGGCATCTTGATATCGAAGATTGCCATATCCGGTGGTGTGTCTTCCAACCCCTGCAACGCGGCGACGCCGTCTGTGTAGGTGCTGGTGCTGTAGCCTTCTGCCTCCAGTGCCATGGACACCGATGTCAGAATATGCCGGTCGTCATCAACGAGCGCAATTGTTGGCATGCGTTTTCCCAATGCTTTATCTCCGTCCTGATGGCGAGCCGTAAAGACTGATCTGGCACAAATTGTGGCAGGATGTTTTACGCCGTCGCAAGGTAAAACATCCGCACTATATGATGGCACAACCGCAAGATAACAAGGGCGGGCTCCAAAATGTGACAGTTGCCGCGGTCCGTCAGGCCCGGCGCTTGGGCGGTGCTGGCCATAATTGCGCTATCAACAAAAATCGTGAATCGCTCCTTTGATTGCTTGAAGGCAAGCAAAAGATTGCTTAGTTTATTTTCCTTACTGGGTTCTGCTGAGGGCGATGCGCCGTGAAATCACACCCCGTTTCATCCACAGATAAAGAGATCACAGACGTAATGAACAATGTCATGGCCCCAAGGTGCCGTGTGTCTTTCATTGCCGTTTCAGGAGTAGAGCGTTGCAACACACCGGCCATTTCAATCCAGCCTTCCCCATAGAGACGACCAAAATCAATGGGGCGGCAGAGGTTCATTACAACCTGAATTCCGCGCAGCTTTTCGAGATGTCCCTCAAGCTGGACGAAGGCATGGTGACCGACAGCGGTGCGCTGGCAGTTGTCACCGGCAAGCACACGGGCCGGTCCGCCCAGGACAAGTTCATCGTTCGCGATGCCAACACCGAAGACAAGATCTGGTGGGACAATAACAAGGCCATGTCCCCTGACCAATTCGCCGCCCTGAAATCGGACTTCCTGGATCATGCCACTGGAAAACGCCTGTTTGTCCAGGATTTGTATGGCGGGGCAGACCCTGAACACCGCATCAAGGTTCGTGTAGTGACCCAGTTTGCCTGGCATGCATTGTTCATCCGCTATCTGCTGCGCCGCCTGTCCCGTGCCGAGGTCATGGATTTTACGCCCGAACTGACAATCATCAATCAGCCCAGCTTCAAGGCTGACCCTGCCAAACATGGGTCACGCACCGAAACGGTCATTGCCATCGATCTGACCGAAAAACTGGTGTTGATCGGCGACACCGAATATGCCGGTGAAACCAAGAAATCGGTGTTCGGCACCCTGAATTACTTCCTGCCTGAAAAAGGCATCATGCCAATGCACTGTTCAGCCAATGCCGGTGATGATGGTTCATCTGCGCTGTTCTTCGGTCTGTCGGGCACCGGCAAGACAACATTGTCCTCGGATGCGTCGCGCACCCTTGTTGGTGATGATGAGCACGGCTGGTCGCCGAACGGTATTTTCAACTTTGAAGGCGGATGTTACGCCAAGACGGTCAATCTGTCTGCCGAAGCCGAGCCGGAGATCTATTCAACCACCCAGCGCTGGGGTTCGGTTCTTGAAAATGTCATGCTTGATCCGGACACCAGGACACCGGACTTTGATGATGTGTCGCTGACCGAAAACGGCCGGGTTGCCTATCCGATGCACTTCATTCCGAATGCATCGGAAGACGGCACCGCGCCGCATCCGAAGAATGTCATCATGCTGACTGCGGATGCATCCGGCGTATTGCCGCCGATCGCGCGCCTGACGCCGCATCAGGCCATGTATCACTTCCTGTCCGGTTACACCGCCAAGGTGGCCGGCACTGAAAAGGGTGTCAAAGGCACCGTGGCGACGTTCTCGACCTGTTTTGGCGCACCGTTCATGCCGCGTCACCCGAGCGTTTACGGTAATCTGCTGAAAAAGCTGATTGCCGAGCATGGCGCCACATGCTGGCTGGTCAATACCGGCTGGACCGGCGGACCCTATGGTGAAGGCCATCGCATGCCGATCAAGGCAACCCGAGCCCTGTTGGCCGCTGCTCTCGACGGCAGTCTCAACGATGTGCCAATGCGCACCGATGCGTCTTTCGGTTTTGAAGTCCCGATGTCGGTTCCGAACGTGGACAGCGCAATCCTCGAGCCGCGCAGCACCTGGGCTGACCCGGCAGCCTATGATGCGAAAGCCAGCGAACTGGTCTCGATGTTTGTGAACAATTTCGAGAAGTTCGCAGATCACGTTGAAACCGAGGTTCTGGCCGCGGCACCGGCAATAAGGATCGCTGCAGAGTAGGGCGTCGGTTCAATACAGTTAAAAGGACATACGCTCACGCGATGTCGTGGCTGGCGCAGATTTTCCCTGCTTCGGTTTTGGTCACCGGCTCTTCAAACAGCAGGCACCAGTGTTTGCCCTTGACGTTGTCAGGCGCACCGCCCTCACGGAAATACCGGCACGTGTCGCATGATCCGAAACTCGGCAGGCCGCGTGACTTGATGATGTGGTTGACCAGCTTTTGTGATCCGGCAGCAAGTTTCTTGCGGGTTTTCGGGCCGCTTTCCCCGATCATGGCGGATACCTGTTGCCACGGGTCATCACGCAGCTTTGCCTTACCGTCTGACGTGAGTGCCAGGACAACCGAACGCGCCTGGCCCGGTCGTGGTGCTTTACTGACCAGGCCCTTGCGTTCCAGGGCGATCAGTGTCTGCGATATGGTTCCCTTGGTCGCAGACAGGTAGCGGGTCAGCGCTGCCGGGGAATTGGAGAAACGATTGCACCGCGACAGGTAGCGCAACGCTTCCCACTGTGCCGGGTTGAGATCGGATGCATGTTCCTGCGCGCGTACCAGCCTGCTGAGGCGCTCCAGCAGGATAACCATGTCGTCGGTGCTCAAATCACTCGCCATCAGGTCCCCCCAGTTGGCATCAAAAATAAATAAACGGCTTCGGCACCGTTTCAGATCACTGAAGAAGCTACGCGACACCATTGTTACAATCAATGTATCGGGTCAGGAGGTTTGAGTCTTTCGACCTCAAGTCGAACCAGACATCCTTGTGACTTGCTTCATGTCCGCTGGATCGTGCGCTCAATAAGGTCATTTACCAGCGCCGGTGTCTCGATGGCCGAGGAATGGCCTGCACGCCTGAACACGACCAGTTCCGATCCTTCGATGGCTGTATGCAGGTGCTTGGATTTCTCAGGAACAGTGGCTATATCCTCATCCCCGACACCAATGCCGACAGGCATCTTGATCCGGCCCAGGAGATCGCTGCAGCCATTGCGCTCAATCACGCCGGACACAGCCCGGGTTATGCCGCAGCGGTCATTCTCGCCAATCACCTTCGCCCAGTGTTGTCTTTGCGTCATGCGGGCTGCGTCTTTCAGGAATGTCCGGCCAAACATGATCGGCATAACGCGACCGACAACAACCCATAGCCCGATCCAGCGGGCGACGAAATTGAGCATGCGGTATTTCGGTTTGTTTCCTGCCGGCTCAGGCTCAGCGGTGGTACTGAGAAGGGTGAGGCTTTTCAACAATGCCGGTTGTCGGGCCGCCAGGCGCATGCCGACGAAGCCGCCCATGCTCAACCCGACAAAGTGACAAGGCGCGATATCCAGGTGACCGATAAGGGCCGCCGCATCCGCCGTCAGGGTTTCAAGGTCATATCCGTCCTCGGCCACACCGCTGCGTCCCTGGCCGCGATGATCGAAAGTAATGCAGCGATAGTAGCCGCGCAGATGGGCGATCTGGTCCTCAAACATGGTTCCATCAAGTAACAGTCCATGGGAAAAAACGATCGCCTCGCCGTCACCACCGGTGTCGGTGAAGTGGATGTGCGTTCCGTTAAGGTCAATGCGTGGCATTTTTGCGCCTGGGTCAGGACAATGGGTTTCAGGCTGTCTGGCAGTTACGGCAGATACCGCGCAGTTCTATGGTGGTTTTCTTCAGGGCAAAACGGGTTTCTCCGGCAAGAAGTTTCAGTCTGTTGGCGAGGGCGTTGTCGGAGATTTCACTCACCAGCCCGCATGTCTCGCAGATCATGAAGGCAATGGTTTCGTGATCATCGCAATCGGGGTGGCGGCAGGCGACAAAGGCATTGAGACTTTCAAGGCGATGAACCATTCCGAACTCGACCAGCTTGTCGAGCGCTCGATAGACCTGCAGAGGCGCGCGAAAACCATGTTCGCGAAGTTGGTCCAATATGGTGTAAGCGCTGAGCGGACCGTCCGATTTTGTCAGGGCGCCCATGACCAGTGACTGGTTTTTGGTGAGATCCGCAGACGGGTGAACATGTTCATTCATGGGCTGTTTTCTTTCTGGATTTCGGTTGTGCGTTTTTCCGGCTCTTTACCCCTCACTGCGCCGCGCGAGAATGTCGGCAGGACTGACAGCACGAACAGGCCCAGGGCAGTCACCACAATGCTGGGCCCGGCAGGTGTGTCCCATTCCAGCGAGCCGAACAGGCCGCCGACAACCGATGCCGCACCAATGCCTGCTGCCATAAGCGCCATCTGCTCAGGCCCGGACGCAAACCGGCGCGCGGTTGCCGCGGGAATGATAAGCATGGCGGTGATCAGCAGCACGCCCACGATCTTCATCGATATGGCAATGACGGCGGCCATCAACAGCATGAAGATGATGTTGGCACGTTCCGGTTTCATGCCTTCGGCTTCAGCCAGTTCGCGGTTCACGGTCGCGGCAAACAGTGGTCGCCAGACGGCTGCAAGCACTGCCAGCACCACTGTACCGCCCAGCCAGATAATGGCGATGTCCATTTTGGAAACCGCCAGAATGTCACCAAACAGGAAGCCCATCAGGTCAATGCGGACCCAGGTCATGAAGGCGAGAACAACGAGGCCCAGCGCCAGTGCGGAATGGGACAGGAGGCCAAGCAACGCATCGGCAGAAAGTGTTGCACGCTTCTGAAGCAGCAGCAGCGCAAGCGAGACACAGGCCGATACGCCAAAAACCGCCAGTGTGATATTGACCTCGAACAGGAAGGCCAGGGCCACACCAAGCAGTGCAGCGTGCGAAAGCGTATCGCCGAAGTAGGCAAGCCGCCGCCAGACAATGAAGCAGCCCAGAGGGCCGGCCACCAGGGCAACGCCGACGCCGGCGACGATCGCGCGGGTGAAGAAGTCGTCAAGCATCGTGATTCCTCTCACCTGCATGATCCGGATGGGGCTCGCCCGGCGGGTTTTCATGGTGATGATGACCGTCTTCAGGGTGACAATGGTCCGTGATGGAGCCATCGCCATGCCTAACGCGCCCGTCGGGCAGATGTGAATGATCGTGGTGGTGTTCATAGACGGCCAGCGTCGGCGCGGCCCGCGCTCCAAACAGCTCCTTGTATTCCGGGCTTGAGGCAACCACGGTCGGCGTGCCCGAGCAGCAGACATGTCCGTTGAGACAGATAACACGGTCGGTGGCTGCCATGACGACATGCAGATCATGGGAGATCAGCAGGATGCCGCAATGTACCTCATCGCGAATGCGCTTGATCAGGTCATAAAGAGCGATTTCGCCGGTAAAATCCACACCCTGGACAGGCTCGTCGAGAACCAGCAGGCCGGGTTTTCTTGCGATGGCGCGCGCCAGCATCACCCGCTGGAACTCGCCACCCGAAAGGGTGCGGACTTCCGCCATTGCCAGATGGCTGACACCGGTGGCTGCCATTGCATCGCGGGCTTCATCAACGCTGACCTGTCCGGTCAGCCGCATGAACCGTTGAACCGTCAATGGCAATGTCCAGTCGACCACGAGTTTCTGCGGCACATAGGCGACGTTCAGATCAGGACGGCGGCGGATCGCCCCCTCATCGGGCTTGAGAATGCCAAGCGCCATTTTGGCTGTCGTGGACTTTCCCGAACCATTCGGGCCGATCAACGTGACAATCTCGCCTGAATCAATTGAAAAAGCCACGCCGCGCACAAGCCAGCGGCCGGCGCGACGGATGCCGGCATTGTCCAATGTGACAAGTGCTTCGGGTTTCTTCAGCATGGCTGCTCCACACGGTATCATGCATTTTGTGGCGAAGGGTATTGCCACATCTTATCGCACACGTTATACAGTTACGCAATCTTGTAATGAGATAACGTCACATCATCTTGTCATATTGATCAAGGAAGACCGTAATGCGTCGCATCAAGACCCTTCTTCTCGCCTCCACGCTGCTGGCGTCGTCCGCTGTTTCAGCCATCGCCGACGTGAATGTGGTGGCATCCATCAAGCCGGTTCACTCTCTCGTCGCTGCAGTGATGGAAGGCGTGGGTGAGCCTGGGCTCATCGTCGAGGGTGCCGGGTCGCCGCATAATTATGCCCTGAAGCCATCGCAGGCGCAGATGCTGGAGTCCGCGAAGGTCGTGTTCTGGGTCGGGCACGAAATGGAGGCTTTCCTCGAAAAGCCGCTGGAAACCATTGGCGCCAACGCCCGGGCCGTTGAGCTGTTTGACGCTCATGGCCTCGTCAAACTGGAGTTTCGCGAGGGCGGCGCATTCGATGAGCACAGCCATGAAGAAGAGGCTGGTCACGATGATCATGACCATGGAAAGAAGGCCGAGGCCGGCCATGATGATCATGATCATGATCATGA
>CALHUA010000111.1 GCA_938039915.1 uncultured Anderseniella sp.
CTCCGCCGGCGGTATTCCGAAACGTTCCTCAACGCGGCGCAGGAACGGTCCGGTCAGCGCGATTTCCGGCAGCAGCAGCAATACCTGCCTGCCCTGTGCCAGGGCTGCCGCCATTGCCTCGAAATAAACCTCCGTCTTGCCAGATCCGGTAACGCCATCCAGCAGCGAAACCGAAAACCTGCGCGCCGTGACTGCCTTGCGCAGATCAGCGGCAGCCAGCGCCTGGCTGTCTGACAACTCAACCCGATGATGGTTCAGGTCCGGCTCCGCAAACGCTGCCATGGCGGGCAGCGTGACGGCTTCCAGCGCTCCTGCCTTGGCCAGACCCTTTACAACCGATGCGCCGACACCTGCTTCCTGTGCAAGGTCGCCAGCACGCCTCGCCAGTCCATCACCTGCCACCTCCAGCACCCGTGCGCGCTGTGCCGTCAGCTTGGCCGGTTGCTCACCGGAGGCCCGGTAGGCGATCTGCTGGCGTGCCGCGCCCAGCGCCTCCGGCACCCTCAAGGCCATGCGCAGGACAGAGCCCGGCTGCTCGAGATAATATTGCGCCACCCAGCTGATGAACTGCCGGTGCAGGTCCGGCATGGCGGGTGTTTCATATTTTTCGCTGACCGCGCGAAGCTTTGCCGTATCCGGTACTTCTCCGCCGATATCCCAAACCACACCGATGACCTGGCGCGGGCCCAGCGGCACCTGCACATAGTCACCCGGACCCAGCGCCATGCCGTCCGGCACCAGGTAGGTGTAGGCATCACCCAGCGCCAGCGGCAGCAATACCTGAACTGTGGAATCGGTTGTCATATGCCAACCAAGCTGGCGCAAACCAGCGCCCGGATCAACTGCGGCCAACGAACCACCAGTTCGCCATTGGCTTGCCGCGATGCCGGTGCTAGGTTCCCGCCAAACCTGATCAATGAACGGACCTTCTCCATGAAATTCTTTGCCGATACTGCCGACCTTGATGAGATTCGCGAACTCGCCTCCATGGGCCTGCTCGACGGTGTCACCACCAATCCCTCGCTGGTGGCCAAGTCCGGCGGTAATTTCAAGGAAACCATTGCCGAAATCTGCAAGATGATCCCGGGTCCGGTGTCGGCGGAAGTCGTGGCTCTGGATGCCGATGGCATGATTGCCGAAGGCCGTCATCTGGCCAAGATCGCCAGCAATGTCACCGTCAAGGTGCCACTCACATGGGACGGCCTCAAGGCCTGCAGCACACTGACCGGCGAAGGCACCATGGTCAATGTCACCTTGTGCTTCAATGCCAATCAGGCCCTGCTGGCGGCCAAGTCCGGTGCCACTTTCATTTCCCCGTTCATCGGCCGCCTCGATGATATCGGGCTTGACGGCATGGAACTGATCGAGGAAATCCGCGAAATCTACGACAATTACGATTTCCGCACTGAAATCCTGGCCGCGTCGATCCGCACGGTAAACCACGTCAAGCAGGCAGCCCTTGCCGGCGCTGATGTCTCCACCGTGCCGCCGGTCACGCTGAAGGCCCTGGTCAAGCACCCGCTGACCGACAAGGGCCTGGAAGCCTTCACGGCAGACTGGGCCAAGACCGGCCAGAAAATTCTGTAGGGCGGTGTCCAAAGAGCGGATTGGCGCGGACATCACAGAAAGTCGGATATTTCAGCCTGGCACGGTCCCTTCTGCACAACACACCGTGTACCACAAAACAGCAGAAGAGTGCGCTTTCCAGTGCTGAAGCCCGTCCATGCCAGTTTGGAAAGACTCTTCATCCAGGAATTCTTCAGACAACATTGTGTCTTTAGCTCCCTCAAGAGCGCCAATCAAATTGTCAGCAACAGCCTGAAATCTTTCATTTCCTGCGCACCCCCCAAAGAACACGCAACTGTTGCGAATGGAGGTTAGTCCAGCATCTCCAAGCAACGAGACGAGGCGACGTCCGACATACGGGTCATTGCCAAGTCTTTCATACGAACGTACGTACGCCTGCCAAAGGGCTTGGAAACCGCGGGGTTCGGGCCACGGACGAAAGTTGTCATGATCATCATCAGAGACAAAAACTCTTCCACCAGGACCAACCGAACGAACCATTTGCGCAATGACCAATGCCGGGCGGGGAACATGCTCCAGAAGAAAGCGGGCATGCGCAACGTCGAACGTTCCCCATTCCGATCCACTCAACGGGAGCTCAAGCGCATCGCCTTTGCGAAATTCCACAAGTTCTGACTCCCCCGAACTATCTGCGAGGTTTTTCGCTTGCAAAATTTGATGGCGATCTCGCTCAATGCCGACAACAGTTCCCTCACTGCCCACAGTCCGCGCAATTAGACGAGTAAACTGACCAAGTCCACTGCCAAGATCCAGGACTTTCTCTCCTGGCTGGAGATCAAGCTCTCTCAGGCAAGATTCATTCAAGATGCCATTGAGCAAGGACAACCGGTGTTGTTCCTCCGGCGAACTGCCATGAATATATTCAGACGACTCTGAGCTATCATCATTCATAAGGTTCGGCCTCCGGCATATTCAGCAGCGTTTGGTCCCCAACACTCTTGTCCAAACGTGAAGCACAGTCGATTCTCGACCGAATGTACAGAACAACATCGACTGCGCTGCGCTTCAAAACCCCTTGGACAGGAGTTGGCAGTACTACTGCATCGGACTTCCGGCAATCGCCCCCTGTACATTCTCCGCGATCAGCGCTATTGCCAGCACATCGCGACGCTTGGATTTTGGGTGCGTATTGCGGTAATTGCGGCTCGCCCTGACTTTGGGTTGGTGAGCCACTTCCCCCAAACCGATTGCGATAAGTGAAAACCATGATCAAGACCCTCGCCGCCGCGCTTGAACAGCGCGGATACACCGATCTCACGCCTGTACAGCAGGAAGTCGCCAAGCCGGAGTTCGACGAAGCTGACCTGCTGGTCTCGGCGCAGACCGGATCGGGCAAGACGGTCGGTTTCGGCCTGGCCATCGCGCCTACGCTGCTGGGTGAGGCCGACCGTTTCGAGCCCGCCGCTGATCCACTGGCATTGATCATCGCGCCGACACGCGAGCTGGCCTTGCAGGTCAAGCGCGAACTGGCGTGGCTGTATGAGAAAACCGGCGCCATCGTCACATCATGTGTCGGCGGCATGGACATGCGCACCGAGCGTCAGGCGCTCAACAGGGGGGCGCATATCGTTGTCGCCACGCCCGGACGGCTCTGCGATCACATCAAGCGCGGCTCGCTCAACATGGACCAACTTCGCGCCATCGTGCTCGATGAAGCCGACGAGATGCTGGATCTCGGTTTTCGCGACGACCTGGAATTCATTCTGGGAGAAGCCCCTGCCCGGCGCCGCACGCTGATGTTTTCCGCCACGGTGCCTCGCGCCATCGCCGCGCTGGCTAAAAAGTACCAGCGCAATGCGGTGCGTGTCACCACCACCGGGGAACAGACCCAGCATACCGACATCGAATACCGTGCGCTCAATGTCAGTCCGCGCGATATAGAAAACGCGGTGATCAATGTTCTGCGTTTTTACGAAGCGCAGAATGCGCTGGTGTTCTGCAATACCCGGGCTGCCGTCAACCGGCTGACCACACGGTTTTCCAACCGGGGCTTTTCGGTCGTGGCCCTGTCTGGTGAACTGACCCAATCCGAGCGGACCCATGCCCTGCAGGCCATGCGCGACGGCCGCGCGCGTGTCTGCGTGGCCACCGATGTCGCCGCGCGCGGGATCGATCTGCCCAAGCTGGAACTGGTGATCCACGCCGACCTGCCGTCCAATTCCGAAACCCTGTTGCATCGCTCGGGACGAACCGGGCGGGCCGGACGCAAAGGCGTCAGCGCGCTGATTGTACCCATAAAGCTGCGCCGCAAGGCCGAACGGTTATTGCAGGGCGCCAAGGTGCGCGCTGAATGGACCGAGCCGCCTTCCGCCGACGATGTGCTGGCCAGGGACGAAGAACGCCTCTTGTCCGATCCTGTCTGGGAAGAGGAGATCACGGACGCCGAGCGCGGCTTCGTCAACAAACTGATCGACAGGCATGGCATCGAACAGATCGCCGCTGCCTACCTGCGGCTGCACACCGCGCGGGTGTCCGCACCAGAGGAGTTGTCCGCCGCCGCGCCGCATTCACCGGAACGCGAACGGACACCGCGCTCGCAGGAGCCGTTCGGGCCGAGTGTCTGGTTCTCGATCTCGATCGGGCGATCGAAGAATGCCGAGCCGCGCTGGCTGCTGCCGATGCTGTGCCGGGTGGGAAACATTTCCAGCAAGGTGATCGGCGCCATCCGGATTCAGCAGGACATCAGCTATGTCGAGATCCTGGCTGCCAGTGCCGACAGGTTTCTCGAAGGCGTGGGCCCGGACATGACACTGGAAGCAGGTGCCGTGCTCAAACGTCTCGACACTGCACCGGATTTTGCCTCGACCTCTCACGACCCGAAACCGCCGCGTGGCGGCAACAAGCCTCATGATCGCGCGGCGTCGAAGCCGAAACCGAGAGGCAAAAACAAGGAGAAATGGCGGCCCAAGCCAACCGCATCCGACGCCCCGAAGGCGAAGCGAAAGAAGAAGAAGAAAGACAAGAAACCCTTTGCAAAATTGAAGGGCAAACCGTCCCAAAAGGGATCGTCCACTGCATAACCGCCACGCAGGAATTAAACCAATTTGGCTTCGTGACCTGCCATCTTTGCAGTGATTCGCTAAACACACCGCACTATCAGTATCGCATTAACCACATTCAGCTAGACTGCGATCATGACCTCCGCCAACCATCCAATCCAGTTCAATGCTGCTGACGATGCTGCAGCAAAGATAACCGCATGGGTCGGGCATCTGGGCATTGAGAAACAGGTCAGCCCGCACACGCTGGATGCCTACATTCGCGACATTACCCAGTTTACCCGTTTCCTGTCCGGTCATCTGGGAAAGCCTGCATCCCTGCGTGACCTGGAGACGCTCAAACCGCTGGACTTTCGCGCCTTCATGGCGGCCCGGCGCAATGCCGGTATTGAAAGCCGCACCATGGCGCGGCAACTGTCAGCTATCCGCACTCTGTACCGCTGGTTCGACAATGAGGGCATTCTGCGCAATCCGGCCGTGGCCACCCTGCGCTCACCCAAATTGCCTCATGCCATACCGAAACCGTTGCATGCGAAGGCTGCAAAACAGACGGTCAATCTCGTCGAGGCAAATGTGTCCGGTGCCGCCGAGCCGTGGATCATCGCGCGCGACACGGCCGTCTTGATGTTGCTGTATGGCTGCGGACTGCGGATATCGGAAGCCTTGAACCTGAACCGGCATGAGGCACCCGTCCCGCCCAACGAAGATGTGCTGCGCATTGTCGGCAAGGGCAACAAGACCAGGCTGGTGCCGGTGCTGCCTGCCGCGGCCACGGCGATACAGAATTATCTGGACCTGACCGGCGGTCTTGATCCGCAAGGCCCCCTGTTTATCGGCAAACGGGGTGGCAGGCTCAACGCCCGCAATATCCAGCTGCTGATGCAGAAACTGCGCTCCGCCCTGGGCCTGCCCGATACCGCAACACCACACGCGCTGCGCCACTCATTTGCCACTCACCTGCTTGGTGGCGGTGCCGATCTGCGCACGATCCAGGAACTGCTCGGTCATGCCAGCCTGTCCACGACGCAGGTCTATACCGGTGTCGACCGCGAGCATCTTTTGGCGCAATACGACAAGGCCCATCCACGCGCCGGTTGACGAGCGATTTAGCGCAAATTCCACTTGGCAACATGCCAGCGACGACCATATGCTCGCGCCATCATGCTGCCTTTACCTGAATTCATCGAAAGCGACACAGACCTGCCTGAAGCCGTTGATGTTGTTATCATTGGCGGGGGCATCATCGGCACCTG
>CALHUA010000112.1 GCA_938039915.1 uncultured Anderseniella sp.
ATATCGGCCAGAGCTTCATCGACACCGGTTTCCATGCCTTTCAACCCGCAAATGTAGATGTGGGTCTCGTCCTGCTGCAACATCTCCAGCAATTCAGCAGCACGCAACCGCATCCGGTCCTGCACATACTCCTTGGCTTGCCCCTCAACCCGCGAGTAGCAGAATTCGGTATGCATCAGGGTTTCCGGCACCTTTTTCAATGGCCCGAAATAGGGAAGCTCTTCCGGCCGGCGGGCACCGAAATAGAGCTTCAACTTGTTTTTCAGTTCCGGCATTGTCCTGCGGCGGCGTTCGGTGAACCCGCGGAACGGGGCTGAACCTGTGCCGGTACAAATCATGATCAGGTTGGCTTGTGGATCATTGGGCAGCAGGAAGGTCGCGCCGAACGGTCCCGTGATGTCAATCTCGGCTCCCTTGTCCAGGTCGCACAAATAGTTCGAGGCAATGCCCTTGTCTTCACGCTTGACCGTCAGCGCAATATTGTTGGTGTTCGGTTTTTCACCGTCGCGCGCACTGGCAACAGAATACAGGCGCGGTTCATGCGGCCGGCCCTCGGCATCGGAGCCCGGCACGACCACCCCGATGCTCTGCCCTTCCAGCACCGGGAACACTTGGTCTCCCAGGTTCAGTATGATGTGGCGTACATCGTTTTCGGCATCTGCATCAGTCAGCCTGAAATTGCCCTGCACGATCGCCCTGGCGGGCTTGGCCCGGTTGAACAGGTTGATCGACGGTTTTGAAGCCGATGCAGGTGCGACCGGTTTGCCGCCGGTGCCTTCATGCGCCTTGGCCAACAGGGCCTCGATTTCGTCTTCCAGTGCTTCAAGCGATCCGCCGCCGTCACTGGGTTCTTCAAGCCCTTCTTCCTGCTCCGGCAGCTCCAGCATTTCAAACTGCTGTTCCAGCGTGTAGGGCTCAGCCACCACCCGCCAGTTATCTATGGATCCGGTCGGACACGGACTGATGCAATCCATGCAGAAATTGCACTTGCTGACGTCCACGACGACGTTGTTGTCGTCATGGGTGATAGCATCGATCGGACAGTGCTCTTCACAGGTATAGCACCGGATGCAGATTTCCGGATCGATCAGGTGCTGCTTGATAAGCGCGGTCATGCGTTTTGCGCGACACCGGAGACTTTGACGTATTCGAAGTCACCGGGCTTGTTGTCGATGCCGACGCGTGGTGGCGATATCCAGCCTGCATACTTTCCAGGCTCCCATAGCGGCTTCATCAGGCTGTCGATGAAATCACCGTCGGCCTTTGACGGAATCCACTCATCCTTGCGTTTTTCCCATTCTTCCACTGACAGCAGATTGCCTTCCGGGTCCGCATGAATGGCTGAAAACTCGCCCTGGTGACGATGGAAAGCCACATGCGGCAGCGTAATCTGGAACTCTACACCCTCTTTCTTGAGGATGTTGTTCCACCGGTTGACGCCGCCCGTGGCGTCTTTCACATAGTCATCGCGCAGACGCATATTGATGGCCGACAATGCCGGTTCGTCTGAAATGACCACCTTGCCGTCGATCAGCCTGAGAACCGGATAGGTGTCACGTTCGAGCTTGTGATCATCCTCGATCTTGGCTTCCCGGTAGCGGCCCTTGATGCCTGAGTTGAACGCGTTGGCGGCATTGGTGGAGATTTCCGAACCGAACAGGTCCAGCGACAGCGAGTAATGCATGTTGGCTTTTTTCTGGATCGTCGGCAGGTCGATGACACCCAGAGCGCGCACCGCGTCGATATCATAGGGGTCGGTGATCCCGGCTTCCTTCATCGCCTCACACGTGCGCTGGATGGTTCGGCCCACGCCGGTCTCACCGACGAACATGTGATGGGCTTCCTCGGTCAGCATGAAGCGGCAGGTTCGCGACAGCGGATCGAAGCCGGACTGTGCCAGTGCCTCAAGCTGCATCTTGCCGTCGCGGTCGGTGAAGTAGGTGAACATGAAGAACGACAGCCAGTCCGGCGTCGCCTCATTGAAGGCACCGAGCATACGCGGATGATCTTCGGAGCCCGACTGGCGCTCCAGCAACATGTCTGCTTCCTCACGACCATCG
Organism: uncultured Anderseniella sp.; assembly: GCA_938039915.1. Classification (GTDB taxonomy): domain Bacteria; phylum Pseudomonadota; class Alphaproteobacteria; order Rhizobiales; family Aestuariivirgaceae; genus Anderseniella. Next base: position 2,061 of record CALHUA010000112.1, read on the forward strand.
GCGCCGAAATACTTCTGCAGCAGATAGACCATTGCCCACAGGTGCCGGCCTTCTTCCACGTTCACCTGGAACAGGTTGCGCATGTCGTAAAGTGACGGCGCGGTTTGCCCGAGATGGCGTTGCTGCTCGACGGAGGCCGGCTCGGTGTCACCCTGGATCACGATCAGGCGGCGCAGCATGGAGCGGTATTCACCGGGAACTTCCTGCCATGCAGGCTTGCCGGCGTGCTCGCCGCACGGAATGGTGCGGCCTTCTTCTTCCGGTGCCAGCAGGATACCCCAGCGGTATTCCGGCATCTTCACATAACCGAACTTGGCCCAGCCCTTGGGGTCCACCGAAACGGCGGTACGCAGATACACCAGTGATTCCTGGAAGCCTTCCGGGCCCATATTGTTCCACCAGTTCAGGTAACCCGGGTGCCATTTTTCCAGCGCCTTCAGCACGCGCCGATCGTCCGACAGGTTCACATTGTTCGGGATCGACGTATTGTAATCGACATTGACGAGGTCAGCCATATTGCTTGGTCCTTATACACGTTCCATGTTGAAGTCAGCGCGCTTGCCCGAACCATATCGTTGCAAAGCGCCATCAGCACCCACCGCATTGGGGCGCTGGAAAATCCAGTTCTGCCAGGCCGTCAACCGGCCGAATATGCGCGTTTCCATGGTCTCTGGTCCTGCAAACCGCAGGTTCGCCTCCATGCCGGTCAGCGCATCCGGCGAGAAGCTGGCACGTTCCTCAAGGAAAATCCGCACCTCGTCTTCCCAGTCGATATCGTCAAATGCAAAGGTGACCAGGCCAAGCTCATCGGCTGCCGACGCGTCCAGCGCCTCGCCCTGTTTCGCCTTTGCGGCCTCAACCGCCTCAGGCTCACCGAGAAACCGTGTCTCAAGCCGGGTGATGCCGTTGCTCATTGGATAGGCGCCAAAATTCAACGGCCCGAGCGCAATGGTTGCCTCCGGCCGGTTGTCACCTTCAAACTGGCCGTCGGCCATGTAGGAGCGGTCTGCCGCGAACAATAGTTCCGCCAGCGTTCCCGCGAAACATGAGCCCGGTTCCGCCATCACCGCAAGCGTGCGGGATGTCAGGTCCACGCGCTTCAGCACGCGGCGCCAGTACAGCAGCAGTTCACGCATCAGCCAGTGCTTGTCATTACTGGCCATGAATTCGTCATAGGCCAACACCATGTCCGGATCACCGGCAGACTTGAACTGCACTACCGCGACTTCCAGCTCATTGAAACGGATTTCCAGCAATGCATCGTCCAGTTCGCGGGCCAGGCGCAAGGGCCAGAACTGGTCACCAAGCCCCTCGGCTGCAGCGACATCGGCAGGCGGGGCCGTGTCCGGACCGGTGATGTTGATCGTTGCCACTCTGGCACTGCGATCAAGTTCAACGGAAACGGTGGAATAGGCGATGGCGCTTTCCGTAATGGTCTTGTTCAACGGCGTAAGCGTCACACCCGCACCGGCAGACGGCCGGTCGGATCTTGCCGCCAGTTCAAGCGCGCGTGCGCTGACCGCATCGGCAAACTTCGACGCCGGTGCGACTTCATCAACCAGGCGCCAGTCGACAGCTTTCCTGCCGCGGATGCCCTCTTCTAATGAGCAGAAGACATCAGCGCGGTCACGCCTCACCTTGCGCTTGTCCGTGACCCGCGTCAGACCTCCGGTACCGGGCAACACGGCCAGCAAAGGCACTTCCGGCAATGACACCGTGGAAGAACCGTCGTCGGTCAAAATGATATGGTCGCATGCCAGGGCCAGTTCGTAACCGCCACCGGCACACGCACCGGACACGGCGCACAAATAGGTCTGTCCGCTTTCTGCCGACGCTTCCTCCATGGAGTTGCGGGTCTCGTTGGTGAACTTGCAGAAATTCACCTTGTGCGAATGGGCAGATCCGCCAAGCATGCGGATATTGGCACCGGCGCAGAACACCTTGTCCTTGCCCGACGCCAGCACAACCGTCTTTACCTGTGGATATTCGAATCGCAAACGCTGAATGGCGTCCGCCAGTTCAATGTCCACACCCAGATCATAGGAGTTGAGTTTCAGTTCATAGCCATCGAACAGTCCTGCCGTTTCATCTACGTCCATCACCAGACGAGCGACTTCGCCGTCGGGTTCAATGCGCCAGTGTTTGTAGGCGTCGGGCGATGTCTGAAAGTCGATACGGCTCATGTCAGGCTGGTCCAGTGTTTTGAATCCAGTCTGCACCATCATATGCATGGTCAGAGGTGGTCAAGGAATTTCGCACATAAAATGCATGAATTAAAAGCATTCACGCATTATAATGCAAATATCTGTTGCCAACATTGACCCCCATATACGTGTCAATCCGTCCACCCAGCCTGGCCACCAGATCAATCCGCAACTCCTCGACCTGGGTATGCAGCCGTGCCGCTGCGTTCTCGCGCTGCATGGCAGATTTCAATCGTGCATTGGCATTCTGGATGAGCGCCTGCAGCAACAGCCGCTCCGGGCCGTTGGCCGGCGTGGCCAGCCAAACGGCCTCCCACACCTCGTGAGCTTCCCAGTAGTAACCGGCGCGCAGCAGGTCATGGCCATAAAGATAAGGTACATTTTCCGACCACTCAGCAGCACGTGTTACTGCCGGGGTGAAGTCCTTTGCACGCTCAAGCGGCCCAAGGTCCGGCACGCTGCCTGACCCCGGCACATGGGCGTGTGCCGGCAGCCTGATATCCGGCATCAGTCTCACGATTCCGGCAATGCACCACCTGCAGCAATGCGGCGTTCAATGTAGTCGTCCAGTTCGGACCGGATGGCGGCATCCAGGGCCGGCGGCTCAAAATCAGCGACCACCTTCTTCCAGATGGTATTGGCTCTCTGCGTCGCGGTCAGGGATCCGTTCTCGGTCCACTGGCCGAAATTGCTCCAGTCCGATACCAGGGGTTTGTAAAACGCAGTTGAGTACCGCTCCATGGTGTGGGCGCATCCGAAATAGTGACCGCCCGGGCCCACTTCGCGAATGGCATCGAGGGCAAATTCTTCCTCATCGATTTTTGCCGGCTGGCACAGCTCGGCAATCATCTGCAGGACCTCAATATCGAGAATGAACTTCTCAAAAGATGCGGTCAGCCCGCCTTCCAGCCAGCCTGCGGTGTGAGCAATGAAATTGGATCCACCCTGAATAGCCCCCCACAGAGAAAGCTGTGTCTCGTAGGCACCTTGCGCATCCGGTGCGTTCGACGCGGTAGGTGCCGACGACCGCCATGGCAACCCCAGTTTTCTGGCCAACTGGCCTGAGCCCCACGCTGCCTTGACGTATTCCGGCGTGCCAAAAGCCGGTGATCCGGACTTCATGTCTACATTGGAGGTGAATGCGCCGTACACCACCGGCGCGCCCGGCCGCACAAGTTGATTGATAACCAGTGCCGCCAGGAACTCAGCATGCTGCTGCACCAGCGCACCGGAGATGGTAACCGGCGCCATGGCACCCGACAGGGTGAACGGCGTGATGACAACGATCTGGTTATATTCGGCAAAGTCCATCAGACCATTGAGCATCGGAATATCAAGCTGCAGCGGCGAATTGGTGTTGATCACCGTATAAGTGTGATGGGCGGCTTTGAACTCGTCCCGGGACACGCCGCGTGCAATGCGGATCATTTCGAACCCGTCCATCGTCTGCGGCGTACCCCGCGCCCAGGTAAACACCGCCTTGCTGGTCAGTGTCAGATGATCCAGCTTGATCCACAGATGACGCTCGTTGAGCGCCAGGTCCTGCGCCTCGACACACGGACCCGCCACGTGCATGACATCGAAGTGCTGGCACAGTTTCATGAAGTTGCGCGCAGCAGCGCGGGTTCCGGTCTGCTTGCCGCCTTCAAGATCCGAAAATCCCGGAGGACCACCCACCGGCATGAAATTCAGCGCCTTGCCGCCCAGCCTAATGTTGTTTTCCGGATCGCTGGCCTGCAGCACAAAATTACCTGGCGCGGACGCAATTGCCGCTTCGATGATGTCATCACCGATACGCACCATCATGGTCTCGTCATCAACGATACAGCCGGCCGCCCGATAGGTGTCGCGAGCCCGCGGCAGCAAGGCACGAATACCGATTTCGGCCAGGACCTGCTTGGCCAGTTGATGGATGCGGTCCAACTGATCGTCGGAATAAAGCGGCTGTGGCGCAAACGGATTGTTCAGGTTGCGATAGTTGACACCCCTGTCCGGCGTGTCTGCTCCCGCTTGCCGTCTTCCACCCCGTCGCGTCCTCTGTAAATTCATCGCCTGCACCTCCGGGATCAACATGGGTTCGCTTGAACCCCTAAAGTTGATCCGATATTCAAGACGCGACCAGGTTCATGATTTCTGATTGAAACAACCAGCAATCATCCTGATCGTGTGCAGACGCTATTCCTTTTCCAGCACCAGCGAAACCAGTAAATCACCGTCACTTACCTGGTCGCCGTCTGCCACATAAACTTCAGCAACCGTGCCGTCACGGGCAGCGGTAAGCGTGTGCTCCATCTTCATGGCTTCCAGTACAGCAAGTGGGTCGCCCTTGGACACCTTATCGCCGGCCTTCACTCTGACCTGCTTGACGAGGCCAGGCATGGGTGCGCGCACCTCATCACCAGAACCGCTGTCACCGGCATCCGTGACGCCATCGGGAACATCAAAGACATATGTATCGCCGTCCAGGAAAACCGTGACCTGGGCAATCCGGCCGGATACCTCCGATACGGAAAAGCGCAACGGGCGTGCATGACCGTCTACAACCATCCTGCGCGGAGACCGCTTCACCAGCGACACATTGATCGCTTCAGTCTGTGACGAGACCTTGAAGTCACGGGAGTTGCGCAGCGACACGCGCAGGTCAAACACCGCACTGCCCTGCACCAGTTTTACGAAATGTTGTGCTGCACCCCAGACCCGCCAACCGGACAGCGAACTCCACGGATCGTCATTGTCACTGGTACCGGCCAACCCCAGCACGGCAATCGCCGCCACCGCTTGAGCAAGGACCGGGGCTGCATCTTCACCCACAAGCTGTTCCAGGTCCCGCTCAATCAGACCAGTGTCAACTTCGCCTTTGGAAAAGCCGTCATGCCTGCACAAGGCAGTCAGGAACGCCTTGTTGGTGATCGTGCCGGCGATCTGGGTATCGGCCAGTGCCGCACGCATTTTCGCCAGCGCCTCGTCCCTGGAGCGGCCATGCACAATGACCTTGGCAATCATCGGATCATAATACGGCGTTATCTCATCACCTTCGCGAACACCGGTGTCGTTACGCGCGGCAGATGAAAATTGCAGGTGATCCAGCATGCCAATAGCCGGCAGGAATCCTCTGGGTACGTCTTCGGCATACAGCCGCGCCTCGAAGGCGTGGCCGTTAATGGCAAGGCCGGATTGCGTAAATGGCAACGGTTCACCCGAAGCTACACGCAGTTGCAATTCGACAAGGTCAAGCCCGGTTATGGCTTCCGTGACAGGATGTTCGACCTGGAGGCGCGTGTTCATTTCCATGAACCAGAACCGATCAGGCCGCAACCCGTCTGATCCGTCGACAATGAACTCAACAGTACCGGCGCCTGCATATCCGATGGCCTTGGCCGCCTTGACCGCGGCATCGCCCATCGCGGTACGCATTTCGTCGGTCATGCCGGGAGCAGGTGCTTCCTCGATAACTTTCTGATGCCGGCGCTGCAGCGAGCAGTCGCGCTCAAACAGATGCACTGCATTCCCGTGACTGTCTCCAAACACCTGTATCTCGATATGGCGCGGCGAGGTCACGTATTTCTCAATCAGAACCCGGTCGTCTGCAAAGCTTGCCTTGCCTTCACGCTGTGCACCGGCGAGCGCGTCGGCAAACTGGTCTGGCGCATCGACCTTGCGCATGCCCTTGCCGCCACCGCCGGCGCGCGCCTTGATCAGGACCGGATAGCCGATATTATCCGCCTGCTCCTTCAGGAACTCCGGCTCCTGCCGCTCACCATGATAACCCGGCACAACCGGTACATTTGCCGTCTCCATCAAGGCCTTGGCGGCGTCCTTCAGACCCATGGCACGGATGGCGTCGGCAGATGGACCGATAAATGTCAGCCCGGCTTTCCTGACCTGTTCGACGAAATCAGGATTTTCAGACAGGAACCCGTAGCCGGGATGAATGGCTTCGGCGCCTGTGGTCTTCGCCGCCGCAATAATGGCCTCGGCCTGCAGGTAACTGTCAGCCACCGGTGCCGGGCCGTTACGCACGGCCTCATCGGATTCCGCAACATGCATGGAACCGGCATCCGCATCGGAATAGATGGCAACCGTGGCGACGCCAAGTCGTTTTGCCGTGCGCATGATGCGCACGGCAATCTCGCCCCGGTTGGCTATGAGAATTTTACTGAACAAGTGCGCGCCCTCACATCCTGAACACGCCGAAGCGCGTTTCTGCTATCGGAGCATTGAGGGCGGCAGACAGCGAAAGCCCCAGGATATCGCGTGTCCGGCGCGGATCGATGACGCCATCGTCCCACAGCCGCGCTGAAGCGTAAAGCGGATGCCCCTGATGTTCGAACTGGTCCGCTATCGGCTTGCGGAACGCGGCTTCCTCATCGTCCGACCATTGGCCTCCCTTGCGCTCGATACCATCGCGCTTGACGGTAGCCATAACACCGGCAGCCTGCTCACCGCCCATCACCGAAATGCGGCTGTTTGGCCAGGACCAAACGAAACGCGGATCGAACGCACGGCCCGACATGCCGTAATTCCCGGCCCCGAACGACCCGCCGACCATCATCGTCACTTTCGGCACAGATGTTGTCGACACGGCCGTTACCAGCTTGGCGCCGTCCTTGGCGATACCGCCTGCTTCATACGACTTGCCCACCATGAAGCCGGTAATATTCTGCAGGAATACCAGTGGAATCCGCCGCTGTGAGCACAGTTCGACAAAATGGGCGCCCTTGGTCGCACTTTCCGAAAACAGCACGCCGTTATTGGCTATGATGCCACACGGGATGCCGTGGATATGGGCAAACCCGGTCACCAGCGTCGGGCCGTAGCGTGCCTTGAACTCGTCGAACCGCGATCCGTCCACGATCCGGGCCAGCACTTCTCGGATATCATAAGGTGTTTTCAGATCACCCGGCACAACGCCCATCAGTTCATCAGCATCATAAAGCGGGTCTTCCGGCGTCTGCAGCGTCACCGATACCTGTTTGTGCCAATTGAGATTGGCGATGGCACGGCGTGCCAGTTCCAGTGCATGGGCATCGTCCATTGCCATGTGATCGGCCACGCCGGACAACCGCGTATGCACGTCGGCGCCGCCGAGGTCTTCCGCCGTGACGATTTCCCCCGTGGCCGCCTTCACCAGTGGCGGGCCTGCCAGGAAAATCGTGCCCTGCTCCTTGACGATGATTGACTCGTCCGACATTGCCGGCACATAGGCCCCGCCTGCGGTGCACGACCCCATCACCACCGCGATCTGGGCAATGCCGCAAGCCGACATGTTGGCCTGATTGAAAAAGATGCGTCCGAAATGGTCGCGATCCGGGAACACTTCGTCCTGATTGGGCAGATTGGCGCCGCCGGAATCCACCAGGTAGATGCAGGGCAGATGGCTGGCCTGAGCGATCTCCTGTGCACGCAAATGCTTTTTCACGGTAAGTGGATAATAGGTCCCGCCCTTCACCGTTGCATCATTCGCAATGATCATCACTTCGCGGTTCCGGACCCGGCCGACACCGGCAATCATGCCGGCACATGGCGCTGCCCCATCATACATGGCATGAGCCGCCGTCGCGCCGATTTCAAGGAAAGGTGAACCGGGATCAAGTAACCTGGCCACGCGCTCCCGCGGCAATATCTTGCCCCGCGACATATGCCTTTCGCGCGCGACTTTGCCGCCACCGTCAAGCGCCACTTTGACTGCATCCTCAACCACGGACAACGCATCGAGCATCGCCTTGCGGTTGCCGTCATAAGTCTCCCCGCGCGTAGGTGCCGACGGCTTCAGAATAGTCATTATGCCGTTTCCACAAACATCTCACGCCCGATGAGCATGCGCCGTATCTCAGATGTCCCGGCGCCGATCTCATAAAGTTTGGCATCACGCAACAATCGACCGGTGGGATATTCATTGATGTAGCCGTTACCGCCAAGTGCCTGTATGGCTTCCAGTGCACACCACGTGGCTTTTTCGGCGGCATAGAGAATACAGCCCGCAGAATCCTTGCGCGTCGTCTCTCCCCGGTCACATGCCGCGGCCACCGAATAAACATAGGCCCGGCAGGCATTCATGGTGGTGTACATGTCGGCCAGCTTGCCCTGCATCAGCTGAAACTCGCCAATCGACTTGCCGAACTGCTTGCGCTCATGGCTGTAGGGCACCACCACGTCCATGCAGGCCGCCATGATTCCCAGCGGACCACCGGCGAGCACAACGCGCTCATAATCCAGGCCCGACATGAGTATTTTCGCACCCTGGCCTTCCTCACCGAGTACGTTTTCATAGGGAACTTCACAATCTTCAAACACCAGTTCGCAAGTATTGGAACCGCGCATGCCAAGCTTGTCCAGCTTCTGTGCCGTGGAGAACCCCGTCATGGACTTTTCGATCAGGAATGCCGTGATTCCGCGTGAGCCTGCGTCCGGATCGGTCTTGGCGTAGACCACCAGTGTTTCAGCATCCGGTCCGTTGGTGATCCACATCTTGTTGCCATTGAGAATGAACCGGTCATTGCGCTTTTCGGCCTTCAGTTTCATGGACACCACATCTGACCCCGATCCGGGTTCAGACATGGCCAGGGCACCGAAATGCTCCCCGGAGCACAATTTGGGCAGGTATTTCGTCTTCTGCTCGGAGTTTCCCCAGCGATTGATCTGGTTCACGCACAGGTTCGAGTGTGCGCCATAGCTCAATCCGACAGATGCCGATGCGCGGCTGATTTCTTCGGTGGCAACGACATGGGCCAGATACCCCATGCCGGTCCCGCCGAAATCAGGGTCAGCCGTTATCCCCAGCAGCCCCAATTCACCCATCTGTGGCCACAGATCTTTTGGCGCTTCATTAGTCTCATCGATCTGTGCGGCACGCGGTGCCAGGTTGTCGCCGGCCCAGCGTTGCACCATGTCGCGAAGCGCATCTATTTCCTCACCAAGACCAAAATTCATTCCGCTGCCAAACATGATGCCTCCTTCAGTTGCGCACCGGCGCTGCGCAATACCATCTTCGTGTAAATGCCTTCAATTTCAGCAAGTGATAAGCGCCCGCGCGACCTGTACCAGGTATTGACCCCGGTCAGCATGGCAATGATGGCCATGGCAGTGATGCGGCTATCGGCCAGGTCAAATTCTCCACTGGCATGGCCGTCTTCAAGAATATCGACGACAAATGCCTCGTAGGTTTTTCTCAAGCTTTCAACCCGCCGGAAATTCTCAGGCTCCAGATTGCGAAGTTCCATATACGAGATGAACACCGCGTCTGACCGGTCTATGTGATAACGAATGTGAAACCGGGCAAACCGGTCCAGCGCCTCGCCTGCCGTGTCTTGCGCATCTGCCTCGGCCTTCCATGCGGCAATCAGGCTTTCCATGTGGGAAACCAGCAAATCTTCCAGCAGGGACTGCTTGTTGGAAAAATGATTGTACAGCGCAGCTGCCTGCACCCCGACAGCACCGGCAATTTCGCGCATCGACACTGCCGCAAAGCCACGCGCTGCAAACAGTTTTTCGGCCTCGGAGCGAATGCGCTCCGCAGTTTCAATGCCGATACTGCCCGTGGTACGTGCCAAAGCAACCTCATTAATTAAATGAACGTACGTTAAATTAAATGTCAACCGATCGCCAAAGTCAAGTGTGCCGTAGCCTCTGGTCAGCACATCCGGGTGCCGGACCCGACAAAGATCAGCCTCAAAACGGTTACGCGGTCTCCAGCGGGTCCGGACCGTATTCATTGGCACCGATGGTGCCCGGCAGAATACCCAGGTCAATAACCGCCCATATAAACCCCACGAATGGAATGATCAGCAGCAGGCACCACCAGCCTGACTTATCCCGGTCATGGCAGCGCTTGATATGCAGCATGATGCCTCCAAGCCAGATCAGAATGCCGATGATGAAAGGTATCAGGCCATCCTGACCAAGCAACAGTGCGCTCAGCAGCCAGATGACCACCAGGATACCAATGCCGATCCACCACTGCTGTCTGTTGATGCGTCCATCTGCCGATGTAAACAGGTAGGTCATATCGACATTGCCCATGGTAACTCTCCCGAGATTCGCGATTTGACAATCCAGGCAGTCATGCTGTCATGATCAGCGCTGGCAAACAATACAGGCTTCCACACAGCACATGGCGCATCAACAGCTTCAACACACTGTCGATTTATTGGAAAAACTCATTGCCTTTCCGACAATTTCGTCAGACAGCAATCTCGAGCTTATCGATTTTGCCGCGGAAAAACTTGACGCGCTGGGCGCAACTGTTCGCGTGTCACCGGATGATACCGGCCACAAGGCCAACCTGTTTGCAACACTAGGTCCTGAAACAGATGGCGGCATCGTTCTGTCCGGTCATTCAGACGTGGTGCCGGTTGCAGGCCAGGACTGGACTTCCGATCCGTTTTGCATGCGCGAGGCTGAAGGCAAATTGTTTGGCCGCGGTGCCTGCGACATGAAAGGCTTTATTGCAGCCAGCCTGGCCATGGCCGGACACTATGCCGCCCTCCCCCTGACCAGGCCGGTGCATTTCGCCTTCACCCATGATGAGGAAACCGGGTGCCTGGGTGCGCAGACCCTGGTTGAGGAACTGCGCAACATCGGCATGAAACCGTCAGCCTGCATAATCGGCGAGCCAACCTTGATGCGCATCATAGAGGGCCATAAGGGCTGTTATGAATATACCGTCGAGTTTTCAGGCCTGGCCGGTCACGGATCGGTACCGGATGCCGGCGTCAGTGCCGTTGAATACGCAGTGCGCTATATCAGCCATCTGTTGTCCCTGCGGCCGGAACTCGTTGCAAGGTGTCCGCCCGGTTCACCGTTCGATCCGCCTCATAGCACGCTGCAGGTGGGACGCGTGGCAGGCGGCATTGCCCACAATGTCATTGCCGACAAGTGCACAGTCGACTGGGAAATGCGGCCGGTCCAGAACAGTGACGCCGACTTCATCAAGACCCGTATGGACGAGCACGTGGAAAACGAGCTGCTGCCCGCCATGCAGTCTGTACATCCCGACGCCGGCATTGTGACCCACACCATTGGCGAAATCGCCGGCCTGGAAGCCATGCCGGACAGCGAGGCGGTAAAATTGGTTTATGAACTCACCGGTGCAAACACCACGGATTTCGTGTGCTTCGGCACCGAAGCCGGCCTGTTCCAGCAGATCGGCATCCCGGCAGTGGTGTGTGGACCCGGCTCCATAGAACAGGCCCACAAACCCGATGAATTTGTAGAACTGGACCAACTGGACCAGTGTCTTGCCATGCTGGACCGGCTCAGCGACAAACTGATCTAGCCGTTGCCGCGGCGTTCGCGCCACAGGCCGCACTTCTCCTGTACCGGGCGGTCTGAATAACTGAACATCACCGCGTCCTCCGACGTCTCATGCACGACCTCGTGCCAGGACGGGACGACAATTACATCGCGCGGTGACCAGCTGAAAATTTCACCATTCACGATAATCCGGCCTTTACCCTCAACACCGACAAAAACCGTTGCATCGGTCGAACGATAGGCTTGCGACGTGAAACCCTTCGGCAGCAATTGCAGACACGTACCGATTGTCGGCATGGCCCAGCCACCATCGACCGGGTTGACATAACGCATTTTAAGGCCGTGACAGGGATCCCATTCTTCCTGCTGTTTCATCTGTTCCAGCGCCTCTCGCGAGCGCTCATAAGGGTAGTTGAAAATCGGCGATGTCGGCGTCGCCTTCTCATATCCCAGCGGCAGCATGTTTGCACCGTAGCGCGCAATCGAGTCTCCCTGCTGCCTGTTGATCGGCTGCTGGTCCTCGCCGAACCCTTCGGCGAATGACGCATCGAGAAACTGCACCAGCGGAATATCCAGGCCGTCCAGCCAGAACACCGGATCTGCACTGTCATTGCCGTGATCGTGCCACTCCCAGTTGGGCGTGATGACGAAATCACCATAGTGCATTTCAGTCTTTTCACCGCCGACCGCTGTATGGCCACCCGATGCCTCCAGCACGAACCGCAGAGCAGACTGGGTGTGCCTGTGGGCAGGCGCCACCTCGCCCGGCATGACAAGCTGCACTCCGCAATACAGCGATGTCGTGCATTTTGACGTCCCCTTCAATCCCGGGTTTTCCAGAATCAGCACCCGGCGTTCGGCTTCCTTGGCACTGATCAGGTCGCCTGCTTCCAGCAACCGGGAGCGAACCTTGTCATACTGCCACATGAACGGCACACAGTCGCTTTTGGGTTCCGGGGTGATGATTGCCCCCATGACAGACCACAACGCGGTCATGCTTTCAGGTTCAATCGCCTTGTAGAACGCCTCGCGCTGCGCGCTGTTGGAAGCTGATGCCTGTGCCATAACCAATCCCGTTTCGATGAATGATGTAACTGCAATCAAATAGACAGTGAAACGCCGTGCGCTTCAAGTTGCCCGGTAAACGCCGGTGCGAAACGGCGCAGCTTGTCCGCGTCCAGCCGGCCAGCACGTCGAATGTAACCCAGCGCAAATGGCCATGGCTCAAGTGCCATATGCCGGTCAAACGCTTCATACCAATGAGCCGATCTTGTCGCGGCATTGACTATTTTCTGCAGCATCGGATGACGGGCATCCTGGAACGCCGCCAGCGCTCCGGGAACGTTCCAGTTGTTTGATTTGAGCGCTTCGACCAGCGCTATCACATCTTCGAGTGCCAGCCTGGTGCCGGAACCTATTGAAAAGTGGGCCGTGTGCAGTGCGTCCCCGACGAGGACCTTGTTGCCCGAGTAATACCGCTCGCAGGTCAGGTTTGGAAACTGCCGCCAGGCAGACTTGTTGTCGACCAGCCGCGCATCGCCCAGAACATCGGCAAACAGCTCTTCGCACACGGTGCGGGTTGTTTCGGTATCGAGATCCGCAAACCCGGCCTGGCGCCAGATCGCATCGGTGGTCTCAATGATGAACGTGCTGCGCCCGGCCTGGTAGCGGTAATGGTGGGCGTTGAACTTTCCCAGCCGGGTTTCGACGAAACTTTGCGTGAGAGCATCAAACTCGCAGTCCGCGCCGTACCATATGAAGCGGTTGGACAGGGTATCCATGCGCTCACCGAATTCGTCCGGCGCCGAGGCCCTGACAACAGAATTAAGGCCGTCCGCCCCGATGATCAGGTCTGCCGGCCCGAGAGCATCCACCGTTGCAATGCGGGTGTCGTAGACCGGATGCACACCAAGCTGTGCTGCCCGGCGCTGCAACTGTTTCAGCAGGTCCAGCCGTCCGACGGCCGAAAACCCGACGCCGTCAATAGCAATGCGCCTGTTCTTGTGTACGACGGCGATATCGGACCAGCGCTGCATGTGCGGTTCGATCAAAGCCGCCGTTTCAGGATCATCCTCGCGCAGGAACCCCAGCGCCTGGTCGGAAAACACCACGCCGAACCCGAACGTTGCATCGCTGGGATTCTGCTCGACTATCGAGATATCGATGTCCGGACGCGCGCGGCGGATCAGGATGGCCGCATAGAGCCCAGCCGGCCCCGCTCCTGCAATCGACACACGCATTTTGGCGGATTAACCCTTCGACAGCTTGTTCAGCTCGGCCCGTGCCTCAGACAAATCCTGTGTCGTCGCAGCCAGACGTTCTGCCAGCACTTTCATCAGATCAATTGCCATGGACGGAAATTCCTGCAGCAACTTCAGCAATTGCTCTTTCTCGATGCACAGCGTTTCAAGTCGGGTTGCCGCCCGCACACTTGCCGTGCGCGGTACATCACACAGAATGGCGATTTCTCCGATAATTGAATTTTCGCCGAGAGTTGCAACCACCACATCGCTGCCATTGATTTTGACGATCACTTCAGCCTTGCCGCACAGCACAACATAGGCTGCATCACCGGAATCATTCTGGTTGAACAGCATGTCGCCTTCGGTAAAAGTCAGGTGTTGTGACGTAAAGGCCAGCAACTTCAGCTGACTGGGTTGCAGCCCGGCAAACAAAGATACATTACCAAGCATCTCGACTTCATCATTAAGCGCCATAATTTTCTCCCGTTTGGCGCAGATCGCTGCTGCTACTCTGCCAGCACTTTCGAATAGGCACCGCCACTTTTCAACAGCGTTTCTCGCTTGCCCGTTTCCAGTACCTTACCACCTGCCATTACACATATTTCGTCAAAATCCGATGCAAGCTCAGCATCCGATACAACCCACACAATGGCAGGTTTCTTCGGCTGCCGCGCCACATATTTCATTACGTCGCGCAAGATTGCGGCCTGTTGACGACCATCAAGTGCGCTGAGCGGACGATTCAGAACCAGAAGGTCCGGCTGTTTGATCAGCGCGCGCGCAAGGCCCAATTTCTGCCGTTGCACGGAACTCAGCCGCTTGCCGGCAGACCCGATGTCGAATTCCAGGCCCAGGTCGAGGATCTCGTCGCGCAACTGCATCTCCTTGAGCGTTGCCGACATCACCTCAAAAACTCTCTGCGGGCCCCGTGCGATGCCGTGCGCGACACGTCCCATCAACAGATTATCCTGAACCGAAGCGGCTGCGTTGTAGGTCTCCGGATCATAGAAGCTGATGCTGCCGGCAAGATTGTCCGGCAATCCGTTCTTGAACCGGTTACGGCCATCCAGGATCCGGTCCTGCAGATCATCATCCACAAGGCCCATACGATGGCGCGGCTCCACATAAGAGAAGGTCAGTTCAATCAGCATGTAGCGTTCGTCAACCGTCAGGGCGCTCTCGGTTGTCTGCTTGGCGCGTTTCAAGAGGGCCGCATACTCTGGCAGGCGTTCAGCATCCATGAACGTGATCTGGTTGAAGAATTCATGATCCGGCGGCAGGTCCTGGAACAGGCCAATGGTCGTCTCGGCAAGCTCTATGCCTTTTGCAACCAGCACATCCTCGAGGCCGGCATCCTGCAGAACGGTTCGAACATATTCGTTCTGTGCCAGTTTCTGCGGCGAAAATTCATCACCGACCGGCGTACCGAACAGCAGGTTTTCGCCAATTGTCGCCTGCACCGCATATTGCTGCGGATCAAACAGCTCAACCAGCTCTGACAGCTTCTGCTCTTCAATGCGCGACTTCAGGGCCTTTCGGGCTGCCAGAATGTTGTCGGCAAATTGTGGATTACTTTCCGGATCAACTTCACCACGCAATCCAAGATTGAACACATCATCTTCCAGGCCAGCGGCACACAAAACCTCTACGAGGCGCTGATGGATAACCATGCCTTCGCCGCTGGCGGCAAGATCGTTGTCGATGCTCAGCCAGTCCGCATCGATATCCAGCTTGCTGTTGGCCGTGATGTCGGCCTCGTTCACAAAGCGCTGCCGGGTCATGGCATCAGGACCTTCGTAGGTCCGCTCCTGGACAGGTTGATGCTTGAGCGCATACAGCAGCCCGTCACGCAGGCTGCCCTGTGGCAGGAATATGTCGCTGGCAGCGTAACCGACCCGACGCCCGATGCAGCTCTCGCCGATATCGAACAGGTCCGTGCCACCGAAACTGACCGAACCGGTATCCGGCACATAAAGCCTGACGATCGCATCAGCGAGTACATCAGCGCCGGAGTTTGAGGCACCGACTACAGCCAGACTGGTGCCCGCGGTAATTTTCAGCCGCGCCCGGTTCAACAAGGTCGTCCCGGTATCATCAGTAACTGTCAGATTGTTGATTTCAATCGGGAACGCCAGCGGCGGAACCGCTTCGTCCGGCAACGCCTGCAGCTTTTCGTCCAGCATGTCCTCGATATCGAACTGCTCCACAACCTGCGTGTACTTGACCTCCACATCAAGGCGTTGCTGATCCCAGTCGATCAGTTCCTTGATCGGCGACGGCAGGTCCTTGTAGGCGGCGATCACCGCAACCAGTTGGCCGACATCGATCTTGCCCTGCAGAGCAAAGTAGCCACCCACCACATAAAACAGGAACGGCGTGATTTGCGCCAAAAGGTTATTCAGGAACTTGGTGAAAAACTTGCGCTGGAACAGTTCGTAGCGAATGTAGAAAATCTTGGCCAGCCGGCTGGATATATCAGCGCGCTCATAATGTGACGTATCATTGACATGCACATGCGTAATGCCATCAACAATCTCGCCAACCCGGCCGGCCAGCTTGCGCGCGGTGATCTGGCGTTCCTTGCCGAGGCGGATCAAGTGACGGCGCATTCTGGGAATGATGATGAACTGGATGCCGATCATGAACATGGCAATCAGGCCCAGATAGACATTCTGCACCATGATAAAGGTCATGGCCGTAATGGCCTGGCCACCCAGCAACAAGGGTTGCACGAAGGCATCCCCCATGAAGCCGCCGATGGGCTCGACCTCGTCCTTGACCATGCTGGCCATCTCGGAGGATTTGATGCGCCGGAACGCCCGTACCGGGAACCGCAATAGCCGGTCCACCAGCGAATAGCGAATGCGCCGCAACATGCGCTCGCCAAGCCGGCCCTTGTAGGTATTGATATAAAATTTGAACAGGCCGTTGATGATAATCAATGTCAGGAAAGTGCCGGACAGGGCGAACAGCATGTTCAGTCGTTCAAGCTGAAAACCTGAAAACAGCACCCATTCTTCACCGGAGAAAGTCCAGCTGAGTTTCATGAATGTCTGTTCGGCACCGGCGGTTTCAAATCCCTGCCCCAGGATCGGCCCATTGACGATCTGCTTGGGCAAATCCAGTGACATGAAATAAGTCGGCATGGACAACAGAACGATGAACAGAATGAATATCTGGGCTGGTCGCGAATGGGTCCAGGTGAATTTCAGGATATTCCGTTCAAGCATGGGCAGCCGTGTTCTGTGCATCGGACCTGCTGCTTGCGGGACGCAGCACTACCAGCCGGCGGGCCCCGTACTCAGTCGTTTCAAATGCACCGTCTTCGATCGAAAAATCCAATGAGCACACAGTCTCCATCTCGGGGCGGTTCAGCAAACTTTGCATCTGCTCGCTGGCTCGCTCAAGGTTGGGTGAAAACTCAACAATCGTAATGGCCGAATTGTCGATCAGCGAGAACAGCTTCTGCCCGACCGCGTCCTGACTGCCAAAGGCCTTCAAAGAATACCCCACAAACACCAGGCCGTAACTGCCGGGTTGAAGGTCAAGATCGACATCCTGAAACTTGCGCGCAATATGGCGCACCCGGCACGGTTCCCCGTTCAGCATATCTGATTCGAACGGTTCGGATTTGGGATCAACGCAAACAAAACTTTCAGGCACGCGACGCAGGAAGCCCGACACTGGCCGAAGGTGTCCGCCGATCTCTACAATGGTCGGCAACCCGTCGACGAAATGCGCCGCCATCGCCTGGCGCAGGTCGGCCGCCGGACCTGCCAGATGCGGCATCCCCGCCGGGCCGGCAGGCAGATCACCTGAGAATTTGGTGGCTGATTGCTGCATCAAATCTTCGTGGGAATGAGGTTACCGTCATGTTTTTGCTAGCATAGCGGCGGTTCATTGCTCATACCACTGCAAATCGCAACCAGTACCGCAAAGGTGAACACAGTGACTGAGCGCACTTTCAACAAGGATTATGTTTTCGACCTGTTGCGCGGCGCTGCCCGGTTTACAGGATCCGATCTGCTGTCAGCGCTTGCAGCGACCGTTGCAGAGTTTCCCGAAGCGCCCATAGACAACGCGTTCAACCACAAGCAGGTCGCCTCCAAGCAATGGGCCCGCGACATGCTGGCCACCCACACACGGGGCACCTTTGATCACGTCTGGATCATGGGTGGATGGATCGGCATTCTGCCGGCCATGTTGTTTGACGATGCACGGTTCCGGATTGCAGCCGTCAGCAGTTTCGACATCGATCCCGCTGTCGCGCCGATTGCCGAAAAGCTGAACAGCAAACTGGCTGGCGAGGCAAGATTCAAAGCCCACACCGCAGACATGTATGCGCTCGATTACAGTGGTCCCGACGCGCCCGACCTGGTGATCAACACAAGCTGCGAGCACATCGAAGACCTGCCGAAATGGTTATCCCTGCTGCCGCGCGGTTGCCGGGTCATGCTGCAGTCGAACAACTACACATCCGAACCTACCCACGTAAACTGCGTAGAGAGCGTCGATGAACTGGCCCAGCAGGCAGCATTGAGCGAGTTGAGTTACGCCGGTGCATTCAGGTTGCCGAAATACACCCGCTTCATGCTTATCGGTCGCGTATGAACGCCTCGTGGCGCTCCTGCAGAATGCCGGCGGTGGCCGCAGCGCCATCAAGCAGCAGGTTTGCCGTATAATCGCGCTCCTGCCTGCAGGCCTCATCAATTGCACATGCCATGCTTGCAGGCGACAGATCGTGTGCCGGAATGCAAACCGCCAGACCGGCAGCTTCAAGACGGGTGGCCCTGATTGTCTGTTCCTGCTCACCATGAGCGGCAAACGGCACCAGGACACTCGCGCACTGCGCCCGCAGAACGTCTGCCACGGTGTTGTAGCCGGCCTGCGACACCGACACCTGGGCCTGCCTCAGCAACGCTGCAAGGTCTGGCCGGAAGCGGAGGATCTCGACATTGTCCGAAGCCTCCGACCGCAGGCGCGAAACCGCTTCTTCTGGCAGGTTGGGCCCGGTGACGATCAGCCAACGTGCTGTGTTCAATGATGTGAGCTCCCGTGCCGCCAGGCTCGCCCGCAACAGGTCCTCGCCCACCGCCCCACCACCTGCAGAGACGATCACATCGTACCTGTCGGCAACGGCCGGCTCAGAGTCATCCGGCGCGACCATGCCCGTATAGGCGGTTTTGTCCGAAATCAGCTTGGCAGCAGAAAAGGTTTCATCAAGCGTTGCAAAGCGTTTGTCACCGTGCACCAGCACCAGGTCAAAATAGTCCTGCACCAGTCGGGCAGTGGCCAGGTCACGCTTTTCCGACTTGGGCTGCAGGATATCGCGTATGGAGCTGACAACCATCGGCCGGCTGCCCGGCGGCATCGCTTTCACATGATCAAGCAAAGGCAACAGTTCAAACCGCATCTGGCGGCGGGCAAACGGGAATGCCTCGACTATCAGGCAGTCGGGCTTGATGTTATCAAAAGCATCGATCAGGGCATCTTTTCTGGCCGCCAGGTAATCGTCGCCAGCCTCACGGCCGTGTTCGTCGGCGAGCCCGGAAAAACTGTGATCGGCACTGCACAGGGCCGGCAACCGGACATTGGCAATCTGCGCGGGCGGAAACCCGTCCACCGCCATGCCGCCGGTCACCATCGTTACGCCATGCCTGTCGCACACCATTGCGCCGGCAACGCGGCTGGCGCGGACCAGATGCCCGATGCCGAGCAGGTGCTGCACATAGAACATCACCTTCATCAGCCAACCCCTGCGCCGATTTTGGAAAACAGGTCCATCAACTGTTGTACGGACACCTGATGATCAAAGTGTCCGCGCACCTTGTTTTCCGCAGCAGTGCTCAACCGGGTACGCAAGGCAGGGTCGCGGGCCGCCCTTGTCAAGGCTGCGGCAAGCGACTTCGGATCATCGGCCTTGACCAGCAGCCCGTGGGTTCCATCGTCAATCAGCTCCGGCACTCCCGATACATCTGTCGACACACAGGCCAGCGCCTGAGATGCCGCTTCAACCAGAACGTTCGGCAATCCGTCGCGGTCCCCATCCGGCGCAATCCGGCAGGGCAACACAAATATATCTGCCGCACGATACAGCTTCAGCACATCTTCCTGGGCCATCGCTCCGTGCCAGGTGATCCGGTCGGCGACCCCCACCCTGTCCGCCTGTTGCCTCAGATCAGCCAGCAAATCGCCTCCGCCTGCGTGATCAAACCGCCAGTGAACATCCTCAGGCAACGCTGCCAGGGCGTCCAGCAACGTATCATAACCCTTCTTGGTGACGGCACGCCCGACACTCACAAACCGGACGGGTGCAGCCGCATCACGGCCGTCACGGCTGTGTACCCGGTTATCGAAAGCTGAAAACCGGGATAGGTCCAGCCCGTGATAGGAAAGATGCACTCGTGAGGGGTCGCTGGCCAATGACCGCAGTGCGTCACATCCGTGACGTGTGCATGTCACCGCCCACGCCGCTTCGGCCAGCTTGTCGGCGAGATCCCAGTCCGGGCTGGTCCAGATATCCTTTGCGTGCGCCGAACAGGTCCAGTCAAGCTGCAGCATCATGGCCGCATACCGCACCACGGATGCCGGTGTATGAATGAAATGGGCATGCAGGGATGACACCGCATCTCCGCGCTCAGACGCCAGAACCATTGCCTGCACGAAGCGGCGTACCCGATTGTGCGTTCTGTCACGCGCCCAGTCGCGCCGGAAAGTCCTGAAAGCAGCCCGATAACCTGCCAGCCTGCGCACTTTCAGCCACGCCCTGATACAGCGCGATGGTTCATCCTTGACGTATTCCGGCAGGTACATGACCGGGGCTCTTATTTCGTCATGCACCGGATGGCGCTTGGCATCGGTCGGCGTTCGCAGCGAAATGATTTCAAGCGGCAATCCCGCACGCTCCAGTCCGAGAATCTCCTGGGCGATGAATGTCTCCGACAGGCGTGGGTAACCTTTCAGGACGAATGCAACCGGCTTTGTCATGGTACTTTCCAGCAGCGGCTCAGCTTGTACCGGCAATGGCATAAAGGTCTGCAGCCGGTCGGCTGGCTGCCCATTTGCCAACAAAGGCATTTATCGTTTCAAGCCCATTAAGCATCTGCGTGCCTCCGGCGCCATCTGGCCGTGCCCGATCCGGCAATCTGGCCAGCGCTGCCGACAGCACAGCTGCATCGTCAGCATCGCCTGGCAGCATCATGTCGACAAGGTTCAATTCCTGCGCCCGGCGCGCCCGAATGAACTGTTCTTCGCGTGGATTGGTACGTGGAACGATCAGGGCCGGTTTGTTGAATGACAACACTTCGCAAAACGTATTGTAGCCGCACATGCCGACAATAGCCGATGCGCCCTCAATGAGATCTTCCATATTGTTGTCGAACTCAATGACATCAACATTGGCCATCACCTCACACTGCCGGAATATCTCGGCCCGCTTGTCGGCAGGCATCAGGGGACCCAGCACCAGCAAGGCGCGAGGCAGTTCATTCGCGCCGCACGCGTAAGCCGCCAGCACCTGGCGCATCAAACCCGCCCCATCTCCGCCGCCGCCGCCGGTGATCAGCAGATAAGGCTCGTTGGGCCGGTTCATGGTCACCGGCGAAGAAGATCGCGACCTGCGCAAAAACCCCAAATACAGCATTTTTCGGCGCACCGCCTGAGACGCATCAAGCCCGCTCAGCGGGTCCCAGAAATCTTGCGGCCCATACACCCAGATATCATCATAAAGCTTTTCGACATGTTGCAGTGCGTCTGTCTTGGCCCATTCCTGTTTCAGCTTGTCAGCCGAGTCCATCACGTCCCGCAGGCCCAGAACCAGGCGACATCCCTGCTCCTTCAGATACTGCAATGTCGGCAGCATTTCACCGCGCAGGCCCAGAGGCTCCTTGTCGACGATCATGATATCGGGTTGAAAGGATTCCGCGGTGTGCTGAATGATCGACTGGCGCATCTGCAGCGTGTCGGTCAGATCGATGTGCTTGTCGATGGAGGTGTATTCGCCATTGTACAGCTTGATGACGGAAGGGATTTTGACAAAGTCCACGCGCGCAGAAAAGTTGAACGCACCGGCAATCTGCGATCCTGTAATGATAAGAATGCTGACGCCCTTGTAGTTTTCCACAAGTGAGTGGGCAATTGCGCGACAGCGGCGCAGGTGACCAAGCCCGAACGTATCGTGGCTGTACATCAGAATATGAACATTTCCGAGACGTTTCATGCACTCTCACTCAGCACCGGCGTGACATCAATCATGCTCATCGACCTAACATCACACGTGGGTATTTTCACAGCACAATACCTCACAAGCAGGTGTGTCGTCCGTGACGTCAGCGTGAATGCG
The DNA here is from genome assembly GCA_938039915.1 of uncultured Anderseniella sp. Lineage (GTDB taxonomy): Bacteria > Pseudomonadota > Alphaproteobacteria > Rhizobiales > Aestuariivirgaceae > Anderseniella. The sequence goes on from CALHUA010000112.1 coordinate 24,101, forward strand.
GAAAGCCCGCTACTTGTATGGATCGGCTGCATCACGAAGTCCATCGCCGAGGAAGTTGAATGCCAGTATAACCAGAACCACAGGCACCACCGGCAGCATCAGCCATGGATACAGCGCAACCACATTGATGTTCTGTGCTTCAATAAGCAGCACACCCCACGACGTTATCGGCGGGCGCAGGCCCAGGCCCAGAAAGCTCAGTGCTGTTTCGCCCAGAATCATGGTTGGAATGGCAATCGTTGCTGTCGCAATCAGGTGAGACATGAAACCCGGCACAAGGTGCAGGGATATGATGCGGGACGGCTTGGCACCCATCAGTTGCGCCGCCATCACATAGTCTTCCTCGCGCAGTGAAAACAGTTTTGAGCGCACCGCCCTGGCCAGGCCGGTCCAGTCCAGCAGGCCAAGAATGACGGTGATGCCGAAGTACACCACCAGCGGACTCCAGGTCACCGGCATGATGGCCGCCAGCGCCAGCCACAATGGTATGGAAGGCAGGGATTGCAGCACCTCGATTATTCGCTGAACCACCATGTCGACCCAGCCGCCATAGTACCCGGCCACACCACCAATAACGATGCCCAGCACGAAGCTGACCATGACCCCAAGCAGGCCGATGGTCAGTGATATGCGGGCACCACCCATTATGCGCGAAAACATGTCCCGGCCCAGCCGGTCGGTTCCAAGCAGAAACAACTCGCCGTCGTGGGCTGGGCAGAACAGATGGGTTTCCATCTCCACCAGGCCCCACCAATGATATTTATCACCGGTGCAGAAAAAGCGGATCTTGTCCACTTTACTGGTGTCTTTGGTGTATTCGCGCTTCAGCGTTTCCATGTTCAGCTTGTAGTTTTGCCGATACACAAACGGCCCGACAAACTCGCCTTCGTGGAACAGGTGCACCCGTTGCGGCGGCGAATAGATGTTGTCCACATTGCGCGTCTGGATATTGTATGGTGCCAGGAATTCGCTGATGAAAATGGTGGCATACAGGATGGCAAGGAAAACACCGCACCACACCGCAATCCGGTGTTGTCTGAACTTCCACCACATCAGTTTCCATTGCGGTGCGAGGTAGATTTTCTCCTGCTCGGGCGATATTTTTTCGATCGACATGACATCGAACGGAGCTTCAGACACATAGTGCCCCATCTCTTTGCCGGGTGGCGGCAATGGCGACGTCATCTTCATTTCGTATGTGCCCCCTGCAACCGAATGCGCGGGTCAAGCAGGGCCAGTGCAAAGTCCGAAATCAACACGCCGATGACCGACAGGCCTGCCAGGAACATCAGGAACGAGCCCGCCAGGTACATGTCCTGCGCCTGCAGGGCCCGTATCAGCAGCGGCCCGGTGGTTTCCAGCGACAGCACAATCGCGGTTATTTCCGCGCCTGAAATGATTGCCGGCAGAATCGAGCCGATATCCGAAATGAAAAAGTTCATCGACATGCGCAGCGGGTACTTCATCAGCGCCTTGAACGGATGCAATCCCTTGGCGCGCGCCGTTATCACGTACTGTTTCTGCAATTCGTCAAGAAGGTTAGCGCGTATGCGCCGGATCATCCCGGCGGTGCCTGCGGTTCCGATAATGATCACCGGAATAATCAGATGCTCCAGGATCGACTTGGCCTTGGCCCAGCTCATCGGCTGGTTGAAGTACTGTGCATCCATGAGGTGGCCGATTGAGGTTCCGAACCACAAATTGGCCAGATACAGAAACACCAGCGCCAGCAGGAAGTTCGGTGTGGCCAGACCGAGCAGGCCGACAAAGGTCAACCCGTAGTCACCCCATGAATACTGATGCGTCGCAGAGTAGATACCGATCGGGAAAGCAATGAGCCAGGTGAAGATAATGGTCACGAAGGACACCAGCATGGTGAGCCAGAGTCTGTCACCGACCACATCCGTAACCGGCAATTCATACTCGAACGAATAGCCGAAATCGCCCTGCAGCATGCCCCACACCCAGTGGAAATACCGCTCTACCGGTGGCTTGTCGAAGCCGTATTGAACCTTCAGCGCCTCAATGGCTTTAAGGTCCACATTCTCGCCCTGGGCCTGGAGTTCGGCCACGTAGCTTTCAAAATAGTCACCCGGCGGCAGTTCGATGATAGCGAACACCAGCGCGGAGATCATCAACAGTGTGGGAACCATGACGGTGATACGCCATGCGATATATCTCAACATGGCCTAGTCGCTCCCCAATCCGTCTTGAAACCAGAATGTGTCGACCATGAACACGCCGAAATAACTGCCGGGCTGGAAGCTGTAGACTTCCTCCTTCGGCACGTTGTGCAGCCTTTTGCTGACCACGATCGGCTGCAATGTCGAATTGACGGTACCGATGGAAAACACCTCGCTGGTATACAGTTTCAGCATGTCGTTCCATATGCGTTCGCGGGTTTCGTCATCCCGCGACTGCTGCCATTCCTGCCACAGCGACAACAGGCGCTTGGCCGACGCCAGGTCCGGCTCGATGCCCGACTTGCCACCGGTCATGCCGTACAAACCCCATTGCGGCCACTGGGTCTGGGAATCATTGCTCGGCGCCAGTTCTTCCGGTGACATGGAGGGTTGCGGGATGGCGTTGTCCAGTCCGGACCAGACGCTCATCATGGTATTGCCCGCCTTCAGCCGCGAGCGGAAGATATCGCGCTGCGTCGCCCGTGTAAAAACCTTGAGGCCGAGCGCCTGCCAGTGATCGGTTATCAGTTGCAGCACATCGGTTTCGACCGTGCTTTCACCGGCGGTTTCAATAATCAGTTCTGCTCTTTTGCCGTCCGGCAGAAGACGGGTCCCGTCTTCGTCACGTTTTTCCAGGCCGACCTGATCCAGCAGTCGATTGGCCAGCACCGGGTCATGAGAAGCCCACGCACTGGCAAACTCAGGATTGAACAACGGGCTCTGCTTGAGCGGGGAATCCGCGACTTCCTTGCCCAGTCCGAAGAACGTCACCATGTTGATTTCGTGCCGGTTTATCCCCAATGACAGCGCCCGCCGGAACCGGGCGTCCTGCATGACGGCACGCCAGGTGTCGTCCTTGAAATTCAGATTGGGTCTGATGGCAACCTTGGATCCAACTGCCGACTTCCACAAAAGCACGTTATAGCCCTGGCGTTTTTCGCTCTGCTTGAGAAACGTATAGTCTTCAAAACTGACATACCGGCCCTGCAGATCACTCTCGCCTGCCCCGGTCTTGGCAGGGATCAGGTTGGGCGACGAGATATTCATCTCCACTGTATCGATATAGGGAAGCTGGCGGCCATTTGCGTCTACCCGGTGGAAATAGGGATTACGCTTGAACACGAACTGTTCTGACGGCGGCGCGATCGTGTTGAACCACGGTTCCAATGTCGGCAAGTCCGGATTTTCCGGTCTGTTTTGCCGCCCCAGTCGAATGAACATGGCGCGCCAATGCTTGTACTTGCGTTTTTTGGCCAGCGCCTCGGCCTGTTCCTCGCCAATATGGTCTGCATGAAACTGCTTCATGTAGGCGGAAGGATAGGTCAGATACAAGGGAAGCGGCGCAGCCAGAGCAGGCAAGAACTTGGGGTTCGGATCGTCCCATTCATAGCGCACTGTTACTTCGTCTATCACGGTGAATTTTGGACCCTTGCCATTGACCAGCATGGAATTCGGCAGGCCGCCGCGCCGCAATTTCTTGTTCAGCATCACGTCTTCATAGGTGAAGCGAAAATCTTCCGTCGTGAACGGCGCGCCGTCGGACCAGCGGTGGCCGGGCCTCAGGTGCAGGGTAAAAATACGACCATCCTCAACATCGTAACTTGCCAGAATATCTGCCTGCAGCTTGTAGTTCGGATCATAACCGACAAGGCGCGAATAGCCGTAATAGACCATCATGCGAACGTCCTTCTTGGACCCCATCAGCATCCGCATTTTGCCGCCGTGCACGCCCGGCTTGCGCCCCAGTGCCGGCAGATCGATGACCCGTGGTTGCTGCGGCAGCCGCTTGGCCACTGGATCGATCTTGCCTGCCTTCACCAGATCGTTGAAGTACGGGGTCTCCTCAAGCGTCATCGCAACTGCGTTGGCTTGCACCCCCAGCACCATCAGCATGGTCAGCAACGCTAGGCGTACACAGCTCATCACGCGCGAAGCTCCTTCATGCTGGCTTGCGAATTGGCGAGCACCATGTGCCCGTCGCCTACATCAATGGAGGCCATCTCGCCGGTGTCGGTAGTCCGCTTGAAGACTTGCGGCCACAAGGTATCGTCAGATGCACCCGACAATGACAGTGTGTCATAGTCCAGAGGCCGGTCCAGGTCCGGAAACGGCACCGCGGCCAGCAGAGATCTTGTGTAGGGATGAACCGGGTTGCGGAAAATCTTTTCACGACTTGCCATCTCGACAATTCGCCCCTGGCACATCACCGCAATCCGGTCTGCCATATAGTCGATGACAGCCAGGTTGTGAGACACAAACAGATAGGTGAGATCAAGCTGGCTCTGCAGGTCCTTGAGCAGGTTCAGAACCTGTGCCTGCACCGACACGTCCAGTGCTGAAACAGGTTCATCGCAGATCAGCAGGCCGGGGTTGAGGGCAAGCGCCCGGGCAATGCCGATGCGCTGTCGCTGGCCACCGGAAAAGCTGTGCGGATACCGATTGAGAAATCGTGGATCAAGGCCGACTGCCTGCATCAGGCCGGCGGCATGCACGCGCCTGCTTTCAGCGCTGCCGATACCGTGGATTTCCATGGGCTCGGTCAGAATATTGGAAACCGTCATGCGGGGATTGAGCGAGGAGAACGGGTCCTGGAACACCATCTGGACACGGGTGCGCAGTGTATTGAGTTCCGCGGCGTTTGCCCGGGCCATGTCGATTGGGGCGTGACCGCGGTCGGAATAGATGATCTCGCCGGCGTCGGGCGTAACGGCCCGCATGATCAGTTTTGACACGGTCGTCTTGCCGCATCCGCTTTCCCCCACAAGGCCGAGACACTCGCCGCGCCTGATATCAAGACTGACACCGTCGACAGCCTTGATGACATTTTCGTCCTTGCTGGAGAACCATCCGGATTTCTTGGTCACAAAGTGCTTCTGTAGGTTGTGGATGGACAGTAACGGTGTTTCGTCGGCGCCGGCCGTTTCATCCTCACCAGGTGCGACAACCGGTCGGTCCGTTTTTGCTTTGCCCTTCCCCGCCGCCGGGCCTTTCAGCAGTGTCGCAGCATCCACCTTGACATCGCGCAGCGACACCAGCCGCTCGCCGCGGCGCATGTCGAAGTGCGGAACCGCATTCAAAAGTGCCTTGAGATAGGGATGCTGCGGCGACCGGAAAATGTGGGACACCTGGCCTGCCTCAACAATCTGGCCGTGGTAAATCACCACCACGTCGTCCGCCATGTTGGCGACCACACCGAGGTCGTGGGTAATCAGCAGAATGGCCATGTTGAAGCGTTCCTGCAGGTCTTTCAGCAATTGCAGGATTTGTGCCTGTATCGTCACATCAAGGGCTGTTGTCGGTTCGTCGGCAATCAGCAGCGCTGGCCGGCAGATCAGTGCCATGGCGATCATCGCCCGTTGGCGCAGGCCACCGGACAGTTCGAAGGAGTACATGTCATAGGCGCGTGAGGGATTGGGGAATCCGACGAGGTCCAGCATTTCTTCCGTCTTGGCCCGTGCCGCATTGCGATCCACGGGCTGGTGAAGTTGCAGCGCTTCTTCAATCTGGTTGCCGATGGTGTGCAGCGGCGACAGCGACGTCATCGGTTCCTGAAAAATCATGGCGATGCGCCCGCCGCGCAATTCACGCATTTCAGGTCCGCTGGGCAGCAGCTCTTCAATCTGGACCGGGCCGGACTTGGAGTTCGGATCATTGAAGGTAATCGATCCGCCGGCAATTGATCCCACTGTCGGCAGAATGCCCATGATCGACTGACCGATCACGGACTTGCCGGAACCGGACTCGCCGACCAGCGCCGTCACCTTGCCTGGACGGATACGAAAGCTTGCTCCCTTCACCGCCTCAATAGTCGATGAATGAACGCGAAAGCTTATCCGCAGGTCTTCAATCCGTAGAAGATCTTCAGAGGAACTCATGACACCCGATTACGCCAAACGCCGTTAATTTCATCACGATAGCCGACATATCGTTGCCGGGATACAGCTTTTTAATAAACACCAATGAATGTGGAAAACCCCCTGTATTCGCCAATTCGATCACGGCCAAGTGTGATGCAGGCTCGCAACCGTGAGCGGTCGTGAACCGGATTGACTGTTTCTGCCCTGTTGATGACCCTAGTAAACGTGTAAATCATAATCAACCATACGTAACGGCAATCGGGCACAGGTCCCTGTCTGGAGGACATTTATGTCATCCCCCCAACAACTTACTGAAATGTCAAAGTCCGATATGACTTCGGCATGGCGCAAACTCGGGGGCCTGTTACCAGGTGCAACACCGGCACGCGCACTCTCGCCCAGGGTACTGGCTTCGATCGAACGTCATGACCAGTCGAGCGAAGTGCTGATCAAGATTATCCAGCTGGTGATCGTATCGACCTGGGCGATTCTGTATGCGCTTGCGCCAAAGACCAGTTTCGGGACCGCGTTTTCTCCGGTCACCTGGGCACTGGCAATTTACTTCGGCCTCAACGTCATCGGCCTGATCTGGGCGCGGCGCACAGGCCTGCCGAACTGGGCGGTTTATGTTTCGATCATATTCGATATTGCCATCCTGATGGTTCTGATCTGGAGTTTTCACATTCAGTATGATCAGCCGCCATCGTTCTACCTGAAGGCACCGACATTGCTGTATGTGTTCATCTTCATCGCTTTGCGCGCCTTGCGTTTTGAGGCCCGCTTTGTGGTGTTTTCCGGACTGGCTGCAGCAGTCGGATGGCTCATCTTGGTCGCTTATGCGATATATTCCGCACATGGCATGAGCACGACCCGCAACTACATCGATTACCTGACAGGCAACGAGATTCTGCTCGGTGCCGAGTTCGACAAGACCATAACCATCGTCATGGTGGCGGGCATCATCGCTGTGGCACTGAGCCGTGCCAACGATCTGCTGGTCAGGGCAACTGCTGACGCGCAAGCCGCCACCGAACTGTCGCGGTATTTTGACAGCGCCGTGGCTTCTGATATCCGCAACGCCGATGAAGCAAGCGTGCCGGGTCAGGGCAAACGCGTCGAAGCGGCCATCCTCAATGTCGATTTGCGCGGGTTCACCAAATATGCCTCGGGCAAGGACGCTGAAAACGTACTCGGCCTGCTCATTGCCTATCAGAAACGTATTGTCGGTATCATCCAGAGTCACGGAGGATCCATCGATAAATTCATGGGCGATGGCATAATGGCAACGTTTGGCGCCGTACGGGCCAGCGACACCTATGCCGCAGATGCTGTGCGCGCAATTGATGCGATAATCGCGGAAACCGACACCTGGGATGCAGATGAAACCCTGAAAACATTTGCCGGCGGCAAGGTCAATGCAGCCGTGGCAGCCGGTCCGATTGTGTTCGGCACGATAGGCGATGACTCACGACTGGAATTTACGGTGATCGGTTCGGCCGCGAACATGTCAGCCAAGCTGGAGAAACACAACAAGACCACCAGAAGCCGTGCCCTGACCGATGGCTATACGTATGACATCGCCCTCGAACAGGGGTACGAGCCTGCAAAAACTCACCGTCGGCGCAAGTCAGCACTGGCGGGTGCTGATCAACTGGTGGTTCTGGGTTGACTATCAAACGCGAGTTCAAACGACACCCATGCAAGGCCGGTATTCGCCACGATTGTCGAAAGTGAGGACCAGGCCATCTCGTCATGCACCAGATGGTGGGTCAGCAGGCCGACAGGATAATACCCGTTCAGACGTGAAACACCCAAGGCTGCGGCCAGTTCACTTTGCAGCCGGTCTGGCATTTTGCCGGCCGCACCTTCCGGTGCTTTCCAGTCCATCACATCCACATGGGTATTGACCTGGGTCTCCGGGAAAGTGCGCTTGTGCGTGAAGGTCGAAAACGCCTTTATGCCGATATCGCCGAGGCGTGGCGCAAGATCATCACGCATGCGGTTCCACGGCGGCACCAGGACCGGTACGAGGCGTGAACCGAACAACCCGGCAAGCCGTTGCCTGCCGCGCTCAATATCCGACAACACGACATCCAATGCCCGATGGGTGCCAAGCTCGCATTTCTTCTCAGGTGCAGATGCATGATTGGTGTGTGACCAGCCATGCACACAGGGTTGCAAATGGCCGTGTTGGCCGACAAATGCTGCCAGCGCCTGATCCGCATATGCCGGAATTACGGCAAGCAACACGTCGATGCCGGCCTCGCCTGTGAGCTGTGTCAGGCGTTCCAGTTCAGGCGTAAGTGAAATAGCGTCATCATCGCGCCACCAGACCTGCGGCTGTCTGCCGGCAACCCGCCAGGTCTGCAGTTCGGTTTCAAGCTCGAGCTGGCTCATGGGTTCACCACTTTCCGCAGCAATTCATCCAGTCTTGCCGACGCCGGTGCAAGCCCGCGCTCTTCAAGAGCGAACGCCCGGGCCCGTTTTCCCATTCCTTCGCGCATATCAGCATTCTCAACCAGTCCATCGATTGCAGTCGCAAACTGGGATGCATCGCCCTCATCGACCAGCACGCCGGTTTCCCCATCCTTCACCACGGCCTCCACCCCACCCGATCGCATCGCGATTACAGGCAGCCCTGCCCCTTGTGCCTCAAGATAGGCAAGCCCGAACGCTTCGCGGTATCCGGGCCACACCAGCATATCGCTGTTTGCCAGATAACCGGCCAGCCCTGCTGTGTCCATCTGACCGGCAAACCGCACCTGATCATGACCATTGAACATCGCCTCAACCTCATCACGTACAGGTCCGTCGCCAACAATCGTCAATTGCCAGTTTTGCGACTTCAATCGCTGGACGGCTTCAGCAAGCAATCTGAAACTCTCAAGCTTGTTGCCCTTCAGCATCATGGCGATCGCGAGCAGTTCGACCGGCCCGCCAGTGGGTTTCGGCCTGGGCTCGAATACAAGCTCTGAGAAATCGGTAAACGGGGGCAGAATTGCCAGCTTCGCAGGCTCCACCAACAGGCCAACGCCTTCTGCATCCCTGTCGGTAAAGCATATGTTCAGGTCAGCCTGTCTGATTGCAGCCGACGAGACCGCCTGTGCCGCGGCCCACTCATCACGATCCCGTTTGCCTGCATAAGACGCCTCGACGGTTACGAACGGCAGGTCAAACCGGCTGGCCAGTTGCGATCCGACGAAGTCCGGTGACTTGTAGTAGACATGATATGTCATCATCAGGTCCGGCGTACCGTCCTGCTGCCAGCGCGCGGCGATCTCGTCCACCTCGCGTCTGGCATCAGCGCCGACACGCTCCAACGTGCCGGCAGTACGCAAACGGCATTTCAGGCTGGAAACCAGTTCGACCTCATGCCCGGCAAACTGCAGCGCCTTTATCAATTGCCGCGCCATTGTCCGGTCACCTGACGGCACCGGGTCATCTGGTGACTTCATGGTTGCGTAAAACCCAATTAGCACGTCGGTACCGTTTCATTCCGTTGGAGGTCAGGACTCCGCCTGTATAGAGTGCAAACTGATATCGCGCCATGACCGGAAATTCCGCAACAAGGAACACCACGTGTCCGACACGAATAAATTCTACGGCAATCTCAGTCCGTCTGAGGACTTCGACACCATATCCGACGGGCTCGGCTTCATGCCCTTGCCGGACGACTGGACCATTTTGATTTCCGATGTCGTCAACTCCACCGGTGCCATCGATCGAGGTGAGTACAAGTCCGTCAACATGGTGGGGGCGGCCTCCATCGTGGCGGTACTGAACGGATGTGCCGGTGTCGATGTGCCGTTCATGTTTGGTGGTGACGGTGGTGTTGTTGCCGTTCCTCCCGGCTCGCTGAAGGCCGCGCGCACCCGACTCGGCGCTTTGCAGGATCAATGCGCAGCGTTGTTCGGCCTGACCTTGCGCGCTGCCGCCATTCCGGTTCGCGAGCTTCGCGAGGCAGGCAGCGATGTCCAGGTCAGGAAATTTCAACTGGCAGGAAACAACCACCTCGCCATGTTTGCAGGTGGTGGACTCGAACTGGCCGACAAATGGCTGAAAGATGAGGCGCAGAACAACTGGCACCTGGCAGCGGAAGACGCCGGCAGATCGCTCGATCTGGAAGGCCTGTCCTGCCGTTGGCAACCACTGCAAGCCCGCAATGGCGTCATGCTCACCATCATCCTGCAAACCGCCGGCAAGAAAGTCACCACAAGCCAGATCAACAAGAACCTGACACGCATTCTCGGCAGGCCGATCAATGAGTGTGCTCCGGTACAAAACAGCAATCTGAAACTGGCCGGCTTCACGTCGCCCAGTCTGTCTATGGAACGCAAAGCGCTGCGAGGCAGGTATGGACGTTATGGCGCATTTGCATGGACAGCGCTGACCTACTTGCTGCAAAGCCTGGCCGAGCGTTACAACCGCAAATATATTGAATATAATGCGCCGAAGTATCGAGAAGAACTGAAAGCCAACACTGACTTCAGAAAATTCGACGGTGCCTTGAGGCTGGTGATCGACGTGACCGGGCAACAGGCAGATGAAATTGAGACGTTTCTCGAAAATGGCTTCAAGTCAGGTGACCTGAACTACGGCACCTGGCGCTCGGACGCAGCGCTGATGACGTGCCTGTTGTTCGATCTGGCCCAGTCACTGCATGTGCATTTTATCGATGGTGCCGACGGCGGCTACACGCAGGCGGCCAAGGCGATGAAGGCCCGGGCTGCCTCGCTCCGGTGATCAGATATCTTTAACAGTGTGTCGAAAGTCTTTTGAAACCCGGTTTCATCCTAGTATGGTACCGGGTGAATGAACGAGGACTTCTTATGTATGCACTTGGAAATGAATTTGGCCGCCGGACCACCGTTGACGAGGTTTTTGATCGCCTTCACGCGGATATTGTCACACTGAAGCTCGAACCCGGCACCCGTATGTCCGAGGTTGAAATCGCCGGTCAGTTCAATGTTTCTCGCCAACCGGTCAGAGAAGCCTTCATCCGGCTGAGCAACATGAAACTGCTGGAAATCCGCCCGCAGAGAGCAACCCTGGTCAGGAAGATTTCACAAAGCCACATTATGAACTCGAGGTTCATTCGCACAGCCGTGGAGATTGAGGTCATTCGCCGTATCTGTGCATCGAAACCGGATGTGGACAGTGTGTCGTTTGATGAGAACCTCAAGCGCCAGAAGCAGTGCGTTGAAAGCATGAATATCGATGAGTTCCATGACCTCGACTATGCGTTTCATCATTTGATCTGCCGGGCTGGCGACGCCGAGTTTGCCTTTGATACAATCGCCGGCAACAAGGCACATCTTGACCGGTTGTGCATGATCCAGCTTTCATCACAGGCAGCACTCAGTGAAGTCCGCGAAGACCATACCGAAATTTACCACCTGCTCAAAAAGCATGATGAGGCCGGCACCATCAAACTGATACGTCATCATTTGGGCAGGCTCGATCAGACGTTCAATGCCGCCAGAGAGTCTCACAGTGACTACTTCGAAGACTGATCCTTCGGTGCAGGCAAAAGCTTTTGTGGGCATAGGCGAATGCATGGTTGAACTGGCCCAGGCTGAAAACGGCCTGCTGCGGAAGTCCTTCGCAGGCGATGTGTTCAACACGCTGTGGTATGCGCGAACGCGGCTTGATGACAGCTGGACCACCCGCTTTATGTCGGCCGTTGGAACCGACACCGTTTCAGCAGAAATGCTCAGCTTCTTTGAAAGTGCCGGCATTGACTGCAGCGCAGTTCAACGGCTGCAAGACAGGCGGCCGGGCCTGTACATGATACATCTGGATGAGGGCGAACGCAGCTTCAGCTATTGGCGTGAAACCTCGGCTGCACGTCTGCTTGCTGCTGACAGGGACAAACTCAACGAAACAATTGAGGCGGCATCTGCAATATATTTTTCCGGCATCACACTGGCAATTCTGCCGGAAGATGACGGGCTGGCGCTGATTGACTGCCTCAAGCGTGCTCGCTCGCAGGGCAAGACAGTTGCCTTTGACTCAAACATCCGCCCTGCCCTGTGGCAGGACCGCGAACAAATGAAGTTGATGATGCATCTGGCTGCCGGCGCCTCGACCATCTGCCTGCCCAGTTGCGACGATGAGCGCCATGCCTTTGGCGATGCTTCCGGCGAGGCTGTTCTTGCCCGCTATGTTGCAACCGGAGCAGGTACCGTCGTTCTGAAAGACGGCTCTGGCGATGTTGTGGTCCGGTCCGGCGAGGGTATTTCCCGGCACCGGACCGAATATGTAACCAATCCGGTTGATACAACCGGAGCCGGCGATTCATTCAACGGCGCATTTCTGGCTGAATTCGTTCAGACCAGCGATATCGCCAAATCCGTAGCAGCCGGCCAGGCATGTGCAGCCAGGGTGATCCGGCATCACGGAGCACTGGTCTCTTAAGAGAACAACACGCCGCCATTGATATCCACAGACGTACCCGTCATGAACGACGACTGATCGGTGATCAGGAACACGGCCAGGTTGGCAGTGTCTTCCGACGTGCCTTCGCGCTTCATCGGCGTGATGTTGGCCACATGGGTGCGAACTTCCGGCTTGGTGAAAATATTGTGGAAGTCGGTATCGATCATGCCCGGGCAGATCGCGTTTACCCGGATGCGCGGTCCGAGTTCTTTGGCAAACCCGCGCGTCATGGTCATGGCAGCGCCCTTTGAAGCAGCATACGCAACCGCCCCCGGCCCGCCACCGTCGCGGCCTGCCTGGGAGGCAAACCCGACGATGGAACTGCCATCGGACATGTACGGCTCGACAGCCTTGATCATGCGGAAGTAACTGGTCGTGTTCAGGTCCATCACCCGGTTCCAGTGGGCTTCGTCCATTTCGTCGATCTTCTTGCGGGCAACAAGGCCGCCGGTGACGTGGACCAGCCCGTGTATGTCATCGCCGAACTCGGCCCGGGTCTTATCTACCAGGCTCGTCACATCCTCGGTCTTCGTCAGATCTCCGCCGAGCGCAAAGGCCTGACCGCCCGCCGCCTTGATTTCATCGACGGCTGATTGCGCGCCGTCGCCACTGGCATAATAGTTGATAGCAACCTTCGCCCCTTCTTCGGCCAGCCGCATGACGCAGGCCCGGCCAATGTCGCGTCCACCGCCGGTTACAATCACGGTCTTGTTCTTTAAAAGCATGGTGTTCTCCTGTTGAAAGTCGGCATGAGGCGCCTGACGGCAGTTTACTTGAATCCGGGCATCAGTGTCCTGGGCAACCAGAGAGCGATCTCCGGAAACAGGATGATGAGCAGCAATATGAGAAGCATCGGCATGAGGATGATAACCACGTCGCGCAGGACCTGGACCACGTTGAGCCCGGCTATGGACGCCGAGATCAGCAGGCAAAGCCCGTATGGCGGGGTCACCAGGCCGAAGGCCAGCGAGACAATGCCGATAATCGCAAATACCACCGGGTGAATGTCGGCGGCCAGGGCAACCGGGTACAGCACGGTGCCCAGAATGATGATCGCGGGAATGGCATCGATGAACAGGCCGAACAGCAGGAAAAACGCCGCGATGACCAGCGCAGTACCGAACTGGCCAAACTCCAGACCGGTCATGACACCGACCATCAGGCGCGGCACATTGTAAAACGCCATCATCCAACCGAAGACCGATGCAGTTCCGATCGCGAACAGCGAGATCGACGCGAATCGTCCCGTTTCATAAAGAATGCTGACAGTGTCGCTCAAGGTTATGGTGCGATACACGACAAAGCCCAGAAAGAAAGAATAAAACGCTGCAATAATTGCGCTTTCTGTTGGTGTGACGACGCCACCCACAATTCCGCCAATGACGAACACCGGCGTCAGCAACGCCAACCCGGCGCCTTTCAGTGCATTCCAGAATTCAGCCACAGTCGGTTTTCCGGCTGTGGGATAGTCATACACCTTGGCATAGCCATAGACGGTTGCCATCAGGGCGGCTGCGATCATCAGACCCGGTACCGCACCGGCGAGAAACAGCGCGCCGACTGAAATCGACATCACACCGCCCCACACGATCATCAGGATGCTGGGCGGGATGATCACACCCATAACGGAAGAGCACGCGGTTATGGCAACTGCGAAACGCGGGTCGAACCCCTGCTTGCTCATGGCCGGAATCAGGATCTTGCCGCAACCGGCGGCGTCTGCAGTCGATGACCCGGAAATACCGGCAAACAACATCGAGACCGCTACGTTCACATGACCGAGACCGCCAGGCAGCCAACCGGTCAGCACGCGGGCAAACTCGATCAGCTTGTCGGTTATCTTGCCGCCGTTCATCAGGTTTGCCGCCAGCAGAAAGAACGGGACAGCCAGCAGAATGAAGGAGTTATAGGAGTTGAACATCCGGTCCATGATCAGGAACGGCGTCAGCCTGATGTCCATCACCACCAGCGGAATTGTGGCTATACCGAGCGCAAAGGCGACCGGTACACGGGCCACAACCAGTGTGATGAAACCTGTCAGGAGAATGAGGCAGGCATACCCGGTTGAAATGATCATGCTGCATGCCTTCCGGGATCCTGGCGGTATTCCTGAACGGCCTGCCACAACCTGAACAAGGCGAATATCGCCCAGCAAAATCCTGCAAACGGCACCGTTATATAGATCACCAGCAGGTTGACCTGCATCATAACCGATGTCTGGATAGAGCCGAATTTTGCATAGCCGATACCGTAATAGGCAAACAGCAGTGCAAACACGCACATGACCAGCAGCACAAAGCCCTTTTGCAGCAGCTTACCGAGCGGCGATGTGGCTTCACGCACCACGTGCACATCGAAATGGGTGCCTTCCCATACCGCAATGATCGAGCCCAGCATCACCATCCAGACAAACAGATAGGTCGCCAGTTCCTCGGTCCACAGATACACCGGGATGATGCCGGTATAGCGGGCCAGTACCTGCATGGTAACCGGCACAATGAGCGCCGCTACCAGGACACCCACCATCACGCGCAGCAACTGACAGAAGCCTTCAAGAGCCTTCTCGATCATGGCGTCCCCTCCCCGAGTACCCGGCTAAGTTTCCCCCTGCGGTCAGTCTTACCACAGGGGAAATTCCCGGCTCCGCATTTATTTCGAGCGAATAGCCTGCAGCAGGTCTTCAGCGCCCAGTTCCTTGGCATAGGCGTCCTGGACCGGTGTCACCAGGTCAAGCAGTTTTTCACGGCCGGCAAAGGCGTGAACCTCGATCTGCTTGGCTTCTTTCATCTGGTCCAACTTCTTGGAATCTTCCGATGATTCAAGTGCACGGCCAAACTCGCCTGCTTCCTTGCCAGCCTTCAGAATGGCTTTCTGCAGATCTTCAGGCAGCTTGCGGAAGGCCTTGCCGCTGAAGATGATCGGGCGAACCGTGATCGAGTGCTGGGTCAGCGTGATATGCGGCGCAACTTCAAAGAACTTGTACTGCAGCAGGCTGGCGGACTCGTTTTCCAGCCCGTCCACAACACCTGTCTGAATCGCGTTGTAAACTTCAGAATAGGCGATAGCTGACGGTGCCGCCTTGATGGCTTCAAACACGCGGGCCTGGATGGGAGCACCCATGACGCGCATCTTGTGGCCGGTCAGTTCTTCGATGTTGGAAATCTTCTTGTTGGAGATCAGATTGCGGGTACCGCCACCAGCATAGCCGATGATCATCAGGTCCGCCTTCTTGAGCAGCTCTTCTTCCAGCGGCTTCAACACGTCGCTGGACAAAACCGCGTTCCAGTGGTCCAGATCGCGGAACACGAACGGCATATCCATCAGCGGCACCGACGGCGCGAAGCGGGCCAGATTGGACGGCGCGATAATAGCATAGTCGATAGCCACGCCCTGGGTCAGGAAGTTCACATAGTCAGGCTCGATGCCAAGCTCGGAATTGCCGCGCAGATCAAAGGTGACCTTCTTGCCGTACTCCTTGTTGACCAGTTCTCCGAGCTTGATGAGTGTCTTGGAATAGGCGTGTTCATTGTCGAACAGGCTGGCGCCACGCAGGGTCATATCTTCCGCCTTGGCAGCGGTGACCGCAAGCACGGCCATGCCGGCAACAACAGCGCCGGACATGAGTTTTCTCATATTTTTAATCAGGTTCATTTTTTCCTCCACTAGCCCCGAAAAGCCACCAGACCATTCTGGAACAACCCTTCTGAAATGGGGTTCGACTGAGAAAGTAGTCATGTCAAAATTGACGTGTCAATCATTATGTTTACTAGTATGGTACTTTTTCAAACAGGATGAACATGCGCCTCCAACATCGTTGGAGGCATTAACGTCCCTCGACTGATGAATGCCTGACGACAGTAACATATTGAT